>DATARN010000120.1:0-19992 GCA_036264135.1 Acidimicrobiales bacterium
CTCGGCAGCCCCGCCACCCCGTTCGTCGCCGACTTCGTGGGCGCCGACCGCGGCCTGCGCCGGCTCACGGTGACGGCCATCGACGTCGCCGACCTCAACCGCCCCCCACTCGTCCACGACGACGACTCGCTGGCCGAAGCCCGCCGGGCGATGGACGTGGCGGCCACCCAGTGGGCGGTGGTGGTGGACCGGGACAACCAGCTCCGGGGCTGGATCGGCCGCACCGCCGCCGAGGATGGCGCGGGCAACGTCGCCGACCGGACCCACCGGATGGAGGCGTGGGTTCCTCTCGGCGCCAGCCTGAAGCAGGCGTTCAGCGAGATGCTGCAGCACGACGCCGGCTGGGTGGCGGTGCTCGACGGCGCCCGGTTCATGGGGGTCCTGACCCCCGACTCCCTGCATAGTGCCCTGCGCCGCTCGATCGACGACGAGGCCGGCGTGGCGCTGGAGGCCTCCCCGCTGCGCTTGTAGCCGGCAGCCGCCGGCTCCGCTGCCCCCCGCCGGCCCTAGCGGGCAGGGATCGTGGTGGCACCCCGCAGGTAGGGCCCGAGCACCGCCGGCAGCTCGACCGTGCCGTCGGGTTGGCGGCCCTGTTCCACCAGCGCCGCCCACACCCGGGGCACGGCCAGCGCCGAGCCGTTGAGGGTGTGGCAGATGACGGTCGAACCGCCGGCCGCCGGCCGGTAACGGATGTTGGCCCGTCGGGCCTGGTAGTCGCTGAACCAGGAGACCGACGACACCTCGAGCCACATATCGCAGCCCGGCGCATACACCTCGATGTCGAAACTACGGGCGTGCGACTGGCCCAGGTCCCCCGTCGAAATGTCGACGATGCGGTAGGGCAGCCCAAGGGCGGCGATCGTGCCCTCCGCCCTGGCTAGCAGCTCGGCATGCAAGGCCGGCGCCTGCGCCGGCGTGGTGACCGCCAAAATCTCCACCTTGTCGAATTCGTGGACCCGCAGCAGGCCCCGGGTGTCCCGGCCGGCGCTGCCCGCTTCCCGGCGGTAGCACGGCGTGGCGGCCATCATCCGCAACGGAAGCTCGGCCTCCTCGATGATCTCGTTGCGGCGCATCGAGGTCAGCGGCACCTCGGCGGTCGGGATGAGCCAAAGGTCGTCGCGCTCGACGAGGTAGGCGTCGTCGGCGAACTTGGGGAGCTGCCCGGTCGCCTGCAGCGTCTCGGTGCGTACGAGCGTCGGCGGCCGGATCTCTTCAAAGGCGTCGGCGTTGCGATCGAGGGCCAACTGGCACAGCGCCCGGTCCAAGGTGGCGCCCATCCCCCGGAACACCGGAAACATCGACCCCGCGATCTTCGCCCCGCGCTCCAGATCCAAGATGCCGAGCTTGGCTCCGATCTCCCAATGGGGCACCCGCTGGTGCGGCTGGTAGCGGTCGCTGCGGAATCCCTCGATGCGCAGCACCGGGTTGTCCGCTTCCGTCTTCCCATCGGGGGCATCGGGCGACGGCAGATTGGGGATCCGCAGCATGAGGCCCTGGAGAGCGCGCTCCGCTTCCCGGGCCGCCCCCTCGGCCTCGTCGAGCTCGCCGCTGATGTCGGTGCTTTCCTTGGTCAGCGCCGACGCCCGGTCGGCGTCGCCGGCCCGGCGGGCGGCGCCGATCTCCTTGGAGAGGGCGTTCTTCTGCGCCCGTAGCTGGTCGCGGCGGGTGGCGAGGCTGAGCTGCTCCTGGTACAGGGCGGCGGCCCGGTCCACCTCGTCCAGCTCGATCCCCCGTCGCCCGAGGGCGGCGCGCACGGCGTCGAGGTCGTCTCGGAGGCGGCGAACGTCGATCATCCCAATCGACGGTACTTGCTTCTGGATGGCCGCCCCGACCGAGTTTCAGCTCCGCAGTAGGGTGCCCCGAGTGCCTGCGCCTGCCATCGAGGTCCGCGACCTGGTCGTGCGCTACGGCACGAAGGTGGCGGTCGACGGCGTCAGTTTCGATGCCCGGGCCGGCCAGATCGTGGCCCTGCTCGGACCCAACGGCGCCGGCAAGACGAGCACCGTCGAGGTGCTGGAGGGCTATCGGGTGCCGACACGGGGCATCGTCCGGGTGCTCGGCCTCGACCCCCGTACCCACCACAAGGAGCTGAGTGGGCGCATCGGGGTGATGCTGCAGCGCGGCGGCGTCTACCCCACGATGTCGCCCAGGGAGGCGGTGCGGCTCTTCGCCCGCTACTACGACCAGTCCGAGGAACCCGAGGGCCTGCTCTACCGCGTCGGCTTGGTCGACGTGGCCGCCACGCCGTGGCGCCAGCTGTCGGGCGGCGAGCAGCAGCGCCTCTCCCTTGCCCTGGCCCTGGTGGGCCGGCCGTGGGTCGCCTTTCTCGACGAGCCGTCCGCCGGCGTCGACCCCCAGGGCCGCCTCGCCATCCGCGAGGTCATCAGCGACCTGCGGGCCGCCGGAACCTGCGTACTGCTCACCACCCACGAGATGCAGGAGGCCGAGCGCCTCGCCGACCGTATCGTCATCCTCGATCACGGCCGGGTTGTCGCCGACGGCACGCCGTCCCAGCTGGTGACCGATGAAGGGGGAAAAGGGATCCGCTTCGCCGCCACGGGTGGCCTCGACACCCAGGCCCTGGCGGCGGCCCTGGCGGCGACCGTGGAGGTGGTCCGGCCGGGGGAATTCCTGGTGCACGCCGACGCCACGCCGGCCACCATCGCCGCCCTCACCGCCTGGCTGGCCGAACGGGACATCACCCTCACCGACCTGCAACTCGGCCGCGAGCGCCTGGAGGACGTCTTCCTCCGCCTCACCGCGGACACGCCCGCCGAGGCCGGCGATGTCGCCGAACCGGTTCCCGTCGGCGACGACCCGACCCTCGTGCTGCCCATCACCAGGCGGCGGCGCCGCACCGTGACTCCTGGCGGCCGCGGTCCGGGCGCCACCGACCCTCAGACCTCCCCGGAGGCATCCGAGGCCTCATCCCCATCGGCCGGCGACGAGGCGGCCCCTACTACCGCCGAGTCCATCGCCTCCGAGGGGGAACGATGAGCCGGTGGCAGGTGCAGACGGGTGCCGAGCTGCGCATGACCCTGCGCCGGGGCGAGTCGGTGCTCCTGACGTTGGGGATCCCCGTCGGGCTGCTGGTCTTCTTCTCTCTGGTCGACGTGCTGCCCAAGCCGGCGGGCGTATCCGACCCGGTGACGTTCCTGGCGCCGGGAATACTGGCGCTGGCCATCATGTCGACGGCCATGGTCAGTTTGGGCATCGCCACCGGGTTCGAGCGCCAGTACGGGGTCCTCAAGCGCCTCTATGCCACCCCACTCGGTCGTCCCGCCCTTCTGGCCGCCAAGATCGCGGCCATCGTGCTGCTGGAAGCCCTCCAGGTCGCCGTCTTGGTGGCCGCCGCCCTATTGCTCGGCTGGCATCCCCACGGCAACCCCCTGCTGGCCGCACTGGCGGCGGTGCTGGCCACGGTGGGCTTCGCCGGCATCGGCCTGCTGATGGCGGGAACGTTGCGGGCCGAGCTGACCCTCGCCGCCGCCAACGGGCTGTATGTGGTCCTCCTGCTTCTCGGTGGCATGGTCTTCCCCCTCGAGAAGCTCCCCGGCCCCCTGCGGGCGGTGTCCCGTGCCCTCCCCGCGGCCGCCCTCTCTGACGCCCTGCATGGCGCGTTGACGACCGCGTCTCACGTGCCCGCCCGGGCGTGGGTCGTCTTGGCAGTCTGGGCCGTCGCCGCCCCGCTGGTCGCCGGCCTCACCTTCCGCTGGGAGTAGTGGCTGGTGGCGGGGCGCCGGGTCACGTCACGCCGGCGTGGGCCACGAAGGCGTCGGCGCTGGCCTCGTCGGTGAAGGGACCGTACTGGTAGGCCCGCACGGTGCCACCGGAGTCGATAAGCACCGACACGGGGATGCCCGGCTTGGCGTGGACGTCATAGGCGTCAGCGATTTGTGACCTCGGGTCCCGCACGCCGGGCCACGTGGCTCCTTCCGACTGCAGGAAGGCCCGGGCCGGCTGGTCGGCGTCCTCGAACACCACGCCCAGCACCGCTACCTGGGGGTGGCGGATGAGAAGCTGGTGCAGGACCGGGAATTCGGTGCGGCAGGGGACGCACCACGAGGCCCAGAAGTTCAAGATCACCGGGCGTCCCCGAAAGGAACTGAGGGATACCGTCCGGTCGTTTAGGTCGGTGCTGACGAACTGGGGGGCGGCGTCACCCACGTGGTTGCCGCTGCCACCCGCCGCCCGGAACAACAGCAGGCCGACGGCGACCACCGCGGCCAGCAGGACCCCGGCGAGCACCCAGCGCCGGGGCGGCGACAATCCCGGCACAGGGCGGCGATTAGCCGTCGGGTTCCGCGGGCGGAGTCTTGGCCAATTCGTGGGCCACGTGGTCCCACGTGAGCACCCGGGGCATGGCGGGCTCCGGCGTTGCGGCGCCCCCAGCGTGGGCCGCCAGCACCGCCGGCCGCGGTGAGGCGGCGTCACCGGGCCGAGCGGCATCCCGGCGCCGGGCCAGGGCCGCCTCGGCGGCGGCGGCACTTGCCGCCCGGTCGTCAACCGCGCTGCTGGCTCGACCCTGGGCCGCCACCCACCGGAAGAACAGCACGGTAATGATGCCCCACAGGTAGAACGTCCCGCCGACTTTCATGATCGCCCCCGCCAGCTGCTGGTCGTTCACGGCGTCGAGGCCGGCGAAGGGGTGGGGAACGGTGGCGTAGAAGTGGTACACCACGCCGGTGGACATGGCGAGAAACGCCGCCGGCACGTTGGGGATCACCGATTGCAGGAAGAGGTACACCATGCGCGACGGGCCGGTAAGGGATGGGAACTCCTCCAGCCGGTTGACGACCGGGAACCACATGAACATGGCCACGATGAACAGCAACAGGTGGGCCCAGAAGTGCAGGAAGTGGTGGTCCAGCGTTCCGTTGACCCAGAACGGGGCGTGACTGATGGCAATCACGGCGTTGAACATCAGGCCGGCGACCAGCGGCCGGCACATGACCCGCACCGTTCCCGCCGCCCACGGCCTGCGCAGGATGCGCCGCACCAGCCACGCCGGCATGCCAAGCAGCAGGAGGGGCGGTGCGATCAGGCTGATCAGCATGTGCTGGACCATGTGGGCGGAGAACAGGTAGTTCTCCGCCAGGTCGTGAATCGGCCAGTCGCTGGCCACTTCCAGGGCCAGCAGCCCGGCGGCGAAGCACAGCACCTGACGCCGGGTGACGATTGTCGCCCGGCCGTCGAGCACCCGCGGTGCGACCCGGCGGATGGCGTACCAATAGGCGAAGCCCGACACCACGATGACGAGCCAGGTGTCGGGGTGGGTGTGATAGGCCCAAGGATTCACCGCCGCCACGCCCACTGCCGCCACCGCTGCCGTCATCACACGTGGGCGCCGTGGGTGTTGGAGAACACCCCCAGCAGCAGGAACACGATGGCGTAGACGATGAGGGCCAGGATGATGCCGGTCACGAAGAGACGGCGCAGCACCCGGTTGTCGAAGCGCAGGTGCATGAAGTACGACCCGACCAGGAAGAACTTGACTGCCGCCAGGGCGATCAGCAAGGGCGCACTGGTGTCGCCCAGCCCCTTGATATAGGAGACGGCCACCTCGATGGCGGTAATGACCGCCAGGATCAGGGCGATGCGGATGTACAGGGCGTCGGTGGGATGGGCCCCGTGTTCGCCCCCCTCGGGTACGGGGCGGCGATGGACGGCGGCTTCCTCGACCAACTCCCGCGACGTCGGGTCGGCCGGAGGCGGTGGCGGCGCCTCCTGCCCGGTGATGGTGGTGGCGCCGGCGGCGGTGGGGGTGTCGGGCGTGTCGGTCATCGGCTCTATGGGTCTATCGGATCTTTGCCGGTTATCGGATCTGCAGTGGCGGCGTCACGTGGACGACGGGGGACGGGATGAGGTACACGACCGTGAAGATCACAATCCAGACGACGTCGACGAAGTGCCAGTACAGGCCGATGATCTCGACGACCCCCGCCTTGTCCTGGCCCAGCCGCCCCTTGGACGACATGATCACCAGCGACAGCAGCATCATGATGCCGAGGGTGACGTGGACACCGTGGAAGCCGGTCAGCACGAAGAAGCTGGACCCGAACAGGTTCGTCCGCACCGTGAGGCCCTCATGGATGAACGAGGTGAACTCGTACACCTGGCCGCCGATGAACACCGTCCCGAGCAGGGCGGTGGCCGTCAGCCAGAGGCGCAGGCGGCGGTGGTCACCGCGCTGGATGGCCGCCAGGGCCAGCACCATCGTCAGCGAGCTCATGAGCAACACGAACGAGCTGATCGAGGTGTAGGGAATGTCGTAGATCTGCTTCGGCGTGGGGCCGGTGATGTTGCGGCCCTGGTACAGGAAGTAGGTCGAGATCAAGGCGCCGAACAGGAGGCATTCCGAGCCGAGGAAGCTCCACATGGCCAGCTTCTCGTTGGAGACGCCGGTGTTGGTGACGGGGCTCAGCCCGTGTTCGGCGGGCGTGACCCCGGGGCTCTCGTCGAGGATCTCGGGCTCGCTGGTGGTCGTCATTCGGCCGCCCCCTCATCGCCGTCGGCAGGTGGTGGGGTGTAGGCGGAGGGCGGGGCCTCGAGGGCGCCCTGCGCCGGTTCACCGCCGCCGACCAGCGCCGGCTGGTGATCCCCGTGGCCGTCACCGTGACCGGCCTCGGGTTCGTCCGGCGCCGCCGAGGGCTCAAGGCCCCAGGCGAAGATGCCGCCCAGGGTAATGAGGAGGCCGACGACGGAAACCAGGTAATTGAGGCCGTTGCTGTGCCCGAGGATCATGCCGTAGGCGATGACCAGCAGGCCAAAGGAGACGACAATCGGGAAGTAGGACGGCGACGGCATGTGGATGTGCTGGCCGGCGGTGGCGTAGTTGGTGTCCGATCCGGCCCGCACCGCCTCGTAGCTGGGCAGTCGGACCAACCGCCCTTCCTCGTCCTCGGTGTACTTGCGATGCCAGTAGTCATCCAGCGAGTGCACCGTCGGGATCTCGGCGAAGTTGTACTCGGGCGGCGGCGACGGGATGGACCATTCGAGGGTCCGGGCGTCCCACGGGTCGGCGCTGCAGCGAGGCTTCTTCGGCGTCACCACGAAGATGTTGTACATGGCGACCAGGATGGAAGCGGCGATGATGAACGCCCCGATGGTCGAGACCATGTTCCAAAAGCCCAGGTGGAGGCTCTGGTCGTAGGTGTACACCCGGCGCGGCATGCCCTGCAGGCCGAGGATATGCATCGGTCCGAAGGTGAGGTTGAACCCGATGAAAGTCAGCCAGAAGTGGATCTTCCCCAGTTTCTCGTCCAGCATCCGGCCGAATGCCTTCGGGAATCAGTAGTAGATGGCGCCGAAGATCCCGAACATCGAGCCGCCGAAGAGCACGTAGTGGAAGTGGGCGACGACGTAGTAGGTGTCGGTCTGCTGGCGGTCGTGGGGCGAGAGGGAGTGGGTGACCCCGGAGAGCCCCCCGATGGTGAACATCACGATGAACCCGACCGCGAACAGCATCGGGGTCGTGAAGCGCAGCGATCCCCCCCACAACGTGCCGATCCAGTTGAAGATCTTCACCCCGGTGGGCACGGCGATAAACATCGTCGACACGGAAAAGGCGGACACCGCGACCGGTCCGAGGCCGACGGCAAACATGTGATGGATCCACACCCCACAGCCCATGAAGCCGATGGCGATACCGGAGAACACCATGACCGGGTAGCCGAACAGCGGCTTGCGGGCGAACACCGGCAGGACCTCGGACACCATTCCCATGGCCGGCAGGATGAGGATGTAGACCTCGGGGTGGCCGAAGAGCCAGAACAGGTTTTGCCACAGCACGGGATCACCCCCCGCTGCGGGGTTGAAGAAGTTGGCCCCGAAGTTCCGGTCGAACATGAGCAGGAACAGCGCCACGGTGATGATCGGCATGGCGAACACGGTGAGGAACTGGGCGATGAGCGACATCCAGGAGAAGATGGGCATCTTCAGCAGCGTCATCCCCGGCGCCCGCATGTTGAGGCAGGTGATCACGATGTTGACGGCGCCGGCGGTACTGGCGATGCCGAGCAGCAGGAGTCCGAACACCCAGAAGTCGCTGCCCCGGCCCGGGAGGTAGCCCGGGATGCTGGTGTTCGGGGCATAGCCGAACCAGCCACCGTTGGGTGCGCCGCCGAACAGGAAGCTGGAGTAGAGGAAGATGCCGCCGAAGAGGAACAGCCAGTAGGAGAAGGCGTTCATGCGAGGGAACGCCACGTCCCGAGCCCCGATCTGGAGGGGCACGATGTAGTTGGCGAAGCCCACCGACACCGGCATGATGACGAGGAAGATCATCGTCGTGCCGTGCATGGTGAACACCTGGTTGTACTGGTTCGCCGAGAGCACGTGGCCGTTGGGCCGGGCCAACTGCAGCCGGATGAGCAGGGCCTCGATACCGCCGAGGAGGAAGAAGACGAACCCGGTGACGGTGTAGAGGATCCCGAGCCGCTTGTGGTCGACGGTGGTGACCCAGCCCCAGAATCCCTCGTTCGAGGTGGGCCGGCGGAGGAACGGTGAGGTGGTCTTAGTCCCGGGCGTTTCCGGTCCGGGCGCGGCTGGGGTGGGGGGTGGTTCAAGGACGATCGCCATTAGTTGACTCCCTCGTGGCCGGACGTCGCCTGACTCATTGGAGCGTATCCAGGTAGGCGACGAGCGCATTGATCTGGTCCGACGAAAGGCCGAGATTCGGCATGACCGAGCCGGGCTTCTGTGCCGGCGGATTGGCCAGCCATAGTCGGAGATTGGGGTCGGTGTTGGCGAAGATGGCGCCGGCGAACACCGACCGGCTCTTGAAGTGGCTGAGGTTGGGTCCGACAATGCCGGCCGAGACGCCCGTGACGGCGTGGCAACCGGCGCAGCCCACCGTGTTGAAGACCTGGAAGCCGGTGGCCGCCAGGCTGGTGGTGGAGGGGGGCTGGACAGGGGAGGACTCCTGGGCGCTCACCCACGCCTGATAGTCGGCCGAGTTCTGGGCGATTACCCGTAGCCGCATATTGGCGTGGGACGTTCCGCAGAACTCGGCGCACTGCCCGTAGTAGGTGCCGGCCGAGTCCGCCTCGAGGACCATCTTGTTGTGGCGGCCGGGGATGGCGTACAGCTTGCCGGCCAGCTCGGGGACCCAGAAGTTGTGGATGACATCGACCGAGGTCAGGCTGATGACGACCGGTTGCTTCACCGGGATGTGCAGTTCGGAGGCGGTGGAGAAGTCGACCTTGGTGGGATCGGTGGGGCTCGGGTAATCCATCTGCCACCACCAGCGGTGCCCGGTGACGGTGATCGTCATGGCGTTGCTGGGGAACTTGTTCAGGTCGAACACGAATTTGACCGTCGGGACGGCGATCGATGCCAGCAACACCGCCGGCGCGATGGTCCACGCGATCTCGGCGCGCGTGTTCCCGTGGATCTGCCGAGGTGCCTCGTCGTCGGAGCGGGCCCGGAAACGAATGATGCAGAAGCTGACCAGGCCGGCGACCAGGCAGAACACGACGACCGCGATCCAGAACACGGGGACGAAGAGGCTGTTCTGTAGGCGGGCGATGGAGCCGTGCGGCTTCAGCGCCGACTGGGACGCGTTGCTCACACAGCCGGTAAGGGCGATCGCCCCGAACCCGGTGAGGGCGAGGCAGCGGGCCAGCCGGGTGCCTCGTCGTTTGCGCTGGTGCGGTGTTGTCACGGTGCCCCGCTTCCGGGAGCGGCCTGCACTACGAAAGTGCCGACCATCGAGGTGGGGTGAAAGTCACAGCGGAAGGTGTACGTGCCGGGAGCCATGTTGAAGCTGTGGAGATAGTTGATCTTTCTGTGGCCCTTGATGGGTTCGCCCGCCCAGAAGGGCTGGCCGCTCGAGCTGTAGACGGCGACGTTGTGATAGATCGGGTCGAGATTGTCGAAGGTGATAGTCGTGTCCTGACCGGCCACCACGGTGATCGTCTTCCGGGAAAAGGAAATGTTGTGCGCCACCACGGTGATCGGCCCGGGACCGGTCTCGTGGTGCTCGAAGGTGCGGTAGCCGTTGGCTGCGCTCACGCTGCCGGCGCTCACGATGGCGACCACGGCAAATCCGGAGAGGAACACCAGGCTGCGGCGGGCCAGGTTGGGTCGAGTCGAGAGAGCGAAGAAGGCGATCAGCACGCCCACCGCCAACACGAACGCCACGACGATCGAGCCCGTGCGGGGCAGCGCCAGCAGCACCCGCGAGACGCTGATCACGATGATGGCGATGAGGGAGAGCGCCATGAGCGGCAATCCCACCGGTGACAGCAACCGCTCGGAGATACGGGAGCGCTCGCTCGCCGTGAAGGTCGGGTCCTCCTGCCACGCCTGGCTCAACCATCCGGCAGCCGCCAAGATCCCGCAGATAACACCGACGATCACCAGGGCGTGGCCGACGGCGACGCCGAGGCCGACGAGTCCGAGGGCCAGTGCCCCGGCCAGCGGCCAGGGTGAGGCCTTCGGTGTCCCGGCCCGGCCGGCACTGACCATCTGGATCGGCGGTTCGGCGCCGGCGGGATAGCGGGGAGCTCGATCGGTAAAACCCGAACCGGCCAGTGCTAAGCCGCAGAGAGCCATTGCGATACATACCCCGAACAGCAGCACGAAGCCGCCCGGGTCGTCGAAGGCGACGGCCACGCCAATGGCCATGATGAGGGCGGCGGCGGCCAGCCCCAACTCGATCTTGGCTGCGGTGTTGATCAACTGACCCTCCTCCCTACGTGAATAGCCACACGGCGCTGAATACCGCCAGCCAGGCAACAACCACAAAATCCCAGTACCAGGCGACGGCGCGCAGCATTTCGGAATTGGTCGGCGTCATCTGGCGGCCGAACACGCGGGCCAGTACCAGGATTACCGCCGCCACACCGAGAATGGCCACGGCTCCCGACGACACCAGCATGGCGAAGAAGATCACGGCGTAGGGTCCGATTTTGCTGCTGCCGGGACCGAACCCGATCTTGCTTCCCAGTTGCCATAGCAACAAGACGAACCCGGCGCCGAAGCCCGCGGTGAGCAGCAGACCCCAAGCACCTTGGGCCGGATCCCCGTGCTTTACGGCGTAATGGGCCCACTCCACCGTGATGGCGCTCATGACGGCGGTAATGGCCAGCATGTTGCCGGTGTAGACGTCGATCGTCACGCCCGGCGGCGGCCAGTGACGGGCCAGGTGACCCACGGTCACGTAGGCGGCGATCAAGGTAGTGAACAGCGCCAAGCCGCAGGTCACGACCACGAGCACGCCGACGTTCAACAGGTTGCGGGGCCGGGGCCGTTCTCCCGAGCCCAGGGCCAACGGGGCGGTCGTCACTGCGTCCCTCCCGGGGCGGACGTGGCTTGGCGCAGCGTGTAGAGCGGTGCCTCCGACCGTACTTCGGGCACCGAGTCGAACCCCCAGCGGGGGGGCGGCGACGTGGTCGCCCACTCGAGGGTCAGGCCGCGGTAGGGATCGTCGGCGGCGGCATCCGCGCCGCGGCTGGTGCTCGTGACCAGATCCACGAGCAGCACCAGGACCCCGATGACGAGCAGCACTCCGCCGACCTCGGCCACCGCATACAGACCCTTCTGGTAGGAGGTGATGCCGGTGGTCTGGCCGAGCGGGGCCCCGTTGTAGCCGAGGAAGTAGTAGGCCAGCCCGGTGGCGGCCAGGCCGGCAAAGCTGGCCAGGAACACCAGGCCGCCGGCGGCGGCCCGCAGGGGGTGGCCCCAGATCTTCGGCGCCCAGTGGTAGATGGCGCCGAAGGCGATCAGGGTCGGCGGCCCCACGACCACGGTGTGGACGTTTCCCGCGATCCACGCGCTGGCGCCGGAGACGCCGTTGACGTGGTGCAGGGCGGCACCCACGGCGTTGGCGGCGCCGCTGATCCACAACCCGATGGCACCCAGCACGAACAGGAGGCTGACATGAAACCCCGGCTCACCGCGGGCCGCCGTGCCCAGCCACATCAGCACGGTCAGGCCGAGCGGCACCGCCACCGCGGCGGTCACCACGTTGAAGGTGGGCACGATGACGGCCTGGCTGACGCTCGGACCCCCGGTCCACGCCCCCAGACTGAGCACACCCATCAAGGTGAGGAGGCCCAGAGCGGCGCGGTGCTCGAGCAGCGGGCGGTGGGCGTGGGTCGCGACCAGGTCACTGGCCGCTCCCACGGCGACGATGGTCAGGAGGTAGACGTCCGGTCGGCCGTACAACCAGACCGAGCGCTGCCAGATGGCGAGGCTGCCATTGGTCGAGGGAGCGAACAGGGAGCCACCGAAGCGCTGATCGAGGCCCAGCAGCAGGAGCCCGGCCAGGAACACCGGCGTCGACAGCAGTCCGACGGCGCCCGCGACCAGGGTGGCCCAGGAGAACGCCGGGACCCGCAACAACGTCATGCCGTCTGTCCGCAGGCCGGCGACCGTGACGACCAGTGACGCCGAGGCCAACAGGAAGCCGACGGAGACCATGGCCAGGCTGACGATCCACAGCATGGTGGCGGTGTCCGCTCCCCCCGGAACCATGGCAAGGGGGGTCGACTGGGTGATGCCCAACCCGTTGACCTGGCCCGCCAGGTAGCTGACCAGGAAGCAGACGCCGCCGAAGAGGTAGATCCAGAAGCCGAAGGCGCTTAAGCGGGGCAGGGCGAGGCGGCCCGCCCCGATCTGCAGGGGCACGAGGTAGGTGGCCAGCCCGATCCACAAGGCCGTCAGGAACAGCAGGACCCCGCTCTGGGTGTGCAGTCCGTAGAGGCGGGCGAAGGTGGTCCCCGACAGGTTGAGGCCGGGGGACGCCTGCTTGGCCCCGACGACGAGGGCGGCCACGCCGCTGGCGACGACAAAGAGGAACGAGGCGTAGATAAACAGCAGGCCCAGACGCTTGTGGTCGGCGGTGTCCAGCCAGACGTCGGCGTACGAGGGCGCCGGGCTGGCCGGGGCTGCCGGCGTCTCGACCGTGGGGCGTTCTTGGAGGACCGTCATATCCGTCCGGACCCTCCGGTGGTCAGGAGATTGGGCGGGGGGACTCTACACAGCCGCACTGGCGGCCCGAAAACCCACGCCGAGGCCCTGGCCCGCCGGTCCGGCGCCGGCGGGTTCGGGGGGGTGCCCGGTGCCGACAGCGCCGGCCTAAACATGGCCGACCAGCTGATCGACGGCAATGGCGGCGAACAGCAGGGTGAGGTAGGTGATGGACCAGCCGAACAGCCGCATGGCCCGGACCTCGGTGCGATCCCGGTAGAGCTGTATGGCAGCACCCAGGAACACGGCGCCGAGCACGACGGCCGATGTCCAGTAGATGGCGCCCATTCCCCCGACGACGGCGAAGAGCAGCGACACGGCCCACAGGACAACCGTGTAGCCGACGATCTGGCGAGCCGTCGACTCCATCGAGGCGACGGCTGGCAGCATCGGAACCTCAGCGGCCACATAGTCGGCCCGGTACCGCACCGCCAGGGCCCAGAAATGGGGCGGCGTCCACACGAAGATGACGAGAAACAGCACGATTGGCGCCAAACCCAGCGATCCCCGCACCGCCGCCCAGCCGACGAGCACGGGGACGGCACCGGCCGCGCCACCGATGACGATGTTCTGGCTCGAGGTCCGCTTGAGCCACAGCGTGTACACGAAGACATAGAACAACGTGGCAGTGACAGCTAACACGGCCGCCAGCAGGTTCACCCAGGCGGCCAGCTCCACGAACGCCGCCACTTCGAGGGCGATGGCGAAGACCAACGCCGCGGGCGGGCTCACCGCTCCGGTCACCAGGGGGCGGCGGGAGGTGCGGTGCATGATGGCGTCGATGTCCCGGTCGACGTACATGTTGATGGCGTTGGCCCCGCCGGCGGCCAACGTCCCGCCAATCAGCGTCTCCAGGATCAGCCACCCACTGGGCAGCCCGCGCGCCGCCACGACCATCGTGGGCACGGTTGTCACCAGTAGAAGCTCGATGATGCGGGGCTTCGTGAGCGAGACATAGGCCTTGGCCTTCTCCAAGCCGGGAATGCGGCCGGCGGCCGGCACGCGGGCGGCGCTTACCGCCACTCGGACCGATCCCGCCGGGACTCACAATCAGGCATCGGTCCGACAATATGGGCACCGGGCTGGCTGCGACAAAGCGGGATGGGGTGCACGCCCGTCGCGACACCACGGCGGCCGTACCGTCGGCGCCTGGATGGTCGTCACCGACCGTTCGCCATAGCATGAGCCTGCCGTGACCCACGCTGATCGCAACAGGCTCCTGCACCGCGTTTTGCACTATCGGCTCTCGGCGCTTGGCTACCGGCGGGTGTGCCAGTTCGGTGTCTGGGCCCTGGGCTTCATCATCGTCACCGGCGCCGCCGTCCGGCTCACCAGCTCCGGCCTCGGCTGCCCCGATTGGCCGACCTGCTCGGGCCACCACGTCGTCGCGCCGTGGCAGTACCACGCGGTCATCGAGTTCGGGAACCGGGTCGTCACCGGCGCGGTATCCGTCGCCGTCATCGCCGCCGTCCTCGGATCAGCCATCCGCCGGCCCCGCCGCCGCGATCTGACCTGGCTGTCCTGGGGCCTGGTGGCCGGCCTAATCGGGCAGATCGTCCTCGGGGGCGAGTCCGTCCGTCACCATCTCGACCCGCCGTTCATCATGGCCCACTTCTTGCTCTCCCTTCTCCTCCTGGCCGACGCGGTGGTGCTCGCCCATCGGGCCGGCTTCGACGACGGTCCCGCTGACGGACGAGGCCGTTCCCGACCGGCCGGTCCGGCGGCGCCTCTTGTTGCCGCCGAGCACCTGGTGATGGGACGCCTTCTGCTCGTCACCGCCGGCCTCGCCATCTTCCTCGGGACAATCGTCACCTCCACTGGGCCGCACGGCGGCGATCCCACGGCCAAGCGGTTCGACTTCTCGTTGCACGACGTCGCCCGCCTGCACAGCGCCGCGGTGCTCCTGTTTCTCGCCTTCACGGTCGTGACGCTGTGGCTCATGGCGCGCGCCGGCGCGCCGGCGCCGGTCATGCGGCGCGGCGAGACCCTGCTCACGGTGCTCCTCATTCAGGGAGCGGTTGGCTACGTGCAGTACTTCAGCGGCGTTCCCGCCTGGCTGGTCGCGATCCACGTGACGCTGGCGGCGGTGCTGTGGGCCGTGACCGTGCAGTTCACCCTCGGCCTGACAACCCGGGTGCCGGCATCGGCGCCGACAACGGCCGGTTCGACGGCGACGGCGGCGGCCGGGACCACCCCCGCCGGGACCGACCCCGACCCGCTGCTCGCACCCGCCTGAGAACCGTGGCCACGTCCGCACCCGCACCCACGCGCATCGACGAGCCGGATATCGGCGAGTCCACGCGCGAGGACCGCCCGTGGATCGTCCTGGTGTGGAACGACCCCATCAACCTCATGTCGTACGTGACCTTCGTCTTCCAGAAGCTGTTCGGCTACAGCAAGGAGAAGGCGGAGAAGCTCATGCTGGACGTCCACCTCAAGGGTCGGGCGGTCGTGTCGAGCGGTCCACGCGAGAAGGCGGAGCTCGACGTGTTCCGGCTCCACGAGCACGGTCTGTGGGCCACCATGCAACACGACACATGATCTTTTTCCGCCGGTCGCCGGTTCGCCGTGTCCGCGCCGGCGTCTACCAGGTCAACCTGTCAGCCGAGGAGCGACGCCTGCTGCGCGACCTGCCCCGCCAGCTGCGCGACCTGCTCGCCCAGACCGACGACCCGGCGCTCCGACGTCTCTTTCCGCCCGCCTATGTCGACGATCCCGAAGGGGAGGCCGAGTACCGCCGGTTGATGGGAGACGACTTGCTGCAGGGGCGCCAGGCGGCCCTGGAAACAATGGCCGCGTCCATCGACCAGCCCGAGCTGGACGAAGAGCAGGTCACCGCCTGGTTGAGCTCGCTGAACGACCTGCGTCTGGTGCTCGGCACCCAGCTCGACATCCAAGAGGACGACGACCCGCAGAACACCCCGGCTCACCAGCTCTACTACTACCTGACCATGCTGGAGGATTCGGTCATCGTCGCGATGGCCTCACAGTTCGAGTAGCTGACCGTCGAGTTGGCCGCCGACTTCGACTAGACCGGCGGACTGATGGAACTCGATGCCGCCCGCACCTTCCTCCGCGACCACGCCCGCTCCGTCCTGGCCACCCGCCGGGGCGACGGCGGCCCGCAGATGTCGCCGGTCACCCACGCCGTCGATGACCAGGGCCGCGTCATCATCTCCAGCCGAGAAACCGCCTACAAGGTCCGTAACCTGCGTCGAGATCCCCGCGCCTCGCTGTGCGTGGTGTCCGATGGTTGGTATGGGGACTGGATCCAAGTGGACGGCACGGCGACGATCGTCTCGCTGCCCGACGCCATGGACATCTTGGTGGACTACTACCGCCGTCTTCGCGGTGAGCATCCCGACTGGGACGAGTACCGGGAAGCCATGACCCGGGAGAAGCGCTGCATCGTGCAGCTAAGCATCGAGCGGGCCGGTCCTGACCGCCGGGGCTGATCGCACGCCCTTCTCCGACAGGCCGCCGCCACCCGTCGGTACGGAACGGAAGGCCCCCGTCGACGGGCACCGCGGGCCCGGCGCACAAGCCACAACGGTGCACCGGATCCCCGTCACCGGCGGGGTGGAACTGGCGGTCCGCACCACCAACCTCGATGGCCCCGGTGTCCCCGTCTTGCTTGTCCACGGGCTGGCGTCCAACGCCCGCACGTGGGACGAGGTGGCGGCCCATCTGGTAGTGCTCGGCCATCCCGTGGCGGCCGTCGACCTGAGGGGCCACGGGGCCTCCGACAAGCCGGAAGGCGGGTACGACTTCGCCACCGTCACCGCCGATCTGGCGGCGGTGGTCACCGCCCTCGACTGGACCGCCCATGACGCCGGTGGCGGCGGCGGGCCCCCGCTCGTGGCCGGGCAGAGCTGGGGTGGCAACGTCGTGTTGGAGTTGGCCGTCCGCCATCCCGGCGTGGTCCGGGCCATCGCCTGTGTTGACGGCGGGACGCTCGAAGTGTCGAAGCGCTTTTCGACCTGGGAGAAGGCGCTCGCCGCGCTGACCCCGCCGCGCTTGGCAGGCCTCACCGTCCCGGAGCTCGAGACCATGGTCCGCACCTGGCACCCCGACTGGTCCGACGAGGGGGTGGCCGGGACCCTGGCCAACATGGAGATTCGCCCCGACGGCTCCATCACACCCCGGTTGACGCTCGACCGCCACCTTCAGGTGGTCCGCCAGCTCTGGGAGCACCACCCGCCGGCGCGCTGGCCGCTGGTCCCAGTCCCCGTGTTGCTCATCCCTTCCCAGCTGGCCGACGACGACGGCATCGCCGAGGCTCGGGCCGCGCTACCGCCCGACCGCCTGCGGGTGGTTCCTTTCCCCGCCGCCGACCACGACGTTCACGTCCAGCACCCCGAGGAAGTAGCGGCGCTCCTCCACACGTTCGCGTCGGTCGGTTCCTGAGCGATGGCCCCGGCCCGCCTGCTCGTCATCATGGGTTCGGGCGAGACCAGTCCCACGATGGTGAAAACCCATCGCGAGGTCTTCGAGCGCGTCGACGCGGCCGCCCCGGCGGTCCTGCTGGACACACCGTTCGGCTTCCAGGAGAACGCCGACGACATTGCCGCCAAAGCCGTCTACTACTTCCACTCCAGCGTCGGTCGCACCGTCGAGGTGGCCAGCTTCCGGCGGGCCGACGTGGATCCCGTCGCCCGGGAGGCGGCGCTGGCCCGCATCGGTGCCGCCGGCTGGGTATTCGCCGGTCCGGGCAGCCCGACCTACACCCTGCGGCAATGGCAGGGCACCGAGGTACCCGCCTTGCTGGCCGACAAGCTCCGCCACGGCGGCGTGGTCACCTTCGCCAGTGCCGCCGCCCTCACCCTCGGGGTGGTCACCGTCCCGGTGTACGAGATCTACAAGGTGGGCGCCGACCCGCAGTGGGCCGCCGGGCTCGACCTGCTTGGACCGCTCGGCCTGTCCGTGGCGGTGATCCCGCATTACGACAATGCCGAAGGCGGCAACCACGACACCCGGTTCTGCTACCTCGGCGAACGTCGTCTGCGACGGCTCGAGCAACAGCTCCCGCCGGCGACGTTCGTGCTCGGTGTGGACGAGCACACCGGCTGCCTGCTCGACCTCGACGCCGGCTCGGCCACCGTCGTCGGACTCGGCGGCCTCACCGTCCGCCGCCACGGCCGGTCGACCGTCCTTGCCTCGGGAACGACGGTCACTATGGCTGAGCTCATCGCCCTGGGCGCCGGCGCCACGGACGCGCCAGGATCGCTCCTGGCCGCGCCGGACGAGCCCCTGGCCAGCGCCGGCTCGGCCGCCAACGCCCCCGTAGGGGATGACCCCGAAGGTGACGGACCCGAGGGAGGCGCGGCCGTCCGGCGGGAAGCGACGCCCCTTCTGGCGACCATCCGGCAGCAGGAGGCCTCCTTCGACGCCGCGGTAGAACGCCGGGACGTTTCCGCCGCGGTGCGGGCCATCCTCGAGTTGGACGACGCCCTGGCCGCCTGGCGGGGCGACACCCTGCAATCCGATGAGCAAGATCGGGGGCGAGGCGCAGTGCGTCGCATGGTGGTCCGGCTCGGTGACCTGGCCCATGTTGGCGCCCGGGACCCGCGGCAGGTGCTCGGCCCCTACATCGAGCGGCTGCTCGCGGTGCGCGACGCGGCCCGCCGCGACCGGCGGTTCGCCGAAGCCGACGACATCCGCGACCAGCTGGTGGCCCTCGGTGCCACGATCCGCGATACACCGGAAGGAACCGACTGGGACCCGCCAGCTTGGTAACGTCGCAAGGCCCATCCCGGACCCCCCGGCCCCCATCGTCTAGCGGCCTAGGACACCGCCCTTTCAAGGCGGCAGCACGGGTTCGAATCCCGTTGGGGGTGCCACACGTGGTTGACCCCGTTGGGTGGGCGCCGGGAACCACACACCTGATAGGCGCTTTTGGTCCACTTTCCTCACTCCTTGCGGGGGTGCTCGTCTGGGTTGCACACTCGGCCATGACCTCGGGGCCCGCCCGACCACCCCGGCGCCGCCGCGACATCCTGGCACTCGGCCCGACCGGCCTCGGCCCGCTGCCGAGCGCCGACGCCGTTGCCGCCATGACCGATAGCGAGCGTCACCACACCCTCGAGGGGTTACGGGGCCAGTTGTACGACCTGGCGTCGGTCGTCGCCGACCGGGCGGTGCAGCGAGCGTGGCAGCAACGCCACCGTTACCCACCGTACGGACTGGTGCGCTCCCTGTTCACCCAGATGCGGGTGGTGGCCGACGAACCAGGGGCGTACGAGGAACGCTCGATCACCGGTTTCACCGACCTCGGGAAGGCCCTGGTTGACACCCTGGTATTCCACTTGGACCGGGAACTGGCCTTCATTCGGGAGAAGGGACCGCGGTGGTTGCCCGGACGCCTCGCCGACCTGCTGACATTGTTCCGCGAGGACGCCCGCCCCGACGCCCAGGCACGGCTGCGCGATCCCTTCTCCTTCCTGTACGGCGGCCTCCACTTCGGGGCCAGCACCAGCGTGCAGGCCGTCGAGGTCATGAACCGACTGCTGGACGACCATCAGGGTGACCCCCGCCTGGACCCGGAAGCCAAGGCGGCGGTGCTGCACGCCAGCATCCGGGTGGTACACCAGTTGGCGACGCTCAACCTGGCGGACATCCCGGCGGTGTATCGAAGGCTGACGTCGGGCGGGGACGGCCCGGACGGCGGCCCCGTCTCCTCGTGGTTCCGCCCGGAGTGCTTCGTGGTCGATGCACGCGACGACGTGCCCCGCCGGGTCGATCTACGCCCCGAACTACTGGCCGCCGTGGAGCCGGAGGACCAGGAGATCCGTTACGCCACCCGGGGGTGCCCGGCCCGCTACTCGCCCACCGAAGGCCCGGGCGCCATTACCGTCCTGTGGCACTGGTGTGTCGATCTTGCCGGCGATACGGGACTTCTGATCGCTCGCTGACGCCGCCTTCCCCACCTCCGACGTCGGACTGAGCTTCTCGCTGTGACCAATGTGCGTACTGGGGTTTGTTTCGCGCGACGCCCCGTGGCCTTCCCACCACTTTTCGCGC
>DATARN010000188.1:0-11107 GCA_036264135.1 Acidimicrobiales bacterium
GCGTCGCCGACCTCGTCACAGCAATCGGGAACTTCATCGACGGCTGGAACGACCGCTGCCATCCCTTTGTTTGGACCAAGACCGCCGACCAACTCCTCAGCCACAGCAGAAGTCAAAAGACTTCAATCACACGACACTAGATGGCCGTAGACCAACTCGGACTCACGCGATAGCGCCGAGAAGCCCGATCTACAAGGGTTGCTGGAGTATCCCGGTCGACGGATGCGTCGGTGCTGGTCGCTACCCGTATCCACCACCGGAGTGCCGGACAGGAGAGCCGAATCGGATCGCCTTCGGGCCGTCGGGCACAGGTCCGAGGTGGATCTCGATGCCATAACGAGTTGCGAACCCGTATCCGCCGCCCTCATACTCCCGTGTCGCAAATCGCTTGAACTGGGCCACCACTCCGGGACGGTAGTAGGTCACCGCGGCGTATGCAGTACTACTCGTTGATGTAAGGTCCAGCAGAGAAAGCCTCACGTCACGTGAGACGGTCGAGAGCCTCATTCCAAGATGGCCGTCCCTCGGATCCTTGGATAGTCCATCTCACGAACTTCGTCGGGCCCATCTCCGGCGCCAGATCAGACATAAGTTGGCGATGCGGACGTCCTTCGGCGAACGCCGAGAGCGCAGCCGCGTCGCTCCAGATCGAAAGGGTTGCGTACTGTTTGCGCCATGGCCGGGCAAGCGTAGAAAAGCCAATCAAACCCCCGGAGCTGGCAAGTTGTTTGCGGACCTGACTCGCCCCACGGAATAGGCGACCGGTTGACGAACGACTGCGGGGCGGAATGCTTGTCACCAAGACCAGGTACTCACGGTCGGGCTCAAGCTCATCCGTGCCCTTCCAGGGTGTCTTCATGGCTGCCCTCCCGACAATAAGTATGTCTCCGAGTGATTAAACAGTCAAGACCCCAAAGGACCACCGGGAAATTGCAGAAATGCGAAACCGGATATTACCAAGAGCTCACCGGCTTGCTGCATTAGCGGTGGCAAACTCAGTGGGTCACGCAGGGCTGGTTAAACGTGACGAAGGCGTTGCGGTGCCAGGTGTCGTGGTCGCAGTTCGGATTGGTGTCGGCAAGGACGAACGATTTGCCCACCGAGTTCTTGCCGCCCCCGCTACCCGCGGCCACGTTGTTGGTCACCGTGTCGTAGGTCCCGTCGAGAACCCGGATCCCTTTGGCCGCGTTCTTGGTCGCCGTGTTCCGATCCACGAGGCTGTGGTCGCCGAACACGACGATGCCGTCACCATCGCGGGGGCCGGCGGCGTCGGGGGGATCGAGGATCTGGCCCCATCCGTTGAAGGTCACGTTGTTGCGGGAGACGGTGTTGTCGGACGTCAGGTTCGAGAGCTGAATGCCGTCCAGCCCGCTGCCGACCACCGTGTTGCCGATGACCAGGTTGTGGCTGGTCGGCACGGTGAGGAAGACCACCCAGATCCCGATATCCTGCATGCAGCCGTCGGGAGACCCGCAGTGCGTGGTCAGGGGTTCGAGGACGTTGTTGTTGATGACTTGGTTGCTGCTGATCGTTGTACCGCTGACGTCGAAGATGTCGATGCCGGCGAAGGGACCGTTGTGGACCAGCTGGTTGTTGCTTATCAGGCTGTCGGTGACGTTGAACAGCTGGATCCCCTCCCCGAATATGCCGTCCCCGTCGAGTCGTCCCAGGTTGTCGTGGGCGAAGATGTTCGTAATCGTCTCGTGGCCGCCGAACTCGAAGTAGACCCCGGTATCGAAGCGGGTCACAATGCCGTTCTTCACCGTGTCCCCGCTGAAGCTCGAGCCCTCGATCCCCGGCGCATCGCCGTTGCGCAATTGTGTGCCGGTGACCGTGTGGCCGTTCAGGTTCAGGGTGATGTTGTCTGCGCCGAGGTGGATCGCGGTGCCGGTGCACGGCCCCACGTCCGCCGCCAAGGTCGTGTTGGCGGTGATGGTGTCGCCGCAGTGGACGACCGTCGCCGCCTCGGCGATCGCGGCTGGCACGACGGCCAGGCTGAGCAGGGCCAATCCGACGGCCGACAAGTATGCAAGAACCCGTTGCAACCCCGTCATCGGAAACCCCCTACCGCCTGAACACCGACTAGCGGCCAAAGGCAGAGTACTGGCCGTGCCAAGGCGACGACGGTTTGGTCGAATTTCCCATACGAACGGCTAGAAATCGCCCGGCGGGCGGCTTCCGTGTATCGTTCGCCAGTAGCGGGCAGCATTCGGGGAGGCAGGCATGCATTTGAAGCACCGCCTCGGCGGCGTCTTGGCGGCGATTGCCCTGGCCGGTACCACGGTCGTTTCGTCGCCGGCGCCGGCCGGCGCCCTCACCGGCCAGGTGTCCGACATCATCAACTTCACGGGCTTCTTCTACGAGACGCCCGCGACGGCCAGAACCCCGGCGTCGGGGCACCTCACCAGCAACACGTGCCTGCTCGTGTCCGATGGCGAGCCGAGCACGTTCTTCAAGTGCACCGTCGCGGGGACAGCGACGCCGAGCGCATCGGGCGGCGTGATGGTCGTCACGATCAAGAGCGACGACGGCAACATCGTCTTCCGGGAGAACTACGACAACGCCCTCGGCACGGTGTCGGGGACTCTGAGCGAAACCGACGCCGACTCCAACAACTGCACCACCTACGGCACCGGCGCGGGCACCTTCAGCACCCAGCGGACGAGGCTGCCCCACCTCTTCACCTATAAGGGCAGTATCACGGTCACCGACAACCCGCCGGTCGGTCTTTGTGACCCCGACGACATCCCCCACGGGGCGTCGTCGCTGTAGGGCTGAGGGCCGGTCAGACCCTGCTCAGACGGCCGCCTCGAGGTCGAGTCGGGGCGATCCTGATCGAGACGCCTGGACGTGCTCGCTTCGCCGTCGAAGCGCCCGCCGCGTGCGTGCGTCCCGGGCTAGGACGGGGGCTCGACCCGTTGCAGCCTCGTTCACCCGGTCCAGCCGCGTACCTCAAGCAGGCGTAGAAGCCGCCGGGCGACCGGCACCGCAAACCCTTGGCGCCGTAGTGGCGCACCGCCCGCACGGTAACCCCGGCGTCGGCCGCCAGCCGGCTGATTGTCAACATGTCGAACCGATGTTGGTCGAGGAAAGTGTGCCGGGCGGTTCAGGCGAGCTTGCGGTGGTGCCGACCCGGGCTTCACGATGTCGTCACGGGTCCCCGATCACCGGGCAGGTTACGAGGCAGTCGCGGGAGCGGACCACGGAGCATGGTCAAGCACCGTGGAATGTGCTACCACTAGCACATGACGAGTGTCGGCGTCCGAGAGCTAAGGCAGCGGGCAAGCGAGTTGCTTCGCCGCGTTGGCCAGGGCGAAACCATCGAGATCACCGATCGGGGCCGCCCTGTGGCCATTTTGGCGCCCCTGCCCGAGGGAAGCCCTATGGAACAGATGAGAGCGTCGGGTGACCTTGATGCCGCCACAGCAGATCTCGACGACCTTCCCGAGCCGCTCACCCTGTCACCCGGAGTGGAACCTCCGAGTGACACTCTGGCTCGGCTGCGCCACGACGAACGCTGATGCCAGCCACCTATATGGACTCATCAGCGATCGTCAAGCTTGCTGTGCGCGAAGCCGAATCGGCCGCCCTACGTCGCCATCTTCGTCAGAGGCGGTCTCTCGTTTCGAGTGCGCTGGCCCGCACCGAGGTTCTGCGGGCTTTGCTTCCTGGCGGAGAGGCGGCGTTGGTCCGGGGGCGGCACGTGTTGGCCACGATCGGCCTCGTCCGGGTCAACGAGCGAATACTGAACGCTGCTGGAGCGCTCCTACCCGCCGAGCTCCGCTCGCTCGACGCCATCCATTTAGCGACTGCCACGCAGCTGGGCGGCGACATCAGCCAGGTAGTCACCTACGACGAACGACTGGCCAATGCTGCCACGCGCCTGGGATTCAAGGTCGCCTCGCCGGCTTGACCAATGTCCGGACCGCCATTGTTGTGAACGTCCGCGAACTCCGAACCTGTCAGGAAGCCATACTCCCCATAACGCCGAGTCGAGGCGCAGATACGAGGACGATCGCGAACCAAGGCTAACAGTCGCGAGCGCGATTGGATACCCCCATCCGTCCCCCGACACCGAGCGATAACCACGACGGCACCAGGCGAAGGCGCGCGCCCGGGAACCGGCGGACTACCCCGGAGGGACCGCCCTACCTCGCTCAGGGCCGCTCAGCCCGGTGAGGCGAGCGATCCCGAGCGCTCCTGTAGGTCCGTTTATCGACCGGCTTCAAACTCGGTAGATGGTCAGATTCCTCACGTTTGTTATCGCCCGTCGTAACGCCCGGCGCTAACCGGAGTGCTGGCGGGTTGACTTGTCTGACCTGTTGGTAAGTCACAGTCGGACCAACGCCCAGGCTGACACAATTCCACGACGGTTAGCGCGTTGGCCTTCCGTTTGGGGATGCTTCGGATAGCGATCATGCGTGAGGGTTCGGAGGCAATGCGCCGGGTGAGCACCCGTGTCGTGCCTGACCCGGCGCCGGCGATCACCCAGGAGCGGCCCGCCCGCGTGGGTGACCGCCCAGGTGGGCCGGGCTGAGCCCTTCCAGTAGCAGGCCGCCCCGCGGCGTCGCGGCTCTCCGCCTTCCTGGTCTCCGTCTCGGCGGCCACGCCCGCCGCTTGGTCTCCGGCACCCACCACCGGGCGAAGGTACCGAACCGGTGTGATTGTCAGCGGTGAGCCGGTATGTCGCCGCTAGGGCAGGGTCACGTAGCTCGCCAGGAAATCGCGGGCCGATTGGGTGTCGACCCGGAAGTCGACATTGGTCGACTTGCAGTAGGTGTCGCCGGTCACGGTGATGCCGGCGATGATGGCGGTTTCGCCGCTTCCAGCGCCGAGGAAGTTGGGGCCACCGGAGTCACCGTTGCAGGTACCTGCGTTACCGGTGGCCGGGTTCTGGCTGAGGTGGAGCTCCGAGGCGTCGAGGGAGTTGTAGCTACCCACGGCGAAGTAGCGAGCCTGGAGGTGCGCTGTGGTCTGACCGCCGGGACCGTTGGTGAACTGGCTGTCGCCGTAGCCGACGGCGGTGAACTGCGTGTCCTGGTCAAGTGTCCCGTTCGCCTTCATTTGGTCGAGGAGACCCGCAGTCGGCAGGGCCGCCGGAGTGAGGCCGGAGATGGGTCGGTCCAGCACAACGACCGCGATGTCTTCTCCGGTGCCACCTTCGGTGTTGCCGCTCGGCTTGAAGTCCGGGTCGGCGTAGAAGGTGCCGGTATACACGATGGAGCTGCTCGTGTAGGTGGGATCGAAGGTGACCCCGACAGTCGGGCCCAGAAAACCGCAGTGGGCGGCGGTGAGGAACACGGTGGGTGAAATCAGAGTGCCCGAGCAGTAGGCGATCGACTTTCCGGCCGGAGGGAAGAACCCGACCAGCGCGCCCACCTCGGGATGGGTCACGCCGTCGGCCGTTCCATAGGTGATGGCCCCGGCCGTGCCATTGCCAACCAGGATCGCGATGCAAGCCAAGACACTGACGACGCTCACCTTTCGCATGTGGGAAACCCCGCCTTCCCGTATGTGCGCCTTGAACCGCCAAGCAGGCCGTGTATGTATGCCCTGCTTCAACAGCCTCCGCTTAGGATACCCGTGCGGGGCGCCACATCTCGGAAAATTGTGCCTTTGGATATTATGTCTAAGCCCGGATCCACCGAATGGTATTAGGCGTTCGTCGCTGAGTTGTTGAAACGGGAATCGTTGGGTGTTTCGGCCTTCAGGGGGTTGCAAGGCGTGGCTGGTCGCTCAGGCGCCTCGCGTGGATCCAGGCGTGTTCGAGAAGTCGAGCTCGCCCACTTCCGCCGCTGGGCAAGTCTTGGCACTCGTTCGCGGCAGCAAGTGCTGTCCCAAGTGCTGTGCACCGCTCGATTTCCTGCCTGCGGGACGATAGCGCGGCGGCGGTCACTCGACCCCGTCAATCTGGGCGGGGTCGAGAAATAGCTCCGCGTACATGCCTAGCTCACGGGCCGCGGTGACGTTGGCGGGGCGGTCATCGAGGAACACCACGTCCTCGGGTCCGGCGCCGAGAGCGTGCAGAGCCGCCACGTAGATGGAGCGCTCGGGCTTTACCGCCCGCAAATGGCAGCTGAACAACCGCGGCTCGAAGTCCCCCATCCAATCCATCGCATCGATCGCGGCTGCCACCTCGACCGGCGCGTTCGACAGGACGGCGAGGCGAATGCCCCGCTTGGCCGCCCTCGCCGTCGCCGATAACGATTCGCGGTTGGGATGCAGCCAGCCGGCAGTGTCGCGCGCCACCAAGCAATCGAGGGAGGCCGGATCGGGGCGCCAACCGAGCACGGCTGTCCAGTACTCGAAGACGGTCACATCGCCCCGGTCGTACCCGGGGCGGTGCTGCCAGTAGGTAGTCCAGAACGTTGGTCCGGGGTCCCTCGCCGCCTCCTCGAGCAACACTCGGTCTTCGGCGCTCGGCGCCAGGCTCAGAACCTCGCCGTAGTCGCACAACAGCCACCTCATTCGACCAGGACCGCCTCTGACCCTGCAACCGCCGTCGCCACGCCGGGCCGCGTCCCGACCGCCCCGGCCAAGAGCGCCGTGACCGCGCTGAGCACCGCCACAGTGCCGAGGGCGGCGGGTAAACCCACGGCCTGGGCGAGACCACCGACGATTGCCGGTCCAACCAGCATCCCGAAGTAGCCGCACGATGCGACGGTCGCCAGGTTTGGCCCCGGCCGGCCCAGGCGCGAGGCAGCCGTGAAGACAAGCGGCACCACGAACGACACGCCGGCACCAAGAATGGCGAAGGCCACCAGACCCGACCAGATCCGCCCCACGACGAGCGCAACCGCGAAGGTCACGGCGGCGGCACCGGTCGAGACGCGCACCAGTCGCACCGGGCCCACGCGCTCGGCCAGGCGATCACCGGCCAGCCGGCCAGCGGTCATGGTCAACGCGAAGGCGGCGTACGCGATCGCAGCCAGGCCGGCCGACGCCCCGAGTGACGAGTGCAGGTACACCGCACCCCAGTCGTTGGCTGCCCCCTCGACCAGGAAACAGGCAAAAGCCATGGCCGCCAGGGCCATCAGAGTCCAGGACCACTGCGGCCAGCGCGAGCGAACACCGTCGTGGGCGGCAGCAGCCACGCGGGCAACCACTGCCTGGCTGGCAAAGGCCCCGGCACCGGCGAGTCCGACCAGAAGCAGGACAGGGGCGGCGATCAGAAAGTGGCGTCCGGCGGAGACCCCAGCCGCGGCGACCACCCCACCCAACCCGGCGCCGATCAGGCCGCCGAGGCTGTAGGCGGCGTGAAATGACGACATGGTGCGCCGGCCGAGACGCGCCTCGACAGCGGCGGCCTCGGTGTTCATGCCCACGTCGACGAGGCCCGCGCCCACACCCCAGCCGGTCAGGACAGCAAACAGCTGCCAAGGCGAAGACGCCACCACCGTCAGTGGCAAGAGACCAATGACGAGGAGCAGCCCAAACTGCACGACTCGGCGGGGCGCCAAGGTGGCGAGGACGGCGCCGGCGGCCGGCATGGCCACCATCGAGCCAACTGCAGGCCCGAGGAGGCAGAGACCGAGAGTACCGGCGGAAAGATGAAGATGGTCCTTGACCGCGGGGATGCGGGCCGCCCACGTGCCGGCCGTGGCCCCGAGCACCAAGAAGACGACCGCAACCGCCCGCCGGGGGACGGCGTCACCGCGTCGGTCAAACACGCTGCACCTGGAGGCCCACAGCCTCGAACGGGCGGGTTCGCTCGGGATCGGCGTCGGTGACCAACCGGTCGAGGTCCTCGAGCCCGCAGACGTGCCCGAACGCCACCCGGCCCAGCTTGGAAGCATCACTCACGGCGACGGTGCGCCGCGCGGCCCGCACGGCGGCCCGCTTCAGCCGAGCGTCAGCAGGCACGTGGGTGGTGAGCCCATCCACCACGTCGAGGCCGCAGACCCCGAGTACGAAGGTGTCAAAACGCAGCCGCTCGAATGCCACCTCGGCAAGGTCGCCGGACACGACGAGTTCACCTGAGCGGACATCGCCTCCCGGTGCGATGAGCCGCACCGCGGGATCCTCGGCCAGTTCCAGCAGCGCCCGCAATCCGAGGGGTAAGACCGTCACGGCCCGACCGCGCAAAGCGCGGGCCACTTCGAGAGCCGTCGTCCCGCTGTCCAGTGTCACGGTTTCCCCGTCGGCGATGAGGCCGGCGACAGCCCGACCGATCCGCTGTTTGGCCTCCACGGCCTCAAGGGCACGTACGGCATAAGGCAGTTCGTAACGACGAAGCTGGACCGCGACCGCACCGCCGTGTACCCGGCGGATGACGCCATCGCGGGCCAGGGCGTCAAGGTCGCGTCGGATGGTCATCTCGGAGCACTCGAGGTCGGCGGCCAGTTGCCGCACCTCAATCTCGCCGTCGCGCTGCATGACCGCCAACAGCGCCCGCCGCCGGGTCCGCACATCCATATGATCGTTCTACCACATTTCTTTGTGCGTTTCCCCACGACTTTGGCCGAATCGGCTATTGGGGCCCGTGTGCGGGTGCAATCTGAAAGACACTTTGCGCCTCGGCGGCAGCTGTTCCTTCGCCGCCAGCTGCACCTGTCGCCCGGGCGCATCGGTGTTCTGCTGGGTTTGAGCGGGGTGGGCGGCGTCGTCGGGGCGGTGGTGGCGCGCCGGCTGGCCGGCCGCTTGGGCGTGGGCCGGGTCATCTTGTGGTCGATGGGCCGGGTCATCTGGTAAATCGATGGTCCTGTGGGGGCTCGGTGAGGTGGCCTTTCCGCTGTCGACCCGGGCCACGGCCACGGTGCTCGTCCTGGCCGGCGGCCTTCTACTCCGCCGCGGGTCCGTCGTCTACAACATCAACCAGGTCAGCCTCCACCAGGCGACTGGCTCCCCCCTACCGGCGATCGCCCGGCATTCCGCTCGGTGCAGACAGCCTCAGGACGTCCGCGAGCATAAGCACGGGGCACTCGATAATCACGGCGTGGACGACCATGCGAAAGGTCCGATATCCGGCGGACTACCCCGAAGAGACCTTCGCTCAGGCCTTCAGGCGCTTGAGCTGAGCGGTACCAAGCCCTCCCCTCGGGCCGTAGGCGGAGGGTCTGATGACCCCGTCATGAGCCACTATGGCCGGGTGTTATCGGGCGCCCTTTTGACGAGCTACACCTCGAGGCGTCGGAAGAGGTAATCGACCGACCGGCCCACCAGGCGTTAGTCCTCCATCCCTCGTTCCCCCATCCGCTGTCCGGGAGCGCTCCGAGAGGGCGACACTGTCTCCTCGCCAACCGGCCGAAACCCGACCGGGCCGTTAGGGGTCGTGGCGTACGATCAGATGGTGGGCTCGATGATGGAGCGGCTTCTTCCAGCGCGCCTGGGATCCGCGGTCCGGTGGCTGGTTGCCTCTTCGTGGGCGGCAAACCTCGGGGACGGCTTCGCACTGGCAGCGGGGCCGCTGCTCATCGCATCACAGACTCGAAACGCCAGTCTCGTCGCCTTGGCCCTGCTCCTCCAACGCCTTCCATGGCTGCTGTTCGGGCTGTTGAGCGGGGCGGTGGCCGATCGGGTCAACAGAGCCGCGCTGTCCGCGGCAGTCGAACTCTCCCGCGCCGTCGTCGTGGCGGTGCTGGCCGCCGCCATCGTCAGCGGACGGGTGGACATCGCGGTGGTGCTCGCCGCACTGTTCATTCTCGGCACAGCCGAGGTGTTCAGCGATACCGCCACCACCTCCATGCTGCCATCCCTCGTCAGCCGGGATGATCTCATCCTGGCGAACTCCAGAATCCTCACCGGGGCCGTCACTCTCAACCAGCTCGCCGGTCCCGCGCTCGGCGCCGCCCTTTTCGCCGCCGGTATGGCGTGGCCCTTCATCGGCCAAGCCGCGCTCGTCGCGCTGGGCGCGGCACTGATAACCAGGATCCATCTACCAGCTCGCCCGCCAACCCGGGTCGCCAGCCGCTTACGGGCCGAGGTGGTTGACGGCTGCCGGTGGGTTGCCCGCCACGCCGCCGTGCGCACGCTGGTACTCACCATTTTCGTGTTCAACATCACCTTTGGGGCCGCTTGGTCCGTGCTCGTCCTCTACGCCGAGGAGCGCCTCCACCTGGGCCCTATCGGTTTCGGTGTCCTCACCACCGCCACCGCCGTGGGCGGTGTCGCGGCCACCTTCGGTTACGGGTGGCTCATCCGCCGAGTCAGCCTCGGCAACATCATGCGGGTGGGGCTGATCATCGAAACCTTCACCCACCTGACGCTCGCGCTAACCACCACCCCGGCGGTGGCCGTCGCGGTCATGGTGGTCTTCGGCGCCCACGAGTTCGCATGGGGCGCGACCTCGGTCACCGTGCGCCAGCGAGCGGTGCCCGAGGCTTTGCAGGGGCGGGTGGCAAGCGTGAACAGCCTTGGCGTCTATGGGGGCCTCGTGCTCGGCGCGGCCCTCGGCGGCCTCATCGGCGGCCATTTCGGCGTTACCGCTCCCTTCTGGTTCGCCTTCGCTGGCTCCGGCATTTTCGTCATGCTCATGTGGCATCAGCTCGCCCACATCACCCACGACCACGCCGGGCAGGCCACGACAGGGCCCTAAGCGGCATGCGTGCGACAACGGATTTCTCCAGCCTCACCGGCGAAGCCTCGACTGCCTCGCCGCCGCAGAAATGCTGCTGGCTCGACGACCAACGAACCCCAGGAGTCATCGGTGAGACACCATGGCCCCCGACACGTCGAACCTGACGAAACGGCACGTCAGTGGCCGGCGCCGCTGTGCCCCCCTCTCCCCTTACCAACCGGCGATCTCCCAACTCCCCGACCTCCGGAACCCCCCCCGTGGCGCCACCCGTTCTCGAATCGCAGGCGGTGCGGCGCGCTGCTTCCCCAGAACAACCGCCCTGCACAGCCAAGTGGCGATGTCCCTTCCCGCATGTTGGACGCTATTCGGGCGCGGCCTCTGGAGGTGCTAACTATCGCGAGGGGTCTCGCTCCAGTCGACGAAGGATTCCAGGCATGAGCGTTTCTCCCCGCTGGCGCTCGATAATGCGGGAGAAGGGCGAGAACCCTGTGAGCGGTAACCGACGGACTACCCCGGAGGAACCGCCCAACTTCGCTCAGGGCCGCTCAGCCCGGTGAGATGAGCGCTCCCGAGCGCTACTGTAGGGCCGAA
>DATARN010000121.1:0-3072 GCA_036264135.1 Acidimicrobiales bacterium
TCGAGGTCGTCGGGCAGCGACGCCCGCTCGACCACGAGGGAGTGGTACCGGGTGGCGGGGAAGGGATCGGGGAGGCCGGCGAAGACGCCCTCGCCGTGGTGGTGGACGAGCGACGTCTTGCCGTGCATGACGGCGTCGGCCCGTACCACCCGGCCCCCGAAGACCTGGCCGATGCACTGGTGGCCGAGGCACACGCCCAGCACGGGGACACCGGCGCCGCCCAGGGCGACGATGACATCGTTGCTGGCGCCGGCATCCTCGGGGCGGCCCGGCCCGGGCGACACCAGCACGCCGGCGGGGCCGAGGGCGGCCACCCCGTCGGCGTCGATGGCGTCGTGGCGGAACACCAGCGGCTCGGCACCCAACTCCCCCAGGTACTGCACCAGGTTGAACACGAAGCTGTCGTAGTTGTCGAGGACGAGGATCCGGGGGCCCACGGCGCCACCTTAGGTGGCCTATCCTCAGGACCATGGCGAGAAGGACGAAGGACGCGCCCCAAACCGGCCGGGTCACGCCCAAGGGCGGCGCCAAGCCGGCCGCCAAGGCAACGAGCGTGCCGACGGGCCGCTACACGCCGCCTATCCCCAAGGAGTACAAGGAGAGCCCCCGCTGGGTTCCCGTGCTGCTGCTGGTTTTCCTGGCGGCCGGCATGTGCACCATCGTGGGTAACTACCTGAACCTGTTGCCGGGGGGCGCCAAGAACGCCTACTTGTTCGTCGGCTTGGGCCTCATCACCTGCGGTTTCATTACAGCTACCCGCTGGCGGTGAAGTTTCGGTGTTGCCAAAGTTACAGCAGTGTGACCCTCCCCAGCTTTATCCCCAGGATGGGGACAACTGGCCGGGTTACTCGATGGACGGGGCCATCAGCTGCATGTCCTCCAGGCAGTGCCGGGGCGGCGGGGGCAGGTCCTCGCCGGCCTTGGTCATCTTGACCTCGGCGCCGCAGATCGTGCACTGGTAGCGCAGGTTCACCCGGCGTAGTTCGCCCTCCTCCGGCACGGGCGGCGGCGTGGCCAGGGCCCGCACGAAGAAGATCCCGATGCGCATGATGACGACGAACGCCACCACCGCGACGGCGATCTTGATGATCATCCGAGCCGCTCGATGATCATGGCGTTGGCCAATCCCCCGCCCTCGCACATGGTCTGCAGGCCGTAGCGACCGCCGGTCCGTTCAAGCTCGTTCAGCAACGTGGCCAGGAGCTTCGTTCCCGATGCGCCGAGGGGATGGCCGAGGGCGATGGCGCCACCGTTGACATTCACGCGGGCCATGTCCGGGTGCAGCTCCTTTTCCCAGGCCAGCACGACCGACGCGAAGGCCTCATTGATCTCCACCAGGTCGATGTCGTCCAGCGTCAGCTTCCCCCGCTCGAGCACCGTCCCGGTGGCGGGGATGGGACCCGTCAGCATCAGCACCTGGTCCACGCCGGCCATGGCGAAGCTGTGGAACCGGGCCCGGGGGGTGAGGCCCAGAGAGGCGGCGCGCTCCTCGCTCATGATCAGGGCCGCCGAGGCGCCGTCGGTGATCTGCGAGGAGTTTCCGGCGGTCACCTTGCCGCCGTCGGGTTTGAAGGCCGGCTTCAGCTGGGCCAGCGTCTCGACCGTGGTCCCCGGCCGGATCCCCTCGTCGCGGCCGAGGGCCCCCTCGGGCTCGAGGACCTGGCCCGTCTCCTTGTCGCGGACCTTGACCGCCACGGGGATGATCTCGCGGTCGAAGCGGCCCTCCTCGGTGGCCCGCTGGGCGCGCTGCTGGCTGGCCGCCCCGTAGGTGTCGAGGTCCTGGCGGGAGAGCTCCCAGCGATCGGCGATCATCTCCGCCGAGATGCCCTGGGGCACCAGTCCGCCGGCGCCCTGGTAGCGGGCCGCCATCTTGGGCCCGAAGGGTACGCCGGTGTTGGGCGCGAACATGGTGGCGCCCATGGGGACGAGGCTCATCACCTCCACGCCGGCGGCGATGACGACGTCGTAGGCGCCGGCCATCACCCCCTGGGCGGCGAAGTGGACGCTCTGCTGGCTGGAGCCGCACTGCCGGTCGATCGTCGTGGCCGGGACGGACTCGGGGAAGCCGGCGGCGAGGACGGCGTTGCGGCCGACGTTGACCCCCTGGGCGCCGATCTGCATGACGCAGCCCATGATCACGTCGTCGACCAGGGCGGGGTCGAGGTCGTTGCGTTCGACCAGGGCTCGCAGGGTCTCGGCCGCCAGGTCGGCGGGGTGCCAGCCGGAGAGCTTGCCGTTGCGTTTGCCACCGGCGGTGCGGATGGCGTCGACGATCACGGCAGTGGGCATGGGACCTCCCTGTGGTATCCGGCCACGCTACCGCCGGCCGGGCGCGAAACCGGGGGGCCCGGACGGGCCCCCCGGGTTCGTCGGCGGTCCTACAGGTTGGGCTGCGGGGTGAGACGCAGGTAGGGGCGCTTGGCGTCCCAGCCCTTGGGGAACTTCTCCTTGGCCGCCTCGTCGGAGACGGCGGGGGCGATGATGACGTCTCCGCCGTTCTGCCAGTCGGCCGGGGTCGAGACCTGGTAGCCGGCGGTCAGCTGCAGGGAGTCCAGCGTGCGCAGGATCTCCTGGAAGTTGCGGCCGGTGGACTGCGGGTAGGTGAGCATCAGCTTGACCTTCTTGTCTGGGCCGATGATGAACACCGAGCGCACCGTCACCGTGTCGCTGGCGTTGGGGTGGATCATCCCGTACAGGTCGGCGACCTTGCGGTCCGGGTCGGCGATCAGGGGAAAGTTGACCGTGGTGCCCTGGGTCTCGTTGATGTCGCCGATCCAGCGCTCGTGGGACTCCAGCGGGTCGACGCTGACGGCGATGACCTTGGCGTTGCGCTTGGCGAATTCGTCCTTCAGCTTGGCGACCGCGCCCAGCTCGGTGGTGCACACCGGGGTGAAGTCCTTCGGGTGGGAGAACAGCACACCCCAACCGTTGCCCAGCCAGTCGTGGAAGGTGATCGTCCCCTCGGTGGTGTCGGCGGTGAAGTCGGGGGCCTCGTCTCCGAGTTGCAGTGCCATGCGGTGGTCCTCCTGGAAGTCCGTTTCGTGATGTCCTGATCCACCCTACCGCCGATCC
>DATARN010000197.1:0-38652 GCA_036264135.1 Acidimicrobiales bacterium
CGGGCCAGTGCCAGTTCCAGGGCGTCGGCGTGATGCGAGGCCCGGAAGAGCACGGCTTGGCGCTGCAGCAAGGTGCCGTTGTCCCGGTGGGCCAGCACCGAGTCGCACACCGCCTCGGCCTGGACGGCCTCGTCCTCACACAACCGCAGCCGGGGCCGAGCGGCACCCGCCCGCCGGGACCACAGCACCGGCCCCATCGGCGGTGGGGCGGCCGCCATCACCGCGTTGGCGCACGCCAGGACCGGCGGGATCGACCGGTAGTTCTCCTCCAACCGGATGACCGTGGTGCCGGGAAACTGCGATGGGAAGGCGGCCATGTTGCCGGCGGTGGCGGCCCGGAAGGCGTAGATCGCCTGGGCGGCGTCGCCCACCGCGGTCAGCCCCGTCCCGCCCGGGCGCAGCCCGGCCAGGATGTCGATTTGGATCCGGTTGGTGTCCTGGTACTCGTCGACCAGCACGTGGTCCCACAGCTCCGAGGCGAGTGAGGGGGAACAGGCGCCGAGCGCCCGCCACATCAGCAGCAGGTCCTCGAAGTCCAGCAGGTGACGGGCCCGCTTGCGGCCGGTGTAGCCCTGGAAGATGTCGCGGATTCCGGCGACCTCGGTGCGGCACCAGGGGAAGTCCCGTTCGACCACGTCGGCCAGCGGTTCGGCGGTGCAGACCACCCGGCCGTAGATCGCCGCCAGCGTGTCGGGTCGGGGAAACCGACGAGCACCGCCAGGCGAAACCGAGAGCACGTCGTGGCGGACCAGGCCGAGGACCTCGGTGGCGTCGCCCTGGTCGAGAACGCTGAACGCCGGCGGAAGCCCGATGAGTCGGCCGTGCAGGCGCAGCACCCGATGGGCGACCGCGTGGAAGGTGCCGCCCCACACCTGCGCCGCGGCGGCGGGATGGGTGAGTTCACCCGCCCGGGCCAGCATCTCCTGCGCCGCCCGGCGGGTGAAGGTCAGCAGGCAGATACGGGCCGGCGGGGTGCCGGAGCGGATCAGCCCGGCGACCCGGTGGGCCAGGGTCCCGGTCTTTCCCGTCCCTGCCCCGGCCTCGATCAACAGCGGGCCGCCCCGGTGCTCGACGGCCGCCTCCTGCGGCGGGTTGAGTTCGAACATGTGTTCGCAGCGTAGCCGCGCCTACGCTCCGCGTGTGCGAGCCGTCACCGTGGTGCCCCTGCAAAAAGACTCGGTCGATCTCACCGAGCTGCCTGAGCCTCCCGAAGCCGACGGGCCGGTCGTGGTGCAGACCGTGGCCGTCGGCGTCTGCGGCACCGACCTGGAGATCATCAGCGGGGCCTACGGGTGGGCGCCGCCGGGCGAGACCCGGCTGGCCATCGGCCACGAGTCGCTCGGGCGGGTCCTCGAGGCGCCGGCCGGGAGCGGCCTGGCGAAGGGTGACCTCGTCGTCGGCATCGTGCGGCGACCCGATCCGGTGCCCTGCGCCAACTGCGCCGCCGGCGAGTGGGACATGTGCCGCAACGGCCAATACACCGAGCGGGGGATCAAGCAGCGCCACGGCTACGCCTCGGAGCGGTACCGGATCCATCCCGAGCACGCCGTCAAAGTCGATCCGGGCCTCGGCCAGCTCGGCGTGCTGCTCGAGCCCACCACGATCGTCGCCAAGGCGTGGGACCACATCGAGCGCATCGGGCATCGGGCCGTGTGGCAGCCGACCACGGTGCTCGTGACCGGCGCCGGGCCGATCGGGCTCCTGGCGGCCCTGCTCGGGGTGCAGCGGGGGCTCAGCGTGCACGTGCTCGACCAGGTGACCGAGGGGCTGAAGCCCGACCTGGTGGCGGCCCTCGGGGCGACCTACCACCACGGCGCCATCGAGGACGCCGGCATCGCTCCCGACATCGTGATCGAGTGCACCGGCGTGGCCCAGCTGGTCCTCGATGCCATGTGCCACAGCACCCCGGACGGCATCATCTGCCTGACCGGTGTGTCGAGCGGGGGCCGGAACTTCGAGGTCGACGCCGGCCAGCTGAACCGTTCGATGGTGCTGCAAAACGACGTCGTTTTCGGCTCGGTCAACGCCAACCGCCGCCACTACGAGGCGGGCGCCGAGGCGCTGGCCAAAGCCGACGCCACGTGGCTACGACGCCTGATCACCCGAGCCGTCCCCCTGGCCCAGTGGCACGACGCCTACGTCCGGCAACCGGGCGACGTCAAGACCATCCTTACGTTCCCCGACTGACCGCCTCAGTCGGCTGCCCCGACTGACCGCCCCACACGCCGGCCCCCGACCCGCCGGCGCCAGCACCCGACTGACCGCCTCACACGCCGGCCCCCGACCCGCCGACGCCAGCACCCGACTGACCCCCGGACGGCCTCAGCCGGCGTCGAGGGCGGCGCGCAGCTCGGCCACGGCGTCGCCGACCCGCTCGGGGCCGCCGCCGTCGAGCAGGATCCGCATCAGCGCCGACGCCACGATCACGCCGTCGGCATAGGAGGCGGCCTGCGCCGCCTGCTCCGGCGTCGAAACGCCGAACCCCATGAGCACCGGCTTGTCCGTGGTCGCCTTGAGCCGCTCCCCCAGCCGCCGGGCGGAGTCGGCCAGCGAGGACCGCTCGCCGGTGACGCCCATGAGATTGACCCCGTAGACGAAGCCCCGCGAGCGCCGGCACAGCTCGGCCAGCCGGTCGTCGGGCGTCACCGGGGCGGCCAACAGGACGGTCTCCACGCCGGCGGCGTCGGCCGCCGCCGACCAGGGGTCGAGCTCCTCCAGCGGCACGTCGGGGATGATGACCCCCGACACGCCGGCGTCGGCCAGGTTGTGGGCGAAGCGGCGGTGGCCGCCGCGGAACACCAGGTTGTAATAGGTCATGGCGACGAGGGGGACGCCGACGGGCACCGGGCGCAGCCCGTCGAGGATGCTGGTCGGGGTGGCGCCGAGTAGGAGCGCCCGCCGCGACGCCTCCTGGATGGTCGGGCCGTCCATCACCGGATCGGAGAACGGGATGCCAACTTCCACCGCGTCGGCGCCGGCCGCCACCATGGCCTGGAGCACCTCGACCCAGTGGATGCCGAGGCCGCCGGTCATGTACGGCACCAGCAGCTTGCGGCCCGCCGCCCGGTGGCGCCGCAGGGTGGCCTCCAGCGCGCCCACCCTGGGCACGACCGCCCCCGACGTCACGCGCCCACCGTGGGCACGACCGCCCCCGACGTCACGCGCCCACCCTGGGCACGACCGCCCCCGACGTCACGAGCCCACCGTGGGCACGACCGCCCCCGACGTCATCCCAGCAGGCCCATGACCTGCTCGGCGTCCTTGTCGCCCCGGCCCGACATGGTGATCAACACGCTCGACCCGGCGGGAATCTCGCCGCTGTGCGCCGCCCGGATCACCCACGCCACGGCGTGCGCCGGCTCGAGGGCGGGAATGATGCCCTCCGTCTCCGCCAGCAGCCGCAACGCGGCCAGGACTTCGCTGTCCCCGGCGGGGACGTAGCGGGCCCGGCCCGCCGCCGCCAGATAGGCGTGCTCCGGCCCGACGCCCGGGTAGTCGAGGCCGGCGGAAATGGAGTACGCCTCCTCCACCTGCCCGTGCTCGTCTTGGAGCAGGTAGGACTTCATGCCGTGCACCACCCCGGGTACGCCCCGGCCGATGGCGGCTCCGCCCGCCGCCTCGACGCCGACGAGGGCGGCGTCGGTCTCCACGAACCCGGCGAAGGTGCCGGCGGCATTCGACCCGCCGCCCACGCAGGCGACCACCACGTCGGGGTCCCGGCCCAGCAGGGCCTGGCACTGGGCCTGGGCCTCGGTCCCCACGACCCGCTGGAACTCCCGCACCATCCACGGATACGGGTGGGGGCCCATCACCGACCCGATGCAGTAGTGGGTGCTCTCGACGGTGGCCACCCAGTCCCGCAACGCCTCGTTCACCGCGTCCTTCAGGGTCCGGCTACCCGAGCGCACCGGCCGGACCTCGGCGCCGAGCAGGCGCATGCGGAAGACGTTGAGCGCCTGGCGCTCGGTGTCCACCTCACCCATGTAGACAACGCATTCCAGGCCAAAGAGGGCGGCGGCGGTGGCCGTCGCCACCCCGTGCTGGCCGGCGCCGGTCTCGGCGATGATGCGCGACTTGCCCATGCCGACGGTGAGAAGCCCCTGGCCGAGCACGTTGTTGATCTTGTGGGAGCCGGTGTGGGTCAGGTCCTCGCGCTTGAGCAGCACCCGCACGCCAAGTCGCTCGGACAGCCGGTGGCACTCGGTGAGCGGCGTGGGCCGCCCGGCGTAGTCGCGGAGGAGGGCGTCGAGGCGCCCCCGGAAGGCGGGGTCGGCCCACGACGCCCGGAACGCCGCCTCCAGCTCGTAACAGGCGGGGATCAGCGACTCCGGGATGAACCGGCCCCCGAACTCGCCGAAGCGGCCCGCCGCCGACGGCTCGCCCATCTGCGCCTTGACCGACGGCCCGGTCATATGTCCTCCTGCCAGTCGAAGGGGCGAAGGTCCTCGTCGCCCTCGTATGGCGGTGCCGCCGCCGCCCGGGCCGCGGCCACGAAGGCCCGCAGCTTGACGGGGTCCTTGTGACCGGGCTCCTTCTCCACCCCGGAGACGGCGTCGACGCCCCACGGCTGCACCGCCGCCACCGCGGCGCCGACGTTGTCGGGCGTCAGCCCACCGGCCAGGATCAAACGGGTGCCGGTCGGCGCCTCGCCCGCCAGTTTCCAGTCGAACACCTCGCCCGACCCGGGGTTCGGGTTGTCGATGAGCACGGCGTCCACCCCGTACTCCGCCGCCCGGGTGATCGCCGGGTCGCCGGCGGGGAACGCCTGGATGACCCACCGCAGCCGCGACCGCACCCAGCGGGCCTGCTCGGGTTGCTCCCGGCCGTGCAGCTGCGCCGCCTTCAGGCCGGCGTGGGTGCAGATGTCGACGACCCGCTCGGGGTGCTCGTCGCGGAACACCCCGACGGTCAGGATCTCCGGGGGGAGGCGCACGGCGATGTCGCGGGCCACCGCCGGGCTGATCTGACGGGGCGACGGGGCGAAGATGAAGCCCACCGCGTCGGCGCCCATGGCCACCGCCAGCAGGGCGTCCTCCTCGTTGGTGGTGCCGCAGATCTTGACGAACACCTAGGCCCCTCGCAGCGCCGCGACCGCCGCCGCCGGGTCCGCCGCCCGCACCAGGGCCTCGCCGACCAGCACGGCGTGGTAGCCGGCGGCGGCCAGCGGGGCGATGTCGGCAGGGGCGCCGATCCCCGACTCCGCCACCCGGGTGACCCCGCTCGGGATGATCCCGCCCAGGCGGACCGCCCGTGCCGTATCGACGGCGAAGGTGACCAGGTCCCGCTGGTTGACCCCGATGAGGGTGGCGCCGGCGGCCAGCGCGGCTTCCACCTCGGCCTCGTCATGGACCTCGACGAGGGCGTCGAGGCCAAGGTGGAGGGCCAGGTCGTGCAGTTCACGCAGAAGACCGGGGAAAAGGGCGGCGGTGATCAGAAGGACGGCGTCGGCCCCCATGAGGGCGGCGTCACAGACGTCGGCCGGCCCGACGGTGAAATCCTTCCTCAATACGGGTAGGCCGGACGCGCGCCGGGCCTCCTCCAGGTCGTCAGGGGATCCACCGAAGAACTGCTCGTCGGTGAGGACCGACAGGCAGGCGGCCCCGCCGGCGGCGTAGGCCTTGGCCTGCACGTCGGGCACCAGGTCGCGGGCCAGGTCCCCCTTGGACGGCGAGCGGCGCTTGATTTCGGCGATGACGGCCATGTGGCCGGCGCCGGCGTCGGCCTCCAGGGCGGCCCGGAACGGTCGGATGTCCTCCCGTGGCCGGTCCTCGGCCCGGCGGAGAAGGTCGGGAAATGGCCGAAGGTCCTGGCGCGCCGCGTCGCGGTGGGCGGCAAGGATGCGGTCCAGGTAGGTCACCACGATGGTGGGGCAGCCTAGTGAGCGCTTCGCCGGCCGCCCCCGGACTTCCCGCCGCTGACGCGGTGGATCACACCTTCCTCACAACTGGGTGCCAAGCTTGAACTGGTGAAGACCGACCTGGGGACGATCGTCGTGGTGGAGGACGACCCCAACATCGCCGACCTGGTCGACATCTACCTGCGGCGGGAGGGGTTCCGGGTCATCCAGGCGACCGACGGCGAGGCGGGGTTGGGCGCCATCGACCGGGAGAAGCCTCGCCTGGCCATCCTCGACGTCGGCCTCCCCGGCACCGTCGACGGTCTCGAGGTGTGCCGGCGGGTGCGGGCCCGCACGCCGCTGCCGGTGCTGATGCTCACCGCCCGTGACGGCGAGATCGACCGCGTCCTCGGGTTGGAACTGGGCGCCGATGATTACGTGACCAAGCCGTTTTCGCCCCGGGAGCTGGTGGCCAGTGTGCGGGCCATCCTCCGGCGCACCGACGGCCCACGCGACGCCGCCCCCGGCGTGCTGCACGTCGGATCCGTGGAGATCGACACCGGCCGGCGCGAGGCCAGGGTGGACGGCGAGACGGTTCCCCTGGCGACGCGGGAGTTCGACCTGCTGGCGTTCCTCGCCGCCAATGCCGGCTTGGCCCTGTCCCGGCAGCAGCTGCTCGACGGCGTCTGGGGTGCCGGCTGGTACGGCGATGAACGGACCGTCGACGTCCACGTCCGCCAGCTCCGCAAGAAGCTGGGGCCCGCCTTGCCGCTGGCGACGGTCTGGGGCGTCGGTTACCGGCTCGGCTGAGGGGTCGAGCCGGTCGGTGCAGCGCCGCCTCACCACCACCATCATCTGCGTCGTCGTCGGCGCCATCTTCCTGACCGGGGCGGTGACCTTCGCCCTCGCCGCCCACGCCGCCCGGGTGCGGACCCGCGCCCAGCTGGCGCAGCAGGCGGGCGACGTGGCCGCCGCGATCAAAGGCGAGATCGACGCCGGACGGTCGGCCAACAACCTGCTGCAGATCCTGCGGGCCCCATTGCGCGACGAGAACGACGTGGTCCTCATCGTCACCCCCGCCGGCATGCTGGTCGACATCGGCCAGCCCCGGAAGGCGGCGGCCCTTCCGTCGGGGCTCCGCCCCGCCGACCTGCACCCCAGCGAGTTGCTGGCCGGCCACGCCGTCTCGGGCAGCCGGGGCGGCGTCGTCTACGCCGCCGCCCCGTACCAGGCCAACGTCAACCTGGGCCGGGGGGTGGCCGTGCCCCTCACCCAAGTGGTCGTGCTGACCCGCCGGCCCGACACCGGGCTGCGCCAGGCGTGGCCGTGGTTCGTGCTGTCGGCGCTGCTGGTCCTGGTCGTGGCGGCGGTCGTCGGGGATCGCCTGGGCCGACGAATCAGCCGGCCGTTGCGCGACGCCGAATCGGTCACCCGCCGCATCGCCGCCGGCGACCTGGCGGCCCAGGTCCCGCTGCCTGACCACGCCTATCCCGAGCTGGCGTCGCTGGCCCACTCGATCAACACCATGACCGACACCCTGGCCCGGGCCAAGGGGCTGGAACGGCAGTTCCTCCTGTCGGTATCCCACGACCTGCGAACCCCGCTCACCTCCATCCGGGGCTTCGCCGAGGCCATCGCCGACGGCGCCGCCCCCGACAACGCCCGGGCCGCCGAGGTCATCACGGCCGAAGCCCGGCGGCTGGAGCGGCTGGTGCAGGACCTCCTCGACCTGGCCCGCTTCGATGCCCGCCAGTTCAACCTGCATCCGCGCCTCGTCGACGTGGCCGAAGTGGTGGGCGACACCGGCGAGGGGTTCCGGCCGGCGGCCGAGGAGCTGGGCCTGACCTTGGAGCTGGCGGTGGGACCGGCCGGAGCCGTCACCGCCGCCGCCGACCCCGACCGGCTGGCCCAGATCGTGGCCAACCTGGTGGAAAACGCCCTCAAGTACGCCCGCACCCGGGTGGGCGTGACCGTCGCGGCCCAGCCGGGTGCGGCCATGATTGCGATCGACGACGACGGTCCCGGGATAGCGCCCGAAGACCTGCCCCGGGTGTTCGACCGCCTCTTCGTGTCGGCCCGCTCCCCCGCCCGTCAGGTGGGCACCGGCCTGGGCCTGGCCATCGTGGCCGAGCTGGTCGCCGCCATGGGCGGAGCGGTGTGGGCCGAGTCCCCCACCATCGGTGGGGGCGGCACCCGGATGGTTGTGACCCTGCCGATGCGGGTGGCGGCTACGGCACCGACGATGTCGTCGGTTTGACCGTCGTCGACGCCGGCGAAGTGGTCGCCGTCGTGGCGGGCGGCACGAAGTCGATGCAGTCCGGCACGGCGAGGGTGAAGGAGTTGGCGTTGTCGAGGGTGGCGGTGAGGCCCACCGGACCGCTCTGCGAGCATCCCAGGCTGAGGACGAGGCGCCCGCCCGCATCGGTCGTCCCGGGATTGGTGCCCGCCAGCACCACGGTGCCGGCGGCGAAGACCAGTAGCGAGTGGCCGGGCAGCGGGGCGCCGCGCACCACGCCATCGGGTCCCACCGCCTGCTGCGCCGCCGTCACCACCAGCGTCGCCACCTGCCCGACCAGGGGCGGGCTGGGGGAGACCGTCGCCGTTACCGTCTGGCCGCTGAAGGACATGAGGGTCAGGGGGACGTTCTGGGTGTCCTTGGCCCCGAGCAGCACGACCGCGGGCGTCGTCATGGACAGGTCGGGGGCGTGCCAGGCCCGGATTCGGTAGCGGCCGCCCAGGATCCCGGTCACCTTCCAGGTCCCGTCGGGCTGGGAGGGAACGGTCCTGCTGCCCACCGCGTCGCCGACCAGCCGCTCGAGCAGGACGGTCGCCCCGGGCACCGGCCCCGTCGGTCCGGTCACGACTCCCGACAGTGACGCCGCGCCCGGTACCAGCACGACGGTCGTCGTGACGCCGGGGGGGACGGTCTCGAGGTTGACGCCCGTCAGGTTGTTGGTGGCCGGCGTCGTGGGGGTCAGCGCCCCGGGCGCGGTGGGCGGCGGGGTTGGGATGTTCAGGTTGGCCACCCCGGAGCACCCCACCGCGATGGCGGCCAGGACGGCCACCACGACGAGAGCCCGAGCGGCTCGCGGGGGGGTGTCACGGATTTGTGTTGTGTACACCACACAAATCCGTGACACCCCCCCAGCCTGCCGCCTCCTCGGGACGCCGGCGCCGCCTCGCGACTCGGTCATACCGCCAGCGGTAGGGCCTCGGCCCGGCCTTCGGCGGCGCCACCGTCCCACCGCAGCGACACCGGCCCGGGCACGTCGACGTCGCGACCGAGGTACGCCAGCGCCACCGCTCCTCCGCCCGGGCGGGAGGCGACACTTGTCAGGCGGCCAACCGTCTTGTCGCCGACCGTGACGGTGGCGCCGACCGGCGCCGCCTGGTCGGCGATCACGCCGCGAAGGTGGCGGGGGACGTGCCCGCCGCGAGAGTCGATGCGGGCGACCAGCTCCTGGCCGGTGTAGCACCCCTTGGTGAAACTCACCGTGGCCGCCACCAGGCCCGTCTCAGCGGGGATCGTCTTGTCGCTCAGCTCGGCGCCCATCCGGGGCCAACCCGCCTCGATGCGCAGCAGTTCGAAGGCGGCGCCATCGACCATCGCCACGCCGGCGGGCACCTCCGGGTCGGCGCCGAGCCGGTCGACGCCGGCCACGCCGGGCCAGCCGGCGTCGGCGTCGATCCCTGCCGGCCCACCGTCGGCATCATCGGCCGGTCTGGACAAGGTAAGGGCCTCGACCCCCGGCCCGCGCAGCGCCAGGCACCGCCAGGCGAGGGGCACGATCTCGGCCTTGGTGCGCAGCTTGAAGCGGTTCAGGCGGTCGGCCAGCGCCTGGCCCCAACCGCCGTCGGTGTCGAGCAGCAGGCGGTCGTCCGCCACCCGGGTCACCCGGCAGAGGGCCTCGACCTTGCCCTGCGGCTGGAGCACCCAGGTCAAGGACGAACCCCCGACGGGCAGGCTGGCCACATCTTGGCTGACCTGCCCCTGGAGGAAGGTGACCGCCGCCGGGCCGTGCACGGATACGACGTCGCGCTCGATCCAACACGCCCCGACCCCTGTGCGCAGCAGCTGGTAGTCGGCATCCAGGTCGGCCATGCCGTCAGTCTGCCGCCTCACCGCGCCGGTGCGGCGACGGGGCCGCGACCGGCGATGCCAGCAGGATGGGCCGACTCACGACGGCGCCGGCGCCGCCACCGAGGCGGCGCGGCGGGCGGCGGTGATCCGGCGGGCGCCGGGCACGGCGGCCAGCAAGGCGGCGGCCTTGTTGCGGCACTCCAGATCCTCCTGGGCCGGGTCGCTGTCGGCGACGACGCCGGCGCCGGCGGTGACGCTGGCCCGGCCCCCCGGCGCCACCAGCATGGTGCGGATGGCGATGGCGGTGTCGATGTTCCCGGAGAAGTCGAGGTAGCCGACGACGCCGGCGTACGGGCCCCGTTTCACCGGCTCCAGCTCGTCGATGAGCTCCATGGCCCGGACCTTGGGCGCCCCCGACACCGTCCCCGCCGGCAGGGTGGCCCGCAGAACGTCGATGGGCCCGAGCCCGGGTCGCAGGCCGCCCGACACCTGCGACGTCAGGTGCATGACGTGGCTGTAGCGCTCGAGGGTGAGGAGCTCGTCGACCTGCTCGGTGCCGAAGCTGACCACCCGACCGACGTCGTTGCGGGCCAGGTCGACCAGCATCACGTGCTCGGCGATCTCCTTGGGGTGCTCGGTCAGCTCCCCCGCCATGCGCCGGTCCTCCTCCTCGGTGCGGCCCCGCCGCCGGGTCCCGGCGATGGGCCGCGAGATCACCCGGCCGTCGAGCAGCTGCACCATGGGCTCGGGGGACGAGCCGATCACGTCGAGTTCGTCGTGGTGGAGGAAGTACATGTAGGGGCTGGGGTTCACCTGGCGCAGCGCCCGGTACACGTCGAACGACTCGGCGTCGAGATCGAGGTCGAAGCGCTGGGCCAGCACGACCTGGAAGGCGTCGCCCGCCAGGATGTGCTCCTTGGCCACCGCTACCGCATCGGCGTACTGCGACGAAGAGGTGCGCCGGCGCACCGCGGGCAGCTCGTCTTCCCGTGTCGGCGGCTCCACCAGCGGTTCCTCCAGGGCGCGGGTTCCGTCGAGGGCCATCTGGTGCAAGCGGGCGACCGCCTCGTCGTAGCGGCGGTCGGCGTCGTGCGCCCCCGCGGTCAGCGGGACGCTGTCGATCAGCGTGACCCGCTGGCGCCAGTGGTCGTAGGCGGCCAGCTGGCCGATGATCGAAAGGATGGCGTCGGGGTAGCCCAGCTCGTCGGGTGGGACGTGGGGCAGGCGTTCGATTTCCCGGACGACGTCGTAGCCGAGGTAGCCGACGATGCCGCCGTGGAGGGGCGGCAGGCCCGCGAGCGCCGGCAGGGCCGACGGCGGGGGCGATCGGTAGGCGGCCAGCACCGCCTCGACGGCGGCCAGCACCCCCTGGTCGAGGGGGACGCCGGCGGGCAGCGTGCCGCCGACTTCGATGTGGCCGCCCCGGGCGACGATCGTCGCCGTCGGTCGGCGGCCGATGAACGACCACCGGCCCCATCGCTCGCCGTGCTCGACGGACTCGAGAAGAAAGCCCGGTTCGTTGCCTACCACCCGGGAAAAGGCCGCCACCGGAGTGGTCAGGTCGGCCAGGTATTCCTGCCAGACCGGCACCACTGAGTACCGCTCGGCCAGGGCCCGGAATTCGTCCCGGGTCGGCCGGATCACGCCTGGCCGGCGCTCGGCACGGGGCGACCGGTGTCGACGCCCGCCGCCCCCCCCAAGGCCCGGAAGAAGCAACTCCGGGCGCCGGTGTGGCACGCGCCGTTGCCCTCCTGCTCGACCACCACCAGCAGGGTGTCACCGTCGCAGTCGTAATAGGCCTCTCGGACCCATTGCCGGTCGCCGGAGGTCTCCCCCTTGCACCAGTACTCCTGGCGGCTCCGGCTCCAGAACCAGGTCCGCCCGGTGGCGAGGGTCTTACGGAGGGACTCCTCGTTCATCCACGCCAGCATGAGCACCACGCCGGTCCCCGTCTCTTGGACGATGGCCGGCACCAGGCCGTCGGCGTTGAACCGGACCTGGGCCAGGTCCTGCTCCGAGACGGCGATCGGGGTGGCCACGGGCATGGCGGCATGCTACGGGGCGCGCGTCGCCGATCCGGCGAGATCTACAGGTACAGCCCGGTGCTGCCGTCCATTCGCTCCGACGCCACGGCGTGGATGTCCCGCTCCCGGAGGCTGAGGTAGTCGTCGCCCTTGACGTCGACCTCGAAGCGGTCCTCCGGGTTGAACAGCACGCGGTCGCCCGGCTTCACCATGCGCACGTGGGGCCCCACCGCCATGACCTCGGCCCACACCAGCCGCTTGGCCACCTCGGCGGTGGCGGGAATGAGGATGCCCGAGCGGGACTTGCGTTCGCCCTCGCTGGCGGGCAGCTGGACCAGCACGCGGTCGGCCAGCATCTGGATAGCGAGCTTCCCGCCCTCGTCAGACACCTCCTGCACGGTACCGGCCGGCGGCCCGAACGCCACCTAGCCGCCGAGGGATCCGGTCAGCTTGCTGCCGTCGGCCCGGGCCACGGCACAGAGGATCTCGTGGGTCCCGCTGTCCCAGGTGGCCTGACTGGGATAGAAGAAGCGGGCCATCAGGCCGTCCTTGGCCCCGGTCACGAAGGTGTTCAGGTCGTCGGTGCAGTTGGTGGACGCCTCGGATTGGAACCCGTTCACCCCGGGATACTGGCCCGGATCGCTGGCCTGGAAGCTCCCGGTGGCCTGGAGGTCGTGGGCGCTGGTGCAGTTGACCCGATCGACCGAGCCGCTGAAGATGCTGCTGCTGCTCACCCGGTTGAAGCACTCACCGGTCCTGATCTCGGTGTACGTGGTGTGCTTGCTGGCCGCCACGCCGAGCGCGACGACCAGCACGATCACGATGGCCGACACCGCCAGATTGACGATGCCCAGGACCTCGCCGGCGGTGGCCATTCCCCGCCCGGTGTTCCCCGAGCGGTCGATGGCCTTCTTGCCCTTGACACCGGTGATGATGGCGGCGATCGCCGCGATCACCGGGCATATCAGGAACGCGCCGATGCCGAGCACCAGCGACCAGATGGCAAGCGGTTCGGTTTTCGCCGGCCCCGTCGGTGCCCCATAGGGGTACGCCGGCGGCGGATAGTCCCCGCCGCCGCCCGGCGGAGGATACGGCGCATACCCCCCGCCACCGCCCGGGGGCGGATATCCCCCGCCCGGCGGGGGTGGGGGCGGGGCCTGCCACCCGCCCGCGCCGGGTGGCGGCGGGGCCGAGGGGGGCGGCGGCTGCCACCCACCGCCGGGGCTGCCCCCGAGCGGCGGGGGCGAAGGTGGCGAGGGGTATTCCGGTGGCGTCCCGCCGCCTGCGTCACTCATGTCGGTCCCCCTTCGGTTGTCGGGCGCACGGCGACGCCGGCGGCCGCCAGATATGCCTTGACCTCACCGACGCTGACCTCGCCGAAATGGAAGATGGAGGCCGCCAGCACCGCGTCGGCGCCGCCCACGGTAGCCCCTTCGACCAGGTGGTCGAGGGTTCCCACCCCCCCGCTGGCCACCACCGGGATCCCGCAGGCCTCGACGACCGTCCTGGTGAGTTCCAGGTCGAACCCCTCCCGGGTGCCGTCGCGGTCCATCGAATTGAGGACCACTTCGCCGGCTCCCAGCCGCTCGCATTCGGCCGCCCAGGAGACGGCGTCGAGCCCGGTGGGTTTGCGGCCGCCGTGGGTGAACACCTCCCAGCCTCCGGATACCCGCCGGATGTCGATGCCGACGACGACGCATTGGGCGCCGAAGGTCTCCGAGAGTTCGCTGATCAGCTCGGGCCGGGCCACGGCAGCGGTGTTGACCCCGACCTTGTCGGCGCCCACCCGCAGGAGGCGGCGGGCATCTTCCAGGGTGCGCACCCCGCCGCCCACCATCAACGGGATGAACAGGGCTTCGGCGGTGCGGGCCACCACCTCGAGCATCGTGTCCCGGCCGCCCGACGAGGCGGTGATGTCGTAGAACACCATCTCGTCGGCGCCCTCGGCGTCGTAGCGGGCGGCCAGCTCGACCGGGTCGCCGGCGTCGCGCAGGTGCTGGAACTTGACGCCCTTGACAACCCGACCGCCGTCGACATCCAGGCAGGGGATAACCCGGACCGTCCTCATGGCCGCGCCCCGAGGGATCGCAGTGCCCGCAGTCCCGACTCCACGTCCAACCGACCCTGGTAGATCGCCGTGCCCACGATGACCCCCGCCAGGCGCCGGCCGCCGCCGGGACCGCCGCGCACCCCGGCCAGGGCTCGCAGGTCGACGACGCTGCCGACGCCGCCCGACGCGATCACCGGCGTCGCCGTCAGGTCCAGCGCCGCCGCCAGCCCGGCCAAATCGGGTCCGCTGAGCATCCCGTCGCGCTCGATCTCGGTCACCACGAACGCCGCCAGATCGGGGCCGTCGACGGCGGCGATGGCCTGGGCCACATTGACCGACGTCCCTTCCGCCCAGCCCCGCACCCGGATCTGGCCGTCCCGGTGGTCGAGACCCACCGCCACGCGGCCGGGATACCGGGAACTGAGGGCCCGGACGGCACCGGGATCCTCCGCCGCCAGCGACCCGACGACCACCCGGGCCACCCCCCGATCGAGCAGCGAAGCGTCGCGTACCCCGCCCCCCACCTGGACGGGGATGGGTACGACGGCGGCGAGGGCTTCGATGAGGGCGCGGTTGTCACCCTGACGGCGGGCGGCGTCCAGGTCGACAACGTGGAGCCATTCGGCGCCGGCGGCGGCGTAGGCGCGGGCCACGTTCACCGGGTCGTCGTCGTAGGCCGTCTCCCGTTCGAAGTCGCCCTGGACGAGGCGGACGCAGCGACCGCCCCGGATGTCGATGGCCGGGTAGAGGATCACGCCGCCCGGCACCGGGCGGCGAAATTGGCCAGCAGCCGCAGCCCGGTCGGGCCCGACTTCTCGGGATGGAATTGCGTGGCCCAGAGGGGCCCGTCGGCGATGGCGGCCACCACCGGGCCGCCGTAGTCGCACGTCGCCACCACCTGGGGCGACATCTCGGCGGCGAACGAGTGGACGAAGTAGACCCACGGCTCGGCACCCAACCCGTCCAACAGGGGGGCATCGCCCCGGCGGTCGAGCCGGTTCCACTGCATCTGGGGCCGCCGCACTCCCTCGGGTAGGAGGTGGAGCTTGCCGGGGAGGATGCCGAGGCCGGCGACACCGGGATTCTCCTCGGAACCCTCGTACAGCATCTGCATGCCGACACAGATGCCGAGCAGCGGGACACCTCGCTCGGCGGCGGACATGACCACCCGGTCGAGGCCGCTGGCGACCAGCGCCTCCATGCACCGCCCGAATGCCCCCACCCCCGGCAGCACCACGCCGGCGGCGGCGGACGCCACCGCGGCGTCGCTCGTCAGCACGGCGTCGCCGCCGACGTGTTGCAGGGCCTTCTCGGCCGACCGCAGATTGCCGATCCCGTAGTCGAGGACGGCGATCACAGGGTGCCCTTGGTCGACGGGACCCCGACGCCGTCGATCCGCACCGCGTCCCGGAGGGCCCGGGCCACCCCCTTGAAGGAGGCCTCCAGGATGTGGTGACTGTTGCGCCCGCTGCGCATCCGCAGGTGCAAGGTGATGGCGGCGCTGGTTACGAAGGCCCGCCAGAACTCCTCGGCCAGCTGCGGATCGAACGGCGGGTCCCCGAGCGGGTAGGCCTCGCCGCCGGCGCCGGGATCCACCTCGTAGACCAAGAACGGCCGCCCCGACAGGTCGAGGGCCACGTCGATCAAGGCCTCGTCGAGGGGAACGGCGATCGAGGCGAAGCGCCGCACCCCGACCTTGTCGCCGAGGGCATCGCGCAGGGTCTCCCCCAGGCAGATACCGACGTCCTCGACCGTGTGATGGGCGTCGACGGCGAGGTCGCCGGTGGCCTTGACGGCGAGGTCCCACCCGGCGTGCTTGCCCAGCTGCGCCACCATGTGGTCGAAGAACGGCAGGCCGGTTTCGACGTCCCCTTTTCCCATCCCTTCGATGACGAGGTCGATCTGGATCGCCGTCTCCTTGGTCGAGCGCGATCGCGAGGCGGATCTCATGACAGGACATCCTTGAGGGCGGCGAGGAAGCGGTCGTTCTCCGCCGGCGTCCCCACCGTGACCCGCAGGCAGCCGGCCAGCCCGGGCCAGCTGCTGCAGTCGCGGACCAGGACCGACTGGTCGAGCAGGCCACGCCATACCGCGGCGGCGTCGGCCGGCCGCCACAGGATGAAGTTGGCCTGCGACGGCCACGTCTCCACACCGAGGGCGTCGAGCGATTCCGTCACCCGGCGCCGTTCGGCCACGATGGTGGCCACCCGGGACTCCATCTCGTCGGTGAAGCGCAGCGCTAGCCGGCCGGCGGCCTGCTTGACGGCGTCGAGGTGGTACGGCAACGCCACCCGCTCCAGGACCTCGACCACCCGTGGCGGCCCGATCAGGTAGCCGAGGCGGACCGCCGCCATGGCCCACGTCTTGGAGTACGTCCGGGTCACGACCAACGGGCGGTCGTCGGCTACCAGTTCGATGGCCGACCAGTCGGCGAACTGCCCGTACGCCTCGTCGACGACCACCAGGCCGGTCGTGGCCTCGAGAGCGGCCTCGACCACCTCGCGCTCGTCGGCCCGGCCGGTCGGATTGTTGGGCGAGCACAAGAAGGTGATGGCCGGGCGGTGCTCGGCGACGGTTGCTCTGACCTTCTCCGGGTGCAGGCTGAAGTCCGGCTCGCGTTCCACCTCGACGACGCCGGTGCCCGTCAGGTGGGCGATGTGGCTGTGGAGGGCGTAGGTCGGCTCGAAGGTGACCACCTGGCGGCCGGCGCCGCCGTAGGCCAGGCACACGCTCTGCAGCACCTCGTTGGAGCCGTTGGCGCAGAAGACCGCCTCGGGCACCACGCCGTGCAGCTCGGCCAGGGCCTTGCGCAGGCCCCAGGCGGCCCGGTCGGGGTAGCGGTGGAACTCGATGCCCTGCAGCTCGGCGGCCAGCGCCTGGCGCCACTCCTCCGGCGGCGGGAACGGCGACTCATTGGTGTTGAGCCGCACCTCGACCGCCACCTGGGCGGAGTGGTAGCCCTGGCGCAGCGCCAGGTCGGGACGGGGCTGGGGCAGGCCGGTCATGTCGGGGCGGGGTCGGCCATGGACTCGCGGAGGCGGACCGAGTCGGCATGCGCCGACAACCCTTCCGCCTCGGCGATGGCGACCACGTGGGGCGCCACCTTGGCCAGGGCAGGGGCGTCGAGCGAGATGACATGCAGGTGCTTGCAAAAGTCGTCGACCCGTAGCCCGCTGGCGAAGCGGGCGGTGCGGTCGGTCGGCAGCACGTGGCTCGGACCGGCCAGGTAGTCGCCGACGCTGGCGGGGGCGAAGGGGCCGAGGAAGACGGCGCCGGCACTGGTCACCTGGGGAAGGAGCGACGCCGGGTCGGCGCACAGCAGCTCCAGGTGCTCGGGGGCGACGGCGTTAGTGACGGCCATCGCCTGGGCGGCGTCACGGACGAGGACGCAGTAGCCGTTTTTGGCCAGGGTGGACTCGATTTCCGTCCGTCGCACCGCAGTGGCGGTCAGCGCATCCACGGCGTCACCGATGCGGTCCGCCGCCTCCTCGGACCAGGTGACCAGCCAGGCCAGTCCGTCGGGACCGTGCTCCGCCTGGACGATGACGTCGATCGCAGCCGCCTCGGCTGGCGTGGTCTCGTCGGCGACCACCACCACCTCGGAGGGGCCGGCAAAGGCCGAGGTCACCGCCACCCGGCCGGCGGTCGCCACCTCCCGCTTGGCGATGGAGACGTAGGCGTTGCCCGGGCCCACGATGACATCAACCGGGGCCACCGACTCGGTCCCGTAGGCCATGGCCCCGATGGCCTGCGCCCCGCCGACGCGGTAGACCTCGTCCACGCCGGCCAGGGCGGCGGCGGCCAGGATCGTGCGGTCGACGGCGCCGTCGGGCTGGGGCGGCGAGCACAGCACCACCTGCGAGACGCCGGCCACCTTGGCGGGCACGGCGGTCATCAGCACGGTGCTGGCCAGCGGCGCCCGGCCCCCGGGTACGTAGACGCCGGCTCGGGCGACGGCTCGGCGCAGGTCACGGATCTCGATGCCGTCGCGGGCGTGGGGCGCGTCGGTGTGGATCTGGGTGCGGTGATAGTCCGCGATGTTGTCGGCGGCCGCCTCGAATGCCGCTCGCAGCCGGTCGGGAATGGCGGCCTGGGCGGCCTCGACCTCGGCGCGGGGGACTCTCAGCTCGGCGATCTCCACGTGGTCGAAGCGGGCCGTAAGGCGCCGGACGGCGGCGTCGCCTCCCTGACGAACCTCGGCCAGGATGGCGCGCACGGCGGCGACCGGCCCCTCCCCCGCCACCTCGGGATGGGGCAGGTGGGCCGCCGGATCGCCGTAGGTCTCGCGGAGGTCGAGGCGCTGCAAGAGGGCGGACATGGCCGTGGTGATCGTACTTTGCCCCCGTGACGTGCTGGCAGGGATATGGGTTGGGAGCGGGTGTGCGTTGCCGACCAGGTCCGGGTAGACATGCCCGAGTGAGTGCCTACGCCGAACTGAGCTCGGTGGCGACCGCCCTGGACGAGCTGGCCCACCGGATCGCGGCCATCGGCGAAGGGCTGCAGGGCGCCGAACGTGACGCCTTGGCGGCCGACCTCTTCGAGGTGGAGCGCACCCTGGGGACCGCCGCCCGCCGGCTGAGCCGGGCCCTCGACAGCCACTGAGCCGGCTGCCTCATCCGAGCGGCGAGGGCATGCCGGCGGGCATGGAACCCGCGGCGACGAGGGCATGCCGACGGCGCCCGCTTGGCGGGCGCCGTCGACGGGAGCGGTCCGGGCGGCGGATCCCGGAACCGCTCATGGGAGCAGGTGGCGGGACCTGGCTCCTCAGGACGAAAGATACAACGTCCGTTGCGGGTCCGCCGCATCGTGGGCCATTTTTTGCCGGATCTTCATTCCATGGTTCAAGAAAGCGTCGGCCCTTGTCCGTTTTGTCCGGCCGCTCGGGCCGAGCGCACGGTGGGTACGCGAGAGGACGGGCAAAAGTCCGCCAGGAGACATTCCTCGCATTTGGGCCGCCTGGCGATGCACACCCGCCGGCCGTGCAGGATCAGGCGCAGGCTGAGGCCGCCCCACTCCCGGGGCGGCAGCATGGCCGTCAACTCGGCCTCCACCCGTTCGGGATCTTTGCTCGTCGTCAGGCCGAGGAGGCCAGAAAGGCGTAACACATGGGTGTCGACGGGTAGCCCGGGAGCGTCGAAATCGACGCTGCGGATGACGTTGGCCGTCTTGCGGCCCACGCCCGGCAGGGTCACCAGGTCCTCGATGGCCACCGGCACCTCGCCGTGGTAGCGCTCGACCAGGGCGGTGGCCATTCCGATCAGGCTCCTGGTCTTGGCCCGAAAGAATCCGGTGGACGCCACCAGCTTCTCCACCTCGGCGGGGTCGGCAGCCGCCAGGTCCTCGGGCCGGGGATACCGGGCGAACAGTGCGGGCGTCGTCATGTTGACCCGGGCGTCGGTCGACTGGGCGGAAAGAATGGTGGCGACCAGCAACTGGAACGGGTTGTCGTGCTCGAGGGCGCACAACTCCTTGGCGGTGCCGGGGTACTCGACGGCGAGCCGGGCGGTGGTTTCTCGCGCTCGCCCCTTTGGCGTTCGGGGCCGGGCCATGGTGACCTCTCAGGCTAGGGCCGGCACGGGCGAGCGGTAGCCTGCCGATGTGCATACCGTTGAGGTCCGGCGGGAAATGGGACCCGACGACATCGCCGGCGTCCAGCGGCTCCTGGACCTGGCCGAGCTGGCCGACGGCCACAGCCCGCTGGGTGAACACCACTGGCTGGACCTGGTGCAGGGCGGTCGGGAGGGCTTCGCCGGGCTGATCGCCCTCGAGCCGGGCCACGACCACCCCGTCGGCTACGCCCAGGTGACACGGGGCCCGACCAGCTGGGCCCTGGAGTACGTCATCGACCCCCACCACCGGGTGCCGGGCAACGAGATCGGGGCCGATCTGGTCGCCGCCGCCCTCCGGATCGTGAGCGAGGAGGGCGGCGGCCATGTCCACGTATGGGTCAACAAGCCCCGCCCCGAACACGACCTCATCGCGGCGCGCAACGGGCTGACCAAGGGACGCGACCTGTACCAGATGCGCCGCCCGTTGCCGGTCGATGAGCCGATCCAGCTGGAGACCCGGCCGTTCCGCCCCGGTGTCGACGACGAGGCGTGGCTGGCGGTCAACAACCGGGCGTTCCGCTGGCACCCCGAACAGGGCGGCTGGGACGAGGCCACCCTGAAGTCCCGAGAAGCCGAGCCCTGGTTCGACGCCGCCGGCTTCCTCCTCCACGAGGAGGTCGACAACGGCCGGCCCCGGCTGGCCGGCTTCTGCTGGACCAAGATCCACGCCGACCACGATCCCCCGCTGGGCGAGATCTACGTCATCGCCGTGGACCCCGATTTTCAGGGGCGGGGCCTCGGCCGCTCGCTGGTGCTGGCCGGCCTCGACTACCTCTCGAAGAAGGGGCTGACCACGGGAATGCTGTACGTCGACGCCGCCAACCGCAGCGCCGTCAAGCTGTACATCGACCTCGGGTTCGACATGGACCACATCGACCGTGCCTACGTGGGCGATGTCCTGCCGGCGGCGGGCCGCCGGCCGCCGCCCGCCTCGTAGGCTGGAGCCGTGCCCGGTCCCTACGAGCTCACCCGGGACCAGCTGGCGGCGATCATCCCCGACTTTCCGCCCTACCGGGCCCGCCAGATCTGGGACGGCCTGTACCGCCGGGTCGTGCCCGTGGCGGACATGACCGACCTACCGCTACCCCTTCGCCAGCGGCTGGCCGGCGACCCCCGCCTCCACCCCGCCCTGACCCCGGCGGCGCGATCGGTGTCCGACCGGGGCGAGACGGTGAAGTGGGGGTGGCGCCTCCACGACGGGGCGCTCATCGAGACGGTGCTCATGCAGTATCCCGACCGGGCGACGGTCTGCGTCTCGACCCAGGCGGGCTGCGCCATGAACTGCAGTTTCTGCGCCACCGGGCAAGCCGGCTTCACCCGTCACCTGTCGGCCGGCGAGATCGTCGAGCAGATCGCGGCCGCCATCGCCGAGGCCCGGCCCCGACGGGTCGGCAACGTGGTGTTCATGGGCATGGGCGAGCCGCTGGCCAACTACGACGCCATGTGGGCGGCCATCGAGCGCCTCCACGACGAGTTCGGCTTCTCCGCCCGCCATCTCACCGTCTCGACGGTCGGCCTGGTCCCCGGCATCCGCCGGTTGGCCAAGGAGGCGCTGCCGGTCAACCTGGCCGTCTCCCTGCACGCCGCCAACGACGCCCTCCGCAACCGCCTGGTCCCCATCAACAAGCGCTGGCCGCTGGCCGCCCTGGTGGCCGCCTGCCACGAATACCGGGCCATGAAGGGCCGCCGCCTGTCCTTCGAGTGGGCGCTCATCGACGGCGTCAACGACCGCCCCTCCGACGCCGACGAGCTCGCCGCCCTGGCCCGACCGCTCGGCGCCCACGTCAACCTCATCCCCCTCAACCCCACCCCCGGCTACCTCACCCGAGGCTCGCCGCCCCCGCAGGTCCGCGCCTTCCGGGCCCTCCTCGCCGGCGAGGGCGTCAATGTCACCGTTCGCCGCAACCGGGGCAGCGACATCGACGCCGCCTGCGGCCAACTGGCAGGCCAAGCGACAGGCCAAGTGGCCGGCTCGGTGGTCTTGCAACCGCAATCCCGCGCGCGAGTGCCAAACTGAACGTATGCCTGCTAACCGGTGGCTCGACACCACCCAGCCGCAAACCCTGGTGATTGCGGTCGTCCTGCTCTACATCAACGCCGTCTTCCTCATCCTCTTCGGCGGATTTTTCAGCCTGATCGGCCTGGTCCTGGTGCTCGGCCAGATCGGCGGCGGCTACGGGATCGCCAACGAGAAGAAGTGGGGCTACGGCCTCGGCATCGCCATGGCCGTCCTGCCCTTCGTGTACCGGCTGGCGGTGTTGCACAATCCCTTCGGCGGGGTCGACATCATCACCGTCATGTTCGAGATCGCCCTCGTCGCCCTGCTCCTGCACCCGCAGAGCCGGGAGTACCAGCGCATCTGGTTCAAGTAGCGCGGCCCGTCATCGCCGCCGAGCGCCCCTCGTGACCGACACCCGGCACGCGAGCCTCCCGAGCCCCGACCAGCCGCTCCCCGAAGGGGAGGCCAAGGTGGCGGCGGTGCGAACCATGTTCGACACCATCGCCCCCCGGTACGACCTGGTCAACCGGCTGATGACGTTCGGGATGGACCGCGGCTGGCGCCGGCGGACGGTCGAATCCCTTTCCCTGCCGCCGGGCGAACCGGTGATCGACCTGGCCTGCGGCACCGGCGACCTGTGCCGTGACCTGGTCAATGGCGGCTACCGCGCCATCGGCGTCGACCTCTCCCTCGGCATGCTGCGTCACGCCCGCACCCCGAGCCCCCTGGTCCAGGGCGACGCGCTGCGCCTGCCGTTCCCCGACGGGTCCATCGCCGGCGTGGTCAGCGGCTTCGCCCTGCGCAACTTCGTGGCCCTCCCGCCCGTCTTCGCGGAACTAGCGCGAGTCCTGCGACCGGGCGGCCGCATCGCCCTGCTGGACGTGGCCCGCCCCGACAACCCGCTCCTCCGCGCCGGCCACGCCGTCTACTTCGCCCACGTGGCGCCGGCCATCGGGGGCGTGCTGTCCAACAAGACCGCCTACCGCTACCTCCCCCGCTCGCTGGCCTACCTGCCACCGGCGGCCACCATCCTCGCCGACCTCGAGGCGGCGGGCCTCCAGAACGCCGAGCGGCGCCTGCTCTCCGCCGGCATCACCCAGCTGTACACCGCCACCCGGGAAAGGCCGTGACGACCGACACCGCACGCACCATCGAGACCAGCGTCGCGCCGGCGGATCTGGTCGCCCGCACCGTCCCGCTGCCCGAAGGCGCCGACATCGACCTGGTGGCGCTGGGTGGGACGACCGACGCCGTGCTGTGGCACCGCGAAGCCTTCGCCCTGGCCGGCCGGGGGGCGGCGCTGCGGCTGGTCCTCCCCGGCGGGCTGGACGACGCCGGGTACGTCCTCGAGATCCTGCGGGCCATCCCCACCGATGATCAGGTCGGCCGTCCCGGCTGCGGCCCCGTCGTGATCGGCGCCCTCCCCTTTGACCGGCACCGGCCGGCGCTCCTGACCGTCCCGGCCGTCACCGTCGGGCGGGACCTCACCGGCCAGCGCTGGCTGACGACGGTGGGACCGGCGGAAACGACTCTGTCCGACGCCCTCCCGCCGTACGAGCCGCCCGACAGCTTCTCGCTGGTCTCGCCCCGCTCCCACGCCGACTGGGCGGCGCTCATCGCCGCCACCGTGGCCGCCCTGCGCCAAGGGGAGCTCGACAAGGTCGTACTGGCCCGCGAGGTCATCGTCACCGCCAACCGGGAGTTCCTGCCCGCCGACATCCTGCGCCGGCTCGACACCCTCTACCCGTCGTGCATGGTCTTCTCGACCGGGACCTTCCTCGGTGCCAGCCCGGAACTGCTGGTGAGCCGCCAGGGCCGCCGGGTCCGCAGCCACCCCCTGGCCGGCACCGTCGCCCGCAGCGGCGACCCCACCGCCGACGCCGCCCTCACCGGCCGCATGCTGGGCTCGGCCAAAGAGCGCGAGGAGCACCGCCTCGTCGTGGCCGAGGTGGCCGCCGCCCTCGGCCCGGTCTGCCGGGCCCTCGATGTACCCGAGGGCCCGGGCATCGTCGCCCTGCGCAACGTCTCGCACCTCGGCACCCTGATCGAGGGTGAACTCGAGGGCGACGACGTGACCGCCCTCGACCTGGTGGCCCGCCTCCACCCCACCCCGGCCGTGGCGGGCACGCCGACCGACGCCGCCGTCGCCTACCTCACCGCCGTCGAGGGGTTCGACCGGGGCTGCTACGCCGGCCCGGTCGGGTGGATGGATCGCCAGGGCGACGGGGAGTGGGCGGTGGCGGTGCGCTCCGCGGAGGTCCGCGGTAACACCGCCCGCCTCTTCGCCGGCGTCGGCGTGGTGCCCGACTCCGAGCCGGCGGCCGAGTTGGCGGAAACCCAGCTCAAGCTCCAGGCCCTGCTGGCCGCGGTCGTCCGCCCCTAGCTGCGAAGGAGGGGGAAAAGGGGGCCGGAGCGCCGCCGGCCGTCCCGTCCCCCCACGCCCCTCGCCGCCATAATTGGCCTTCGTGGCATTCACCGTTTTCGTGTACGGGACGCTCCTGCCCGGCCAACCGCGCTGGCCCCCGCTGGCCGCCTACGCCGAATCGTGGCTGCCCGCCGTCGCCCGGGGCACTCTGTGGGACACCGGGCTCGGCTACCCGGCGGCGGTGTTCTCGCCGGCCGGCGGCGAGATCCCCGGCGTCGCGGTGCGGCTGCGGCCCGAGGAGTACGACCGGGCGATCCGCCATCTCGACGACGTGGAGGTCGAGGGTGTGCTGTACCGCCGGGTGGAGATCGCCACCTCCCGCGGCCCGGCCGTCACCTACGAGTGGCTGGGAGAAACCACGGGATTCCGCCTCCTCCCCGCCGGCTGGCTCACCGACGGGTAAACGGTGCTACCCGAGGGCGCCCACGGCCTGGGCCACGGCCTGCTCGATCTGGCGGTGGACGGCGACGTTGCTCGCCCGATCCGTGCGGGCGTGGACGAGGCGCACGCCCCCCTCCCCCGCCGCCAGCGCAGCTGCGACCTCGTCGATGGCGCCCACTGCGGTGACCGGGATGCCGTAGGCCCCCGCCACCCGGGCCAGGTCGATGCCGTGCGGTGTCCCCCACAGCCGCTCGAACGTCGCCGGCGCCACGCCCGCCGCCTGGGGCAGGAAGCTGAAGATGCCTCCGCCGTCGTTGTCCACCACGACCAGGGTGCAGTCCACCTCCCGGTCGCCAGCCCAGAGGAGGGCGCCGGCGTCGTACAGGAAGGCCAGGTCCCCGAGCAGCGCGGTGACCGGGCCGGTGGTGGCGATCCCGAGGGCGGTGGCGACGATGCCGTCGATCCCGTTGGCCCCGCGGTTGGCCAGGACCCGCAGCCCGTGGCGGGGCCGGGCGTACCACTCGAGATCGCGCACGGGCATCGAGGAGGACACGAACAGGGTCCCGGTGGTGGCCGCCGCCACCGTCCGGGCCAGCGCCGGCTCCGTTACCGCGTCATACCCGGCCAGGACCTCGTCGATCGCTCCCTGGGCCGCCGCCTCCGCCTCGGCCCAACGGGCGGCCCACTCACTGGTGCCGGCGGCGTTCGAGGAGACCGCCCGGCACAGGCTGGCGACATCACAGCGCACGACTCGTCCCGTCCGGCGTTCCGGGTCGGCCCAACGGCCGTACGGATCGACCAGGATCTGCTCGGCGTCCAGGCCGGCCAGCCAGGACGAGACGACCCGGGACGCCCACGGCTGGCCCACCCGCAGCACGATCTCGGGTCGCCACGCCGCCACCGCCGGGGTGCGCAGCAGGCTGTCGGCGGCGGCCACGGTCAGCGGGCCGGGTAGGCGGGCCCCGGAGGGGGGATCGGCGAGGAGGGGCCAGCCGAGGGTTTCGGCCATCTCGGCCACCGGTCCGGCGGCCCCGGCGCCGGCCACGATCAGGCCCTGCCGGCCGGCGTGGGCCAGCAGGTGGGCGACCAGTTCGGGAGGCGGGGCGGTCCCGCCGAGGTCGGTTCGGTGCCACGGCGCTCCATCGGAACGCCCGGCGGGAAGGACCGTGCCCTCGCCCAAGAGCGGCTCGCGAAAGGCCAGGTTGAGATGGACCGGTCCGGGCCCGGCGGGCCCGGCGGTGGTCTCCGCCACGGCGCGCGAGGCGAGGGAGCGCCACGTGCCGGCGGTCGCCCGGTCGGCCACGCCCGGTGCGGCCTCCCATCGCACCGCCGCGCCGTACAGGCCCCCCTGCTCGATGGTCTGCGGAGCGCCGACGCCGTGGAGTTCGGGCGGCCGGTCGGCGGTCACGGCTAGCAACGGGACACCCGCCTGGTGCGCCTCGACCACGGCGGGGTGGAGCTCGGCGGCCGCCGTCCCGCTGGTGGTGACCGCGACCGCCGGCCGGCCACTGGCCGCCCCGATACCCAGGGCGAAGAAGCCGGCGTCGCGCTCGTCCAGCAGGACGTGAATCCGGAGGCGCCCGTCGTTGGCCAGGGCGACCAGAAGGGGCGTAGAGCGCGATCCCGGCGCCACCACCGCGTCGGTCACCCCGGCGCGCACCCATTCGTCGACCAGCGTGGCGGCAAGGGCGGCCTGGGCGTCGGCGGGGGTCATGCCAGGATCATGCGGTGTTGTTCGCCGCGGAGTCCGGAACCGGCCCACCGGTGGTGGCGGTGCACGGCTTCACCCAGACCGGGGCCAGCTGGGCGCCGGTCGTCGAGCGCCTCGGCGACCACCACCGCTTCGTCCTGGTGGACGCCCCGGGCCATGGCCGCTCCGGCCACGTCCGCGCCGACCTCCCCGAAGGCGCCCGGCTACTGGGCGAGGTTGGCGGCCAAGGAGCGTACGTCGGGTATTCCATGGGCGCCCGGCTGTGCCTGCACCTGGCGTTGGCCCGGCCCGACCTGGTCACCGCCCTGGTGTTGATCGGCGTGCATCCCGGCATTGCCGATCTCGCCGAGCGGGCGGCCCGCCATGACGATGACTGCCAACTGGCCCGCAGGCTGGAGCAGGAAGGCGTGGCCGCGTTCGTCGACTGGTGGCTGACGCGGCCCCTTTTCTCCACCCTGCCCGCCGCAGCAGCAGGACGGGAGGAGCGGCTGACCAACACGGCCGCCGGCCTCGCCTCCTCGCTGCGCCTGGCCGGCACGGGGGCCCAGGAGCCGCTCTGGGCCCGGCTACCCGAGTTGGCCATGCCGGTGCTGGTCGTGGCGGGCGAGGCCGACGCCAAGTTCGCCGCCCTCGGGCGCCGGGCCGCCGCCGCGATCGGCCACAACGCCGAGTTGGTGCTGATCCCCGGCGCCGGCCACGCTTGCCACCTGGAGCGGCCCGACCAGTTCTGCCGGGTGCTGGCCGAGTTCCTGCATTAGAGGGCGATGCCGGCGGCCAGGAGGAAACCGAAGGCCAGTTGCAGCTTCCCCGTCGCCTGGAGGACGTCGATCAGTCCCCGGCCCGACTCGCCGGCCAGGACCCGCCGGCCCGGGGCGATGGCGAGGGGGGCGGCGGCCAGGGCCAGCAAGGCCCACGGCCGGGCCACGGCGATCAGGGCCACGGCCACGAAGGCGCCGGCCAGGGTGGCCACGTAGAGGATGCGGGTGGCGGCTGGGCCCAGCCGGACCGCCAGGGTCTTCTTGCCGGCCGTCGTGTCGCCGGGGATGTCGCGGAGGTTGTTGACGACCAGCAGGGCAACGGCGAGGAGCCCGACCGGCACGCCCGCCAGCAGCGCCAGCCCGGTGACCCGTTGCAGGTGGACATACGCCGACCCGGTCGTGGCCACCAGCCCAAAGAACACGAATACGAAGATCTCGCCCAGCCCGGCGTACCCGTAGGGCCGGGGCCCGCCGGTGTACAGCCAGCCGGCGGCGAAGCAGGCGGCGCCCACCAGGATCAGCCACCAGCCGGCGGCGGCGGCCAGCGCCACGCCGGCGAGCGCAGCCACCGAGAAGGCAACGATGGCGGCCCGTTTCACCGCCGGCGGCGAGGCCAGGCCGGATGCCACCAACCGCACCGGCCCCACCCGCACGGCGTCGGTCCCCCGCGTGCCATCGCTGTAGTCATTGGCGTAGTTGGTGGCCACCTGGATGGCAACCGACACGACAAGCGCCGCCCCCGCCCGCCACCAGATCACCTCGCCCTGGGCGGCGGCCACGGCCGTCCCCACGGCCACGGAGATCACCGATGCCGGCAGCGTGCGAGGGCGGGCGCCGGCGACCCAGCGGTTCATGGTGCCAGCAACCTACTCAGCCCGTGCCCTCTTCGCCCACCCCCGCCCCCCCGGCCTCCGGCAGCAACTTCTGTCCACCCGGCTTTCTACGACTCGGAGATCATCCCGAACTCTTGATGAGAAAAGGGTCTAGAGGCCCCGCTACTCATCAAGAGTGGCGCCTCCGGGCAAGCCCGCCCACCCCGCCCGGCCCACCTGGGCCAAAACCCGTCCGCCCAGCCGCAACTTGTGGCCACACCCCCACCCTCGTTGGCCACCCGGGCCAAAACCTGGCCGCCCAGCCGCAACTTGTGGCCACACCCCCCGGCCACCTCCCTACCTCTGGCCAGAACCCGGCCCTCCAGCCCCAAACTTCTGGCCACCGGCCTGTACAACTCGGGGATCAGCCCGAACTCTTGATGAGAAAAGGGTCTAGAGGCCCCGCTACTCATCAAGAGTGGCGCCTCCGGCGGCCCCGCCCACCCCGCCCGGGCCACCCGGGCCAAAACCCGGCCGCCCAGCTGCAACTTGTGGCCACACCCCCGCCCTGACCCCGACCACCCCCGTCGCCCCGGCCACCCGGGCCAAAACCCGGCCCTCCAGCAGCGACTTCTGGCCACCCCGCTTCTACAACTCGGGGATCAGCCCGAACTCTTGATGAGAAAGGGGGTCTATAGGCGCCGCTACTCATCAAGAGTGGCGCCTCCGTGCTGGCCCGCCCACCCCGCCCGGCCCACCTGGGCCAAAACCCGGCCGCCCAGCCGCAACTTGTGGCCAGACCCCCACCCTGACCACGGCGACCCCGGCCACCCGGGCCAAAACCCGTCCGCCCAGCCGCAACTTGTGGCCACACCCCGACCCCAACCCCGACCACCCCGGCCATAACCGGGCCGTCCAGCCGCAACTTGTGGCCACACCCCATGGCAGCCGGGGCGCCGGCAGCGATCGGTAGCCTCCAGGCATGCCCACCCTGGTCGCGCTGGACCTACCGGGCGGGCCGCCGTTCGTGGCCGAACTGCAGCGGGTGTGGGATGCCGGCGACGCCGCCCTCCCTGTGGACCCCCGTCTGCCACCGACCGCCCGCCGGCAGGTGTTCGGGGCACTCGCCCCCGGCGCCGTGGTCGACGCCGACGGCCGCCGGTCCATAGACGGCGGCCGGCCGGTGGAGCCGGGCGATGCCCTGGTCGTGGCGACCAGCGGCACGACCGGGTTGGCCCGGGGAGTGGTGCTCACCCACGCCGCAGTGCAGGCATCGGCGGCCGCCACGTCCGCCCGGCTCGAGGTCGACCCGGCCGTTCACTGCTGGCTGGCTTGCCTGCCCCTCAGCCACGTGGGGGGCCTGTCGGTCGTCACCCGCGCCGTGCTCACCGGCGCCGGCCTCGTGGTCCATCCCGGCTTCGACGCCACCGCCGTCATGGCCGCCGCCGGCCCGGAGGTGCTGATCTCGCTGGTACCGACCACCCTCCGCCGGGTCGACGCCGGCGCCTTCCGCACCGTCGTGCTCGGGGGCTCGGCGCCCCCCGAGGAGCTGCCCGCCAACGTGGTCACCACTTACGGGATGACAGAGACGGGAAGCGGCGTGGTCTACGACGGGCTCCCACTGGCAGGGGTCGAGGTCGCCATCGGCGCGGCCCAGGAGATCCGCCTGCGAGGGCCCATGTTGCTGCGGGCCTACCGGGACGGGACGGTACCGCTTGACGCCGACGGCTGGCTGAACACGGGGGACGCCGGCTACGTGGACGCCGGGCGGCGACTGCACGTCAACGGGCGGCTGAGCGACCTCATCATCTCGGGCGGCGAAAACGTGTGGCCCGCCACCGTGGAAGCCGCACTCCGCGACCACCCCGGCGTCAAGGAGGTGGCGGTCGCCGGCCGCCCCGACCCGGAGTGGGGTGAGCGGGTCGTCGCGTGGGTCGTCCCCGTCGACCGTGGAGCGCCCCCGACCCTCGACGAGCTGCGGGGCGCCGTCAAGGCCCGCCTCGGGCCGTGGGCCGCGCCCCGCCAGCTGGTCCTGGCCGACGGGCTCCCGAAGACAGCGATCGGAAAAATCCGCCGTGACGCCCTGCCGGCCTAGGCCGGGCCACGCCGCCTAGGACAGGCCGACGGGTGTCACCAGGGCGCCACCGTCGACCACCAGCGTGGTGCCCGTTATCCAGCTGGCGGCGTCACTGGCCAGGAAGACGGCGGCGGCGGCAATGTCGGCCGGTTCTCCGAGCCGCCGGAGGGGCAGCCGGGCCGCCATCTGGTCACCATGGGTTTCCCAGAGCGCACGGGCCATGTCGGTCTTGATGAGGCCCGGGGCGATGGCATTGACCCGGACGGCGGGGCCGAGTTCGCTGGCCAGGTGCTTGGTGATGTGGATGACCGCCGCTTTGGTCACGTTGTAGTAGCCGATCACCGGTTCCACCCCGATGCCGCCGATCGACGCCAGGTTGATGACGGCGCCGCCGTGCTCGGCCATCCACGCCCGGTAGGCCAGCTGCGTCCACTGAATGACGGCCCACTGGTTTACCTGCACGATCTTGTCGGCCCGGGACGGGTCGATGTCGATAAGAGGCCCGAGGTAGGGGTTGGTGGCGGCGTTGTTGACGAGGATGTCCACTGCGCCGAAGCGGGCCTTGGTGGCGTCGACGCAGGCGGCCGCGGCCGCCGGGTCGCCGGCGTTGGCGGGGAACCAGGCGACGTCGCCGGCCATCTCGGCGGCCGCCCTCTCCAGGGCTTCCGCCTTGCGGCTGGAGATCATCACCGCCGCCCCCGACTCGGCAAAGGCGGCGGCGATCGCCCGGCCGATCCCGCGCGAGGCCCCGGTGACCAAGGCGACCTTGCCGTCCAGGCGCAGATCCACCCGCCGCTCAGTACCGGTCGTCGTCGTCGAGCGGTATCTCGGTTCGCTGGTCGGCCACGTCGGCGGGATCGGCCTCGAGGGGGAGATCGTCAACGGACAACACCGGTGCCGGCGCCGGCGCCGGCTGGGCTTCGGTGCGTTGTTCGACCACGTCCTCGGGCGACGCGTCCATCGGTAGATCGGTCAAAGGGTCCTCCTCCCAGACGACCGGACCGACGCTAATGGGGATCTGGGGGGGCCGGCCCGTCGGACCTTGACCGTACGCCGAGCCCCGACCGTAGGCCGGCCCGTCGGACCTTGACCGTACGCCGAGACCCGACCGTAGGCCGGCCCGTCGGACCTTGACCGTAAGCCGAGCCCCGACCGTAGGCTGGCCAGCGTGAACCACTTGGCCGACGAAACCAGCCCCTACCTGCGCCAACACCGCGACAACCCAGTCGAGTGGTACCCGTGGGGCGACGAGGCGCTGCACCGGGCCAAGGAGGAGGACCGGCCCATCCTGCTCTCCGTCGGGTACTCGGCGTGCCACTGGTGCCACGTCATGGCCCACGAGTGCTTCGAGGACGACGAGGTCGCCAAGGTCATGAACGACGCATTCGTCAACATCAAGGTCGACCGCGAGGAGCGGCCCGACGTCGATGCCATCTACATGACCGCGGTGCAGGCCCAGACGGGCGGTGGTGGCTGGCCGATGACGGTGTTCCTGACGCCCGACGGCCGCCCGTTCTTCGGCGGCACCTACTTCCCCAAGCCGGTCTTCCTGGATCTCATGGCCCAGGTGCAGGCCGCCTGGGTCGAGCGACGGGAGGCGTTGGAACGCGATGCCGACAACCTCGCCGCCGCCGTCCGCCAAGGTATCCGGGCCACGCCCGCCACCACCTTCGACCCGGCGGCGCCGTCCCCGCTTTCCCCCGACCTGGTGGCCCACGCCGTCGCCGACCTGCGGCGGGCGTTCGACCCAGAATGGGGGGGCTTCGGCCGGGCCCCCAAGTTCCCCCAGGCGGCCATGGTCGAGCTGGCGCTGCGGGGCGGGGCGCTCGACATCGTCACAACGACCCTCGACGCCATGGCATCCGGCGGCATCTACGACCACCTGGGCGGGGGCTTCGCCCGCTACGCCGTGGAGCGCACCTGGCTGGTCCCCCACTTCGAGAAGATGCTCTACGACAACGCCCTGCTGATCCGCCTCTACACCCATGGTTGGCAGGTCACCGGGGCCGAGCGCTACCGCCAGGTCGTAGAGGAGACCGTCGCCTACCTGCTGCGGCCGCCAATGCGGTCGCCGGCGGGCGGCATCCACTCCGCCGAGGACGCCGACAGCGAGGGCGTGGAGGGCAAGTTCTACGTGTGGTCCCTCGACGAGGTCGCGGCCCACGGCGGCCAGGCGGCGGTCGACTGGTACGGCGTGACGGCAGACGGCAACTGGGAGGGCGCGAACATTCTGTGGCGCCCCGTCCGCGGTGCCCTGTTGCGGCCGCCCGAAGTGGAGGAGGCCCGTCGCCAGCTCTTCGAGGTCCGCGAGGGGCGGATTCGCCCCGGGCTGGACGACAAGGTGGTCACCGAGTGGAACGGCATGGCGGTCGCCGCCCTGGCCGAGGCCGGTGCGGCGATGGGCCGGCCCGATTGGATCGCGGCGGCCGAACAGGTTGCCGACTTCCTGCTGGCCGAGCTGCGGCGGCCCGACGGCCGGTGGCTGCGGGCGTGGCAGGGTGGGAGAGCCGGGCGGCACCTGGCGTACGCCGTCGACTACGCCTGGCTGGTGGAGGCCTTCACTCGGCTGGCCGAGGCGACCGGCCAGGCCCGCTGGATCGGCGCCGCCCGCGAGGCGGCGGACGACCTGTTGCGGCTGTTCTGGGATGACAGCGAAGGGGGCTTCTTCACGGCCGGCAGCGACGCCGAGCGGCTGCTGGTGCAGTCGAAGGACACCTACGACGGAGCGACCCCGTCGGCCAACTCGGTGGCGGCGGTGGCCCTGCTGCGCCTGGCCGCCCTGACCGGCGACGAGCGCTACCGGAGCGCCGGCACCGGCGTGTTGGCCATGATGGTCCCGCTGCTCGACCGCCACCCCCTCGAGTTCACCAACTTCGCGGCGGGCGTCGACCTGGTCGTGTCGGGCGTGACCGAGGTGGCGGTCACCGGCCGGCGCAACGACCTCGTGGACGCCATTTCCGCTCGCTTTCTTCCCAATGTCGTGCTGGCCTGGGGCGAGCCATATCCGTCGCCTTTGTGGGAGGGCAGAACCGATGCCACCGCGGCCGACAAGGCGTTCATCTGCCGCCAATACGCCTGTCTGGCACCCGTCGAAGACGTCGACAGCATGCTCGAACAGTTGACTGGGGTGGGGGTGGGCTAAGCGCCCGGGCGCCGCCACCGGGCGACGCCACCATTGTCCCGCACCGGGCTAGTTTCTGATCCCGCGGTGGGACTAATCGCTAACGCGGTGGTATCCACCAAAGAACCGGCTAAGGCGGCCAAGATTATTCCTGTGCAATCGATGTCCGCGCGTTCTCTACTTGTTCCCGTCGCCCCCGAAGCCGAGGCCCTGCCGCGCCGCAGCGACACCCCCGGCACGGCGCTGGAACTGATGGTGCTGGCCGCCGACGCCCAATATTGCGCCGGCATCGACCTGGTTTCCGGCGCCATCGTCCGGGCCTGGACCCCGACGCCGATCGATGTCGATCTCCGGCCGTACGACGTCGTCGAAGGCACGCTTGACGACACCTTCGACCTCCTCCCCGATCCCTCGCAGCCCGAGGCGGTGCCGCTGGTCGAGGCGCCCGAGCGTGTCGGCCAGGTCAACGGGCGGCGCGTCGAGCGCTACCTCCGCGCCGTGCTGCACCCGCCGGGTCAGCCGCTGCTGGCCATCCACGGCCCCGCCATCCCCTTCTGGCAGCGCACGTCGGACTACCCGACCATCGCGGTGGTAGAGCCCGAGGGCCCGGCGGTCATCCGCCGGCGCGACGCCGCCCTGAGCTGCCTGTTCCGCTGGCGGGGGGTGCCCGTCGAGTTGCCGTGCGTCGATCGCCGCCTTTCGGCCGCGTTGGCGGCGGTGGGCCGGACCCGGGTCGATACCGGCAAGGGTGAGCGGCTGCTGGTGGCGTTGGGACCCCCCGTGGAGGGCCACTGCCACAAGGTGGTCGAGGGCCTCCTGCCCCGCCCCTAGGGGCGCCGCCCGGAAGGCCCCAACACCCCGCCCGGAAGCGCCGCCCGGAAGTGCCGCCCGCAGGCGCCGCCCGTAAGCCCGCCCCCGCCCCCACGCGCGGGCCCCGCTGCTCAGGCCCCAGGCCCCGGCCCAGAGACGACTAGGCGCCGTAGCGGGAAGCGAGATCCTCCGCCATGCCCCAGCCGAAGGCGATGAGCACGTCACGGCGCTCGGCGTCGAGGGGAGCGAAGAACTCGGCCAGCTCGGCGTCGACCGTCGCATCGGGGGCGGCGCTGTAGTCGAAGATCCCCACCGCGTTGCCGTCGCCCTCGACGACGAAACTGCGGTCGTTGATGCGCCCCTCGGCGCCGAAACGCTTGGCCAGCCGCCGGCTCCACGCCCGCTCCTCGCCGCTGGCCTTGTGGCCGGGACGGGGGCAGATGTCCTCGAGGCCGTCGAAGGCCCCGAAGGCGGCGGGATCGATGAACCGGGTCCCAATCAGGACGTCCTCGTCGGGGAACGCCAGCACGGCCCGGCGGAACTGGTCGGCGGTGAGGGCACGGAGGACCTCTTCCTGCTCGGCCTGGGTGTCGGCGCGCTTGATGGAGGCCAAACCCCACAGCAGGCACGGCGTGCCGCCGATGCGCTCGAGCGTGCAGAACGAGAACCCGAGCAGCTTTCCGCCCTCGTATCCCTGGGTGATCAGCACCCAGGCGTCGCGCTGCTTGGACAGCAGGCCGATGTCGAAGCCCGCTGGTCCATCGGTGCAGATGTCCGCCATCTCGGCCAACTCGGCATCGCTGAGGGCTGTGCAGTCCTTGGTCCCGACGTCGATCGCCATCTCCCTACAGGTCGTCTCCTCCGCTTGTGGCTCCCCACAAGTTTACGCGGTTTCGGTGGTTCCGTTCCAAAGCTGCCATCCGAAGGTCGCGGTTCCGGCGGCGGCCGGAACGGCTACCGCAGGAGGCAGCCGGCGCCGAGCAGCACCCGCAACTCGGCCAGCAATCCGGCGCGAGCGTTGACGTTGAACTCGGCGGCCAACCGGACGATCTTACTGCCGACATGCAGGAACACCGGCGCCTCGCCTTGATGGTCGCCCAGCAGCTGCTTGAGCCGGAGGAGCCGATCGTCGGTAAGGGCGTGCAGCGGCAGCACCAAGTGGAGCGGCTCACACTCGTCGATGACCAGCTCGGGGCGCTTCAATTCCATGCAGATGAGCTTGGGCTCGTCCTCCCGCAGGTCGAGCCGGCCCCGGACGCAGACGACGGCGTCGTCGGCCAGCAGATGCCCGAAGTCGGTCATGGTGCGGGGGAACAGCCACACGTCGACCGCCGCCTCCAGGTCCTCCAGGGTGAAGGTAGCCATGAGCTCGCCCCGCTTGGTGTACTTCCGGTTGACGCCGGTCACCACGCCGCCGACCCAGCGCAACTCCCCTTCGGCCAGCTCCCGCAGCTCCCGGACGCTCACCTCGACATGGCGGCGCAGGGCGCTCTCCACCCCGACGAGGGGATGGTCGCTGACGTAGAGACCGAGCATCTCCTTCTCGAAGGCCAGCTTCATGCGCTTGTCGAACTCGGTGTCGGGAATGGGGACCCGGGTGTCGTCGAACACCGGCTGGGCGCCGCCGCCGCCAAGGTCGCCGAACAGGCTCATGACGCCGAGGTCCCGCTCCCGCCGGCGGGCGAGGGTGCGCTCCACGATCTGGTCGGCGACCTGGCACAGGCCCTGGCGGGGATGACCGAGGGAGTCGAAGGCCCCGGCCTTGACGAGGGACTCGACGGTCCGCTTGTTGAGGACGACGGGGTCAACCCGCTCGCAGAAGTCGTAGAAATCGGCGAACGGGCCGCCCTGGGCCCGGGCGGCGACGATGCGCTCCACCAGGCCCTCACCGACGTTGCGCACCGCCGCCAGCCCGAAGGGGATGGCGCCCGCGCCCCGGGCCCCGGCGCCGCGGAGGGCGGCAAACTCGGCCACCGACACGTTGATGTCGGGCACCAGGACCTCGATGCCCTGGGCCCGGCACTCCGACAGGTACACGGCGGTGCGGTCCTTGTCGTCCTTGACGCTGGTGAGCAGGGCGGCCAGGTACTCGACGGGGTAGTTGGCCTTCAGCCACGCCGTCTGGTAGCTGACCAGGCCGTACCCATAGCTGTGGCTCTTGTTGAAGGCGTAGTCGGCGAACGGCTCGATGACGTCGAACAGGGCGGAGCCGATCTCGGCTGGGTAGCCGGTGGCCACGCAGCCGGCCACGAACTTCTCCCGCTCCAGGGCCATGATGGCCCTGTTCTTCTTGCCGGCCGCCTTGCGCAGGTTGTCGGCCTCTTCCAGGGAATAGCCGGCGAAGCGTTGCGCCACCCGCATCATCGATTCCTGGTAGATCATCAGGCCCTGGGTCTCGGCCAGCACCTCGGCCAGGTCGGGATGCAGGTAGCTGATTTGCTTGCGGCCGTTCTTGCGGTCGGCGTAGTCGTAGTGCATGTTGGCCGCCATCGGCCCCGGCCGGTACAGGGCGATCAGGGCGCAGATGTCGTCGAAGCTGGTGGGTGCCAGGGCGCGCGTCAGGGCGCGCATGGGGCCGCCTTCCAGCTGGAACACCCCGATGGAGTCGGCCCGGCGCAGCATCTCGTAGACCGCCGGGTCGTCGAGGGGCACGGCGTCGATGTCGGGCCGGGTCCCGGTGTTGGCCTCGATGAGATCCAGGGCCCGCTCGATGACCGACAGGTTGCGCAGCCCGAGGAAGTCCATCTTGAGCAGGCCCAACGCCTCGACGCCGTGCATCTCGTACTGGGTGACGATCGGCGAGTCCTCGGCCCGGCCGCCCGGCTCGGGCTTGCGCTGGATGGGGAGGTGGTCGGTGAGCGGGTTGGCGGAGATGACCACGGCGGCGGCGTGGATCCCGTCCTGGCGGCGCAGCCCCTCGAGGCCCCGGGCGACGTCGATGACCTTCTTGGCGTCGGGGTCCAGGGCGTACATGTCCCGGAGCTCGGCCGCCGTCTTGTACCCGTCCTCGTGGCCGGCCACCGGTTCGAGGCAGGCGCTGAGCGGGGTGTCACGGCCCATGATGAGCGGCGGCATGGCCTTGGCGATGCGGTCCCCGACGCTGTAGGAAAGGCCGAGCACCCGGGCGGCGTCGCGCACCGCAGCCCGGGCTTTGATCGTCGAGAAGGTGACGATCTGGGCCACGTGGTCCCATCCGTAGCGCTCGGTGGCGTAGCGAATCATCTCGCCCCGGTACCGTTCGTCGAAGTCCATGTCGATGTCGGGCATCTGCTTGCGCCCGGGGTTCAAGAAGCGCTCGAACAGCAGGTCGTAGCGGATGGGGTCCAGGTCGACGATGCGCAGGCAGTAAGCCACGCAGCAGCCGGCGGCGCTGCCCCGCCCGGGTCCGACCCGGATCCCCTGGCTGCGAGCGTGGTGGATCAGGTCCCAGACCACGAGGAAGTAGTCGGAGAACCCCATGTGGGAAATGACGCCGAGCTCGTACTCCAGCCGGTCCAGGGCCGCCGCCGGCACCGGCGATCCATAGCGCGCCGCCGCCCCCATGAGGGCGAGGTGGCGAAGGTAGGCGTCGGCGTCGGCAAACTCCGGAGGGCGGGGAAAAGAGGGCAGTTTGGGCTTGCCGAATTCGATAGTGACATCCGCCCGCTCGGCGACCCACAAGGTGTTGTCGCACGCCTCGGGCTGCTCAATGAAAAGGGACCGCATCTCGGCCGACGACTTGAGGTAGTGCTCGTCGCCGTCGAACTTGAAGCGGTTGGGGTCGTCCATCGTCGACCCCGTCTGCACGCACAGCAGGGCGTTGTGGGCGACGGCGTCCTCGCGGTGGGTGTAGTGGCTGTCATTGGTGGCGAGGAGCGGTGCGTCGATCCGGCGGGCGATGTCGATCAGTTGGGGGTTGGTCTTGCGCTGCTTTTCCAGGCCGTGGTCCTGCAGCTCGACAAAGAGGCTGTCACGCCCGAAGATGTCCTGGAGGCGAGCGGCGTGGCCGACCGCCGCCTCGAAGTCACCCCGCAGCAGGGCCTGCAGGACCACGCCGCCGAGGCAACCGGTGGTGGCGATCACGCCCTCGTGGTGGCGCTCGAGCAGCTCCCAGTCGGCCCGGGGCTTGTAGAAGTAGCCCTCGAGATAGGCGAGGCTGGAGAGCTTCATCAGGTTCTGGTAGCCGGCGTTGTTCTCCGCCAGCAGGGTGAGGTGGTAGTAGAGCTTCTCCCCCTCGCCCGCTTCGCCGCCGCCGTCGTCGATGCGCCCCCGGCGCACCGGGCGCTCGAAGCGCGACTCGCCGGCCATGTAGGCCTCGGTGCCGATGATCGGTTTGATGCCCGCCTCCCGGGCGGCGGCGTAGAAATCCAGGACCCCGTACATGTTGCCGTGGTCGGTGATCCCGATCGCCTTCTGGCCGTCGGCGGCCGCGGCGGCGATCACATCCTTCACCCGGGCCGCCCCATCCAGCATGGAGAACTCGGTGTGCAGATGCAGGTGCGTGAAAGAGTCCCCCACGGCGCCGTCCTCCGACCGTCGTCCACAGGATCCTGTGGATAGTTACAGGATTGTGATTCTAGTCACTCCCGAGTGACGGCGCGGGAGGCGCGGCGGCGGGAAATCGACGCTAAAGGTAGGTGCCGCCCGGTGCCGGGCGATTGTCGCCCGGCGCCGGCAGGCCACGCCGGCGCATCTCCTCCAGCTGGTTGCGGGCCGCCATCTGCTTGGCGAACAGCGTCGCCTGGATGCCGTGGAAGAGGCCTTCGAGCCACCCGACCAGTTGCGCCTGCGCCACCCGCAGCTCGGCTTCCGACGGTGTGGTGTTGTCCCCGAAGGGCAGCGCCATGCGGCCCAGCTCGCCCTGGAGGTCGGGCGAGAGGCCCGACGACAGCTCCCGTATGGAGGTGTCGTAGATCTCCCGGAGGCGACCCCGGCTGGCCTCGTCGAGGGACGCCTGGCGGACCTCGTCCAGCAGCTGC
>DATARN010000238.1:0-1697 GCA_036264135.1 Acidimicrobiales bacterium
CCAAGAAGCCGAGCACGAAGGAGCGAAAGGCATCCCGGTTGGTGACCCCCACGGTAAGCACCACGCCACCGTCGGTACGGCGCTGCACCGCGGCGCCGGGGCCGGCGGCCGCCACGGCGTAGTCGGCGTGGCTGGCGTCGACGGCCACCGTCGCCATGATCTCCTGGTCCGGTCCCAGCTGCCAGGGCGGGGGGGGCACCGTGGAGGCGGCGGGCGGTCGCTCGAAGGCCCCCGGCTCGCCGACCAGCTGGGGTGCCGTCTCCACGCGGTCCAGGCGAAACGTCCGGGACTCGCCCCGGCGGTGATCGAAGCCCGCCAGGTACCACTGGCCGTTGCGGAACGACAGCCGCCACGGGTCGACCCGGCGTTGCGCCCCGTGGTAGGAGAACACCACCTGCTGGCGGTCGGCGACCGCCCCGAACAGGGTGGCCAGCCGGTCGCCCGGCGGCAGGTTGAGGGCCACCCGGGCCGGAGCCGCCGGCGGCGGGCCGGCCGGGGTGCCGTCGACGCCCGGGGGGCCGGCGGCGGCCAGCTTCCACAGGGCGGTGGTGGCGTTGCGGCCCCAGGCCTCTTCCACGTCCACGGCCGAGACGGCCAGGTGCAGCGCCGCCAGCTCGTCATCGGTGAGCCCCGGGTCGGGCAACTCGTAGCGCTCCCGGGGAATGCGGTACCCCATCGCCTCCTCGGGGCGGCGGGCGTCGAGCGGCTCGATTATGAGCGGCATGCCCATCTGCCGGAGCAGATCCTTGTCGCGCTCGAAGTTGCGGCGGAAGGCGTCGGGGTCGTCGGAATACCCGCCGACCCGGATGCGCAGCTCGTCGCGCGTCAATGGTCGCTCGGCGTCGAGCAGGGCGGCGACCAGGTTGACCAGCCGCTCCAGCCGTTCCACAAACAGACATTACCGACCGGGCGCGGCGCAGCGGCCGGTCACCTCGCCGGCACGGGCGGTGTCGAGCCGGACCGTCGGGCGGCTAGTTGCCCACGGAAATCCCGGAATCTGTGAGCGATTGGCGTTCTCGGCATCCTTTCGGACCACATATGGCAATGACGATGCCGGGAAACAAAAAGGGTTCACAGATCGGGCCTTGGAGGCTCCGGCACCCGCCCACCCGGTGGGGGAACATGGCAGCGAGCAGGGTTGTTGCCGACAGCGACAGAAAGGGCGCAGACCAAATGAGCGAAACTACTGAGACCGCCATCCTCGCCGGGGGCTGCTTCTGGGGGATGCAGGACCTCATCAGGAAGCAGCCGGGCGTGATCTCGAGCCGCGTCGGCTACAGCGGCGGCGACGTGGCCAACGCCACGTACCGCCACCACGGCAACCACGCCGAGGCGGTGGAGATCGTCTTCGACCCGACCGTGACCAGCTACCGGGACCTGCTGGAGTTCTTCTTCCAGATCCACGACCCGACGACCAAGAACCGCCAGGGCAACGACCGCGGCGCCAGCTACCGCTCGGCCATCTTCTACACCAGTGACGCCCAGCGCCAGGTCGCCGAGGACACCATCGCCGATGTCGAGGCCTCCGGGTTGTGGCCCGGCAAGGTGGTCACCGAAGTGTCTCCCGCCGGGCCCTTCTGGCAGGCCGAACCCGAGCACCAGGACTACCTGGAGCGCTACCCGAACGGCTACACCTGCCACTTTGTGCGCCCGGGGTGGAAGTTGCCCCACCGGGTGGAGAACGCCGGCTAGCGCGC
>DATARN010000246.1:0-24764 GCA_036264135.1 Acidimicrobiales bacterium
TCGACGAGCGTCACGATAGGGAGGTTGAAGGCGTCGCAGAAGGCCACGAACCGGGCCCCCTTCTGGGCCGCCCCGATGTCCAGCGTGCCCGCCATGGCCAGGGGCTGGTTGGCCACCACGCCCACCGCGGCGCCGTCCACCCGGGCCAGGGCGGTGACGAGCTGGGGCGCCCAGGCGGCCCGCAGCTCCAGGTAGTCGCCGTGGTCGGCGACGGCGGCGATCACGGTGCGCACGTCGTAGGAGCCGGTCGCCCGGGCGGGGAGAAGGTCACGCAGCTCGGGCGTCGGCCGGTCCACCGGGTCGTCCTGGGGCCCGAGCGGGGACTCGGCGTCGGTGTGGTCGGGGAGGTAGGCGAGGATCTCGGCCAGGGCGGCCTCGGCATCGCCGGCGGTGGCCACCGCCAGTGCGGCGACGCCCGTGGACCGGTGGTGGACGTCGCTGCCACCGAGCTGCTGGGCCGACACGACGAGCCCGGTCATCTGGGCGACCATGGCCGGGCCCGAGAGATAGGCCATGGCGTCGGCCGTCATCACCACGGCGTCGGCGATGCCGAGCAGCAGGGCGGGGCCGGAGAGGGTCGGCCCGACGACGGCGAACAGGATGGGCACCACCCCCGACGCCGCCACCAGCTCCCGGGCCGCCTGGCCCCAGCCGTGGAGGGCGGCCACGCCGGCAGTCACGTCGGCGCCGCTGGTGGTGATCACCCCGACGAGGGGCAGGCCGGCCTGAACGGCCAGGCGGGCGGCGCCGGCAAGGGTGTCGGCGTCGGCGACGCTGAGGGCGCCGCGCCGGATGGCAGGATCCATGCGCACGACGACCGCCTGCCGGCCGGTGGGGCCGAAGGCTTCGATGGCGGCCGACGTCGACCCGGGGACCCGGGCCCGCAGGCCGATGACGGCAGGAGGGGGCATGGTCAGCCGACAGCCTGGCCGAGCCGGCGGTTGCCCGTCTACTCGTCGCTGTCGAGCCCGCGGGCGATGAGGAAGCCGCGGGCCCGCTCGGTCTTCGGGTAGCGACCGACCAGCGCCCAGAACCGGGGCCCGTGGCTGCGGATCAGCAGGTGGGCCAGCTCGTGGACGATGACATAGTCGAGGACCCAGCCGGGTTCGCCGACCAGCCGGTCGGAGATCCGGATCGAACTCTCGCTCGGCGTGCACGATCCCCAGCGCCACTCCTGGTTGCTGACCCAGCGGATGGTGGCCGGGTGGGGAAGGTCGTAGCGGCTGGCCAGTTCCCGGGCCCGGGGCACCAGATCGAGCCGGTCGGTGTCCTGCTTGCGTTCCATGCGGCGGACCATCTCGGAGACCCACCGCTCCTCTTCCATCGAGGTCATGGTGGCCGGGATCGACACCCGGAGCACACCGCCGACCTGGCGCGCCTGGACGGTTTTCCGCCGCCGGGCGCTGCGCACCACCTCCACTTTCATGGCTCTGAACCTAGCGGTGGGGGGTGTCCAGAATTGGCGCCGGAGTGCGATCGGACGGCGTCAGGAAGTCGACGGCGCCGCCCGCCGCCAGGCCCTCCGGACGGGCGTCGAACCAGCGGCCGGCGAGGTGGCCGACCCGGGCCGGCTCGGCGCCGAGCGACGTGGCCAGGGCGCCGATCACCCCACCGTGGGTGACGACGAGGACGGGACCTCGGGGGTGGGCGGCGGCGACGCGGCGCAAAGCGGCGCCCACCCGGCGGATGGCCGCGTCGCGGCGCTCGCCGTTGGGCGTCGACGGCAGCCGGCCCTCCCGCCAGGCGTCGACCGCACCCGGCCACCGCGTCTCGATCTCGGCGCGGGTGAGGCCGCTCCAATCGCCGACGTCGTATTCCCGCAACCCGGGGTCCACGGCGGTCGGCACGCCGAGGGGGGCGGCCAGCACCTCGGCGGTCCGGCGGGCCCGCCGCAGGTCGGACGACACCACGGCGGCGAAACCGAAGGGACGCACGAGCTCGCCGGCGGCGCCGGCCTGCTCCTCGCCGCGAGCGGACAACGGCGGGTCGGCGGTACCTTGCCAGCGGCCCTCGGCATTCCACTCCGACTCGGCGTGGCGCAGGAGTAGCAGGCGGGTCACGGACCGAGTCAAGCACGCCCCGTCCGGGGGACGGGTAACCTCGTTTCGCCTACCGGTAAACCCATTCGGAAATGGGGCGGCATCACTGAAAGGTCCCATGGCCACCGTCCGCTTTTTCGCCGCTGCACGCGACGCCGCTGCCACCTCCGACGAGAGGATCGACGCCGGCACCGTGGGTGGCGTCCTGGCGGCGGCTCGCGCCCGCCACGGGGACCACTTCGCGGCGGTGCTGGCCCAGTGCCGGGTGTGGGTCAACGGCGAGCCCGCCGATGACGACACGCCCGTCGGGCCGGGCGACGAGGTGGCGGTGCTGCCGCCGGTCTCCGGGGGCTGCGGCCGTTGACCGACGGGATCTCCCTGCCCGACACCGCACTGTGGTCGCCGGCCGAGCACGGGCGGGCCGGCGCAGTGCGAACCGGTCCGGAGGCGGCGGTGCCCGGCCGCCGACCGGCCAGCCGGAGCGCGGCGCCGGCGCCCCCCCGTCACCCGGACCCGGCCGCGGCCCCGGCCCCCGCGCCGGAACGCCGGTCGAACGGCCGGTCCCCTCGCCCGGCGCCGACGCCGGAACGCCGGTCGAACGGCCGGCCTGCCCGCCCGGCGGGCGACCGGTCGGTGCGTCCCGTGGCGCCGCCGTTGCCTCCGCCGCCGCCCACCCCAGGCGACGAGACACCCGATGCCGTGGCCGCCGGCGCCCGACGCCGCCGCACCTTGCCCCGGCATCGGGCCCAGGGCCACCAACCCAAGCCGGGGCGGCCCGCCCTTTTCCAACCCACCGGACCCCACGTCCGCCTGGGGATCCTGTGGGCCGGTGTCACGCTGGGCGCCGTGCTGGCCGGCCCGGTGTGGCTGGACGCGTGGCTGACGCTGGTGGCCGCCCTGGCCGCCGGGTCGACGGCACGGAGCTGGGGGACCACCGCCATGGCGCAGCGGCTGGGCAACAACCGCCGGGCCCGGGTCCAACCGCCGGCGGCGGTGGCGGCGCTGTTCGCCGGCCTCATCTCGGTTGCCGCCCTGGCCGGCGGCCTGGTGGTGGCGGTGGTCGCCGCCACGGTGGCGGTCATCCTGGTGGCGGCCGCCACCTTCGGCCCGCTGGGTCAGCCCGACCTGGCCCGCCGGGTCGTGTTCGTCGTCGGTCCCGGCCTGGCCGCCGCCTGCCTGGTGCTGGCCCGCGTCGACAGCCTGGCCCAGGGCCTCGTGCTGGCCGGCATGGTGACGGTGTTCGACTCGTCGAACTACCTGATCGGCACCGGCGCCCCCAACTATTGGGAGGGCTCGGTCGCCGGGGCGGCCAGCATCGCGGCGCTCACGTTGTTCGTCTCGGCAGTCCTCGTTCCCCCCTTTACCGGCGCCAGCCCGTGGTTGCTGGGCGGGTCGGCGGCGCTGCTCGCCCCCTTCGGTCCCGTCCTCGGGCGTTGGGTCACCGGGGACGGCGAGGCCAAGGTGCCGGCGCTGCGCCGGTTGGATTCGCTATTCCTCGTGGGGCCCGCCTGGGCCATGGGAGTGGCGTTGCTGCTACACCACTGAGCGCCTGCTCACCACAGCGCCGCTTTCCCCTCCGGGGGCTACGCCTTTTTGGTGGCCCAGAAGATGCCGTCGATCTCGGCGATCATGGCCAGCAGTTCGTCGACCACCGCCAGGTCGTTGGTGTGCTTGGTGTCGCCCGCCTTCTTGGTGGCCTTCCAGAACAGGTCGTGCAGGTTGGGGTAGGCCTCGAGGTGCGGCGGCTTGAAGTAGTCGGTCCACAGCACCCACAGGTGGTGCTTCACCAGGTCGGCCCGCTCCTCCTTGATGAACAGCGCCCGGGTCCGGAAGGCCTCGTCGTCGGAGGCCAGGTACTTCTCGATGCAGCCTCGCACCGATTGCGCTTCGATCCGGGCCTGGGCAGGGTCGTAGACGCCGCAGGGGAGGTCGCAGTGAGCGTGGGCGGCGAGGGGTGCCGACCGGCGGTCGAGGGCGGAAAACAGCGCGGGGAGGATGCGGGGGCGCATGTGGCAAGCTCCTTGGGTACCGGGGAATGGAATGTCGTGACCGACAGTAGTTGCTAGATGGCGTTCGCCCCGCGGGTCCCGTGGCCCCGCCGGGTCCAGGTCGAGGGCAGCAGCATGGCGCCCGCCCTGGCGCCGGGCGACCGCCTGCTCGTCATGCCGCTGGGGCGGCCCCGCGTCGGGGACATCGTGGCCGTGCCCGATCCTCGCGATCCCGGCCGCATGCTGGTCAAGCGAGTCGTCGCCGCCGACTCCCGACGCCGGCTTCTCTCCGTCGAGGGTGACAACCGCACGGCGAGCACCGACAGTCGGACCTTCGGCCCGGTGTCCTGCGACGACGTGCTGGGTCGAGCGGTATACCGATACTCGCCGTCGTCACGGGCGGGACGGGTCCGCCGGGCTGTGCAGCGGTCGGCAGGCGGCGCGGAGCGGTCGGCAGGCGGCGCGGAGCGGTACGATCAGCGGGAATGACTGCGTCTTCGCTCGCCGCCTTGCTGCAACCGGGATATCTGAGCGACTTGTCGTCGCTGCCGATCGAGGAAATCCGCAGCCGACGCGACCATGCTAGCGAAGTTGAGGTCGGTTTGTCCTATGTGCGCCGGCTTATTCAAGGCCGGCTGGACATTGTCCTAGCCGAGCTCAACGCTCGCGAGCGCGGCGTCTCGGGGGGCGGTGTGCACGGGTTGGTCGAACGGCTGCCGGAAATCCTGGGCAACCGGGTGCGGGCCCCGGGGACGGGGCGGCTGCCCACCCTCATGGCGCCCGCCGACTCGGAGCTGAGTGAGGTCGCCCGCCTCGACGACATCCTCGACGCCGACGCCCTGGCCAGCCTGCCGGAGCGGAGCGAGGCCGAGTTGGGCGCCGTCGTCGACGCCTTGGCGGAATTCGAGCGCGAGGTGTCGGCCGGCCGGCGTTCGGTCCACGACGTGATCGACCGGTTGCAAGAGGAGCTGGTTCGTCGCTACAAGTCGGGCGAGGCCAACGTGGACACGTTGCTCTCATGACCTCGGCGGCGGGGCGGCCGCGGTGAACGATCCCAAGGGCCGCGTCGTGCTGGTGGTGGACGACGACGACATGATCCGGCGGCTGGTCCGCACCGTGCTGGAAGCCGACGAGTTCGAGGTGGCCGAGGCCACCGACGGCGAGTCGGCGTTGGCCCTGGCCAGCACCACCGAGCCGGCGGTCGTGGTGCTCGACATCATGATGCCGGGCATCGACGGCGTCGAGGTGTGCCGGCGGCTCGACCACAAGCGGGTGAAGGTCATCGTGCTCACGGCCCGCGACGACCCCGAACTGGAACACGACTGCCGCGAGGCGGGCGCCAACGCCTTCGTCACCAAGCCCTTCTCGTCCATCGAGCTCCTGGACCTGGTGGCCGAGCTCATTGCCAGCTGAACAGGTCGGGACGTGACCGTGTCCACACCGTCTGACCCCGGGCTCTCCGACCCGGAACGCTTCGAGCGCCAGCTCCACCAGCTGGCCAAGGACGCCGTCACCGCCTACCGCAAGGCCAAGGCCCGCGCCAGCGAGCTGGAGGAGGCGCTGGGCACCCTGGAGACGGCGTTCCTCGAGACGGTTCGGGCCCTGGCGTTCGTGGTCGAGGCCAAGGACGCCTACACCGGCCAGCACCTCGAGCGCTGCCGGGTCTACGGCGTGGCCACCATGCGGGCGCTGGGCATCCTCGACGACTACCCCGACGCCCAGTACGGCTTTCTTTTGCATGATGCGGGAAAGGTGGGCGTTCCCGAACGCATCCTCGGCAAGCCCGGCCCCCTCACCGCCGCCGAGTGGCGGGTGATGCGCACCCACCCCCTCATCGGGTACCAGATCGTGGCGGGCATCCCCTTCCTCAAGAACGCCGCCGAGATCGTGCGCTCACACCACGAGATGTTCGACGGGTCGGGCTACCCGGAGGGCTTGAAGCGCGATGAGATCCCGCTGCCCGCCCGGGTGTTCTCCGTCGTCGACGCCTTCGACGCCATGACCACCGACCGCCCCTACCGGGCGGCGCTGTCCATCGACTACGCCCTCGCCGAGCTGCGCAAGATGGCGGGCACCCAGTTCGACCCCGAGATGGTGGCGGTGTTCGTTCCCCTGGTCGAGGAGCTGTCCCCGGCCGGCCTGCTCCTGCCGAGCGCTCAGCCCTAGGCTGCGCGCCGTGCGCGAGTTGCCTGACCGCTGGCGGGACCTGGGCGAGTTCATTCGCGAGCAGCGGGGCGTGGCCCGGCTGTCGTTGCGCCGGCTGTCGGACATGGCGGGGATCTCCAATCCCTACCTGAGTCAGATCGAGCGGGGTTTGCGCAAGCCGTCCGCCGAGATCCTGCAGCAGATCGCCAAGGCGTTGCGCATCTCGGCCGAGACCCTCTACGTCCGGGCGGGGATCCTGGAGGAGCGCGACGGCGGCCCCGGGTTGACCGAGGAGATCCTGCGTGACCCGGCGCTCACCGACGACCAGAAGGCGACGCTGATCAAGGTCTACGCCTCGTTCGTGCACCAGAACACGCCTCCGTCGCCGCCGGGCCCGGGGGATCGCGGCGAGGCCGAAGAGGAGGTCGGGGCGCCGGCGGAGTGAGGCGGCCTGGCCCCGCACCGCCCTGCGGGCGGGCCGGTGGGCCCGGGTGGCCCGGCCCGGCGTCGGTGTCTGATAGCTAGGCGGTCCGGGTAGGGTCTCTCCGACCGTGCCCAGCCTGGCTGTTCTCTCCTTCCACACCTCGCCGCTGGCCCAGCCGGGCACGGGCGACGGTGGGGGCATGAACGTCTATGTCCGCGAGCTGTCCGCGGCGCTGGCCCGCTCCGGCGTCACCTGCGACGTCTTCACCCGGGCGTGGGACCCGGCCCAGCGGGCCGTCGTGAACGTCGAACCGGGATTCCGGGTCCATCACGTCCCCGCCGGCCCCCTCGCGCCGGTGGCCAAGGAGCTCCTGCCCGGCCTGGTCGACGAGTTCACCGCCGGCGTGGGGCAGCGGCTGCGGGCCATGTCCTCGGAGGGCATCGACGCCGACGCCATCCACGCCAACTACTGGCTCTCGGGCGTGGCCGGCCACGCCCTGAAACACGAGTTGGACCTGCCGCTGATCTCCACCTTTCACACCCTCGACCGCGTCAAGGCCGAGGCCAGCCCCGAGCAGCTCGACGCCGCCGAGCCGGCCCGCCTGGCCCAGGCGGAGGCCGAGGTCATCGGGTGCTCCGACACCGTGCTGGCCTCGTGCACCGTGGAGGCCCAGCAGCTCATCGACCTGTATCACGCCGAGCCCGACCGCATCGAGATCGTGGCGCCCGGCGTCGACCACGCCTTCTTCTCGCCGGGCGACTACCGCCAGGCCCGCCGGGCGCTGGCCCTGCCGGCCGACGCCCCGGTGCTGCTCTTCGTGGGCCGCATCCAGCCGCTCAAGGCCCTGGGGGTGGCGGTGGGCGCGCTGGCCTCCCTGGTCCACGGACCGCTCTCGTCTCGTCCCTACCGGCGCCGCGGCGGGTCGACCTGCCTGGGCTCGGCCATCCTGGTCGCGGTCGGCGGCCCGAGCGGGCCGCAGGGGGCGGCCGAGCTGGCCCGCGTGCGGGCCCTGGCGACGTCGCTCGGGGTCGGGGAGCGCCTGCGGCTGGTGCCCCCGCAGGGCCACGAGATCCTCTCGACCTACTACCGGGCCGCCGATGTGGTCATCGTGCCCAGCCGCTCGGAGTCCTTCGGCTTGGTGGCCCTCGAGGCGTCGGCGTGTGGCGTGCCCGTTGTGGCCTCGGCGGTCGGCGGCCTGACTACCCTCATCGACGACGGAGTCACCGGGTTCCTGGTCGAAGGCCGCGACCCGGCGGTCTTCGCCGACGACGCCGCCCGCATCCTGGCCGACGCCGAGCTGGCCGGCGCCATGAGCAGGGCGGCCGCCGCCCGGGCCCGTGGGTACACCTGGTCGCGGGCGGCGGTGCGGTTGCGGCGGCGCTACGCCGAGCTCACCGCCCGCAGCCTGGTGCAGTGCCGCTAGATCGTTCCCGCCGGCCGGCGGGGCCGCGTTAGGGCCGGCGTGAGGCCGTGCCGGTAGATCGCCTGAGCGACACCGAGCTGGCGGCCGTGGCGACGCTCATCGAGGGCTGGGCGGCCGACGAGAAGGCGTCGAATCCGCTGGTGGCGGCGGTGGATCGCGACCCAGAACTCGACCGCTGGTACGTGCGGATGCGAGGCGAGGAGAAGTCCGTCATCACCCTCTGGTTGACCCTCGGGCAGCGCACCCTCCAGTACGAGAGTTACTTCATGCCCGCCCCCATCGAACGGCGGGCGGACTGCTTCGAGTACCTGCTGCGGGCCAACCGGGTTCTGTTCGGGATGCGCTTCGCGGTGGGCGCCGAGGACGCTGTCTACCTGGTCGGCCAGATGCCGCTCGGAGCCGTCGACCGGGCCGAACTGGACCGGATCACCGGCGCGGTCTACGCCGCGTCGGAGCGGTATTTCCGCCCCGCCATGGCGATTGGGTACGGCGCCGCCTTCCGCGGGTAACCCCACCTGCACCTTACATGGAACAGCATGAAACGCCGTTTGCCGGGGTAGGTTGGGGGCGGTACGCTCGGCGGCGCCGGCGGCCCGAGGGGCGGAGCCCGTGCCTCGTTCGGGGAAGTGCGAGGGGCGGTATGAGGTTCCTCGGGCCTCGGCGTTTACCCCGGCCCTAAGGTGACGCCGATGGTCGCCCGGCTGGTAGTGGTGGGAGGGGGAAAGATGGGCGAGGCGCTGGTCGCCGGCCTGCTGGCCGCCTCCTGGGCGCCCCCCGACGAGGTGGTCGTCGTGGAAGCCCTGGCGACGCGCCGCCAGGAGCTGGCGGCCCCGAAGGGCGTCGCCGGCCGCTTCCCGGGCGTGGTGGTCGTAGGGGACGTCGCCGACCTGCCGGGCGTGGCCGAGGCGGGCGCCATCGTGGCGGTAAAGCCGGGCGACGTGGAGGCGGCCTGCCGCTCGCTGGCCCGGGCGGGCGTGGCCCGGGTGCTGTCGATCGCCGCCGGCGTCCCGCTGGCAAAGCTGGAGCAATGGCTGCGTCCCGATATGCCGGTGGTGCGGGCCATGCCCAACACGCCTGCCCTCGTCGGCGCCGGCGCCGCGGCCATCGCGCCGGGGCGAGCGGCCAGCCCCGCCGACCTCGACTGGGCCGCCGAGATCCTGGGGGCCGTCGGAACGGTCGTGCAGGTGAACGAGGGGCTCCTCGATGCCGTGACCGGCCTGTCGGGCTCGGGCCCGGCCTATGTCTTCCTGGTGGCCGAGGCCCTCATCGACGCCGGCGTCCTGGCCGGCCTGCCCCGGCCGGTCAGCCAGCAACTCGCCATCCAGACGCTGCTCGGATCGGCGCGGCTGCTCGCCGAGTCGGACCAGGGGCCGTCGGCGCTGCGGGAGGCGGTCACGTCACCGGGCGGTACGACCGCCGCCGGGCTGCGGGCACTGGAGGCGGCGGCGGTGCGCAGCGCCTTCCTCGATGCCGTCATGGCGGCGACCAGCCGGGCCAAGGAGCTCGGGGGGTAGTGGACGGCGGGCGTTGTTTCCGCTGCGCCGAGCACAATTCTCTGCCGGTGCGTGGTCCACTTTGCGTGCGGGCGCCGGTGGCGTACGCTCGACGGTCGGAGAAGGGTGGTGTCTGCGTGCCGTCGAACGAATCCCGAAGCCGGTTCGTCACCGTCAGCGAGGTCGCGAACCTGCTGCGGGTCTCCAACATGACCGTCTACCGGCTGGTGCAGTCGGGGCAGCTCCCCGCCATCCGTGTCGGCCGGTCGTACCGCATCAGTGAGGACGACGTCGACAAGTACCTCGCCGCCCAGTACACCCAGGCGGGCTGAGTCCGCACCCGCGCCGGCCGTAGCCGCCTCGCGGGCCGAACCCTGAAAGCGGGCTGAGGGCACTGGGTCGGCGACACCGGACCATCTCGTTTCTCTCCGACTACGGGCTGGCCGACGAGTTCGTCGGTGTCGTTCATAGCGTCATCCGCGCCATCAACCCCGAGGTCGGGGTGATCGACATCTGCCACGAGATCGCGCCCCACGACGTCCGGGCGGGAAGCCTCACCCTGGTCCGGGCCGTCCAGTACCTGGCGCCGGGGATCGTGCTGGCCGTGGTCGACCCGGGCGTGGGCACCGAGCGGCGGGCGGTAGCGGTTGAAGTCGGCGACGGCGAGGCCATCTTCGTGGGGCCCGACAACGGCCTGCTGGCGCCGGCGGTGTCCATGGTCGGCGGCGCCGGCCGGGCGGTGGAGCTGACCGCCGACGAGTACCAGCTGCCGGCACCGGGTCCGACCTTCGCCGGGCGGGACGTGTTCGCTCCCGCCGCGGCCTATCTGGCCCAAGGCGTGGACCTGGCGGAATTGGGGCCCACCGTCGACCCGCTGGGACTACGCCCTGGCCTGGTCCCCATCCCCCGACAGGAGGGCGGCGCGCTGGCGGCCGAGGTGCTCTGGGTCGACCGCTTCGGGAACGTGCAGCTCAATGTCAGCCCCGAGGAAGTCGAGGCCATGGGCGATCGGGTGGCGGTGCGGTGGGGCGAACAGCTGCGCACCGCCCGCCGGGCGACCGCCTTCGAGGAGATCGGACCCGGCCAGCTGGGAATGCTGGTCGACTCGTACGGCATGGTGGCGCTGGCCGTCAACCGGGCGTCGGCGGCCGACGAGCTGGGCCTGGGCGCCGGCGACCAGGTCGATCTGCGGGCTCCCGACGCCTGAGATTCCCGGCGCCCCATACTGTCTCGGTTGCCGTGAGCAGCAGTGAGGGAGAGGCTTACCCAGTGCGACCCGGAACGACAATCGTCCTTGCCATCCTGCTTACTGCGATCTTCGTGGCCGCCATCGTCCAGTTCGTGTTTCTCGGCAAGATCTAAGAGAGGGCGGGTGCGGTCGTGAATCTGGCCGGGATCATCGAGCCGCATCCTGGCGAGGCGCCGGCGCTGGTCGGCGCCTCGGGGGCGGCGGTGACCTACGGCCAGCTGCGCCGGGCTGTTCCCGCACTGCAGCAGCGTCTGGTGGAGGCCGGCATCGGGGCCGCCGACCGGGTGGCGATCATCTCCGCCAACGACCCCGCCTTCGTCGTCGCCTACCTGGCCACGCTGCGCGCCGGGGCGGTGGCCGTCCCCCTGAACATCGCCAGCCCGCCCGCCGAGCTGCAGCGGCAGCTGGCCCAAGTCGACGTGGCGGCCATCCTCGTCGGGCCTGGCGGCGACCACGTGGCCGGCGCCCTACTGGGACGGGGCGCCACCCCCACGATGAACATCGGCGCCGGCGAGGCGGCAACCCGGGGAACGGCGACCGTCACCGCCGGCCCCGAGATGGTCGAGCGGGCCGCCGACGACCTGGCGGCGCTGCTGTTCACCGCCGGCACGGCGGGCGCCCCCCGCGCCGCCATGCTCACCCACGGCAACCTGCTGGCCAACCTCGACCAGGTTCACCGCCATCCCGGTCCCGGGGCCCAAGCATCCGATCGGCTCCTCGCCGTTCTTCCGCTGTGCCACATCTTCGGGCTCAACGCCGTCCTCGGCGAAGCGCTGTTCGTCGGGGCCAGTGTCCTTCTGCTCGACCGGTTCGACCCCGCCCGGACGCTGGACCTGATCGCCGAGCACGGGGTCACCATCCTCGTCGGGGCGCCGAACCTGTTCGCCGCCCTGGCGGCGGCGCCGGCGGCCGCCGGCGAACCAATGCGATCGGTGCGGTTTGCGTTCTCCGGTGCCGCCCCCCTGTCGTCCGAGATCGCCGACGCGTGGGAGAAACGGTTCGGCTTCGCCCTCCGCCAGGGCTACGGCCTCACCGAGGCCTCGCCGGTGGTGACGACGGCGGTCATGGACGAGCCGGCCCGGCGCGGCTCCATCGGCATCCCGCTCCCCGAAGTGGAGGTCCGCCTGGTCGACATCGACGGCGAGGAGGCGCTGGCCGGCGATCCGGGGGAGATCTGGGTACGCGGCCCCAACGTGTTTCCCGGCTACTGGAATGACGCCGACGCCACCCAGGCGGCGCTGAGCTCCGACGGCTGGTTGCGGACCGGCGACATCGCGGTGGTCGCCGACGACGGCGAACTGGCGATCGTCGACCGGGCCAAGGACCTCATCATCGTGTCCGGCTTCAACGTCTACCCGGCCGAGGTGGAGGAGGCCCTGGCCGAGCACCCCGGCGTCGGCGAGGTCGCCGTCATCGGTGACGTCGACACGCGGCGGGGGGAAGTCGTCCACGCCTTCGTGGTGCGCAAGGACACCGAGGCCGCCGATCCGACGGCTGCCGAACTGACGGACTGGTGCCGGGCCCGGCTGGCCCGCTACAAGTGCCCCAGCCAGTACACCTTCGTGCCGTCACTGCCCCACGGCCTGGCCGGCAAGCTGCTCAGGCGCTCGCTTCGCTCGGCGACGGGCTCGGCGACGGGCTCGGCGACGGGCTCGGCGACGGGCTCGGAGGCCTGATCGGGGGGCGCCACGGCGCCGCCGGCTCCACCGAGCCCGACCTGGCCGACCGACCCGACCCCTCCGGTCGCGCCGACAGCCCCACCCGCGTCGACGCCGCGGCCCGGCCCGGCGTGGCGGCCACCAGGAAGCCGGCGAAGATGACCGTGATGCCGACCAGCAGGCTGACGGCGAAGGCGGTCATGGCCCCGAATACCGAGTTCAAGGTCCCGCTGGCCCCCAGGATCACGGTGCCCAAGGCGATCAAGGCGTTGGACCACAGCAGCCGGCGGGGCGCGTGGCTGCGCCACACTCGAACGGCGCTGCCCACCGCCCCGACCACGATGGCCGTCGCACCGCCCGCCGAGGCGACGGCGGCCAGCACCCGCGGGAGGGGCCCGAACACCTTCGAGCCCTGAACCAGCTGGTCGGCGGGCAGCGGGGCCCGGAAGGGCGCCATCACGATCACCCCGGCGGCGAAGGCGCACCCCAGAGCGACACCGACGGCGGTGGCCGTACCGGCCCGCCGGCCGAGCAGCAGGTAGATCGTGCCCAGGGCCAGGACCGGAACGTCGGCGATGGCGCCGAACAGATAGAAGACCCGGAACACCGGACCCGACCACCCCGCCTGGGCGCCCACGGCCAGGGCGCCGGCGGCGATGGCGAACATGAGCAGGGCGGCGCTCCATGCCAGCTCGTGGGGCCGGCGGCCCCGCAGCCACCGCTCCAAGGTGGAAAGCCCGAACGCCACCCCGACGATGGCGGCGGCGATGGCGACCGACGTCTCGAGCGGGTGGCGCATCGGCGCGCCACGCTACCTGCGCCCCGCATGTGAATTTGTGCACGAAGATTTCGTTGTCCTCGGTACCATGGGGAACGATGACCGTCGGTCGGCACATCCCGGAAGCAACCGTCGCCCGGCTGCCGGTATACCTCCGAGCCCTGGTCGAGGTGGCCGACGCCAAACTGGCGACCATCTCCTCGGAACGGCTGGCCGACCTGGCAGGCGTCAACGCCGCCAAGGTGCGCAAGGATCTCTCCTACCTGGGGTCATACGGCACCCGCGGGGTCGGCTACGACGTCGAATTCCTCCTGTATCAGATCAGCCGCCAGCTGGGCCTCACCCGCGACTGGCCGATCGTCATTGTCGGCGTCGGCAATCTGGGCCGCGCCCTGGCCAACTACCGGGGCTTCGCCGCCCGGGGCTTTCGTATCGTGGCGCTGCTCGATGCCGACTCGGACAAGGTGGGCGAACGTCTGGGCGAGCACTCCATCCGGCACATGTCGGAGCTGGACACGGTCGTCAAGAAGGAGCAGGTCGCCATCGGCGTCATCGCCACGCCGGCCGTCGTGGCCCAGGAGGTGGCGGACCGCCTGGTCGAGGCGGGCGTGAACTCCATCCTCAACTTCGCGCCCACCGTGATCTCGGTGCCCGCCAACGTCGCCCTGCGCAAGGTGGACCTGTCCATCGAGCTGCAGATCCTGAGCTTTTACCATCAGCGCGCCGTCATCGCCAACGACCTGGCCGCCGGCGAGGGGGGCCTGGTGGCGGCCCTCGATGCGGTCGCCGAGCGCGCCGCTGGCGGCGCCGGCTCCCGGGACCGGGCGCGGAAGCGGGACGAGGACGATGGCGCCGACGTCGCTATCTCCGCCGGCTGACCGGAAAGCCGGCTGAGCCGAATGCCCGTCGAAGGCGCCCAGTACCCCGTCAACCTGATCCTCACCGGCAAGCGGTGCCTTGTCGTGGGCGGCGGCCCCATTGCCGCCCGCAAGGTGGCCGGACTGCTGGCCTGTGGGGCCGACGTGCACGTCGTCGCCCCCGCCGTGAGCCCCGAGCTGGCCGCCCTGCCGGTGGCCGTCGAGCAGCGGCCCTACCGGGAGGAGGACCTGGCCGGGAACCGCCTGGTCATCGCGGCCACCAACGACGCCGCCCTCAACCGGACGATCTACCAACAAGCCGAGCAACAGTCCATCTGGGTCAACAGCGCCGACGACCCCGCCTCGTGCACCTTCACCCTGCCCTCGATCATCCGGCGAGGCCCCGTCATGGTCACCGTGTCGACCGGGGGCCGCAGTCCGGCGCTGGCCACGTGGCTCAAGCGACGCCTGGAAGAAGAGGTCGGCTCCGAGTACGAGGTTCTCGTAGACCTGCTGTCGACCACCCGGGAAGACATGCGGGCCGCCGGGCGTTCGACGGAACAGGCCGATTGGCAAAGCGTGCTCGATTCCGACATGCTCGAACTCATCAAGGCCGGGCACACAAGCGTGGCCAAGGAGCGCCTCAAGTCGTGGCTGTCGTCGTCGTCGGACTGAACACTCGGACCCTTCCTCTCGAGATCCTCGAGCGGATGACGGTCGGCGACGCGCAGCTGCCCAAGGCGGCCGACGACCTGCTGGGTCGGGAGAACCTGACCGAAGCGGTCGTGCTTTCGACCTGCATGCGCACCGAGATCTACGCCTCCGCCGCCCGTTTCCACGGCGCCATGTCGGACATCCGCAACTTCCTGGCGGAATGGAGCGGCACCGAACCGGAGGCGTTCGGCGACCATCTCTACTCCTACTACGAGGACGCCGCCGTCACCCACCTCTTCCGGGTGGCCGCGGGCATCGACTCGGCGGTGATCGGCGAGGGCGAGGTCCTGCGCCAGGTCCGCCACGCCTACGACGCCGCCCGTACCGCCGGCGCCGCCGGCCCCGTCCTGACCCGCCTGTTCCGCCACGCCACCGAGGTCGGCAAGCGGGCCCGCCACGAGACGGCGATCACCCGGGGCATCACCTCCCTGTCGCAGGCGGCGGTGGCCATGGCCGGGGAGCGCCTCGGCAGCCTCGAAGGCCGCACCGTCCTGCTGCTCGGCGCCGGCGAAATGGGCGAGGGCATGGCCCAGGCGCTGGCCGCCGTCCCGGGCATCGGCCGGACCCTCGTCGCCAACCGCACCTGGGCCAAGGCGACCCAGCTGGCCACCCGGATCGGGGCCACGCCCGTGGAGCTGGGCGGCCTGGGCGGCGCCTTGGAGGAGGCCGACGTGCTGCTCACCTCCACCGGCGCCCCCGGCGTGCTGATCGACGCCGACGACCTCGAACCCGTCCTCCCCGCTCGGGGCGGGAGGCCCCTCCTGGTCGTCGACATCGCCGTCCCCCGCGACGTCGACGTCAGCGTGGGCCAACTTCCCGGCGTGACGCTGCTCAACATGGACGACCTGAAGGCGTTCGTCGACGCCGCCATGGCGGGACGCCGCAAGGAGATCCCCGCCGTCAGCCGGATCATCGCCGAGGAGGCGGAGCGCTTCGCCGACATCTCGGCGGCGCGGGAAATGGCTCCCCTCGTCGCCGCCCTCCGCGACCGCCTCGACACCGTCCGCGCCGCCGAAATGGACCGCTACCGCAGCCGCCTGAGCGACCTCACCGACGGGCAGCGGGCCGACGTGGATGCCCTCACCCGGAGCCTGCTGGCCAAGGTGCTCCACGAGCCCACCGTCCAACTGAAGGACGCCGCCGGCTCCGTCCAGGGTGAGCAGTTGGCCGAGGCGGTGCGGGTCCTGTTCAACCTCTGACCGAGGCACGGGCGCTGGTCCGGGTCGCCACTCGCGGCAGCACCCTCGCCCGCTGGCAGGCGTCGTTCGTGGCCGACCGGCTGCGAGCCGCCCACCCCGGACTCGACGTGGAGTTCGTCGTCGTCGAGACCACCGGCGACCGGCGCCGCGACGTCCCCATTGCCGAGCTCGGTGGGCAGGGCGTCTTCGTCAAGGAGGTGCAGGCGGCGGTGCTCGACGGCCGGGCCGACGTCGCCGTCCACTCGGCCAAGGACCTGCCGTCGATGACCGCCGACGGCCTGGTCCTGGCCTGCGTCCCCGACCGCGACGACCCCTCCGACGCCCTGGTCGGCGGCCGCCTGGCCGACCTGCCCGCCGGCGCCACCATCGCCACCGGGTCGGTGCGCCGGCAGGCCCAGCTGGCCTGGTTGCGCCCCGACCTCACCTTCACCGGCCTGCGGGGCAACATCGCCACCCGCCTGGCCCGGGCCCGCCCCGACCACGTGGTCGTCGTGGCCGCCGCCGCCCTGCATCGCCTCGGCCTGCTGGACCGGGCCGACGAGATCCTGTCCCCCTCCGTGCTGCTGCCCCAGGTCGCCCAGGGGGCGCTGGCGGTGGAGTGCCGGGCGGCCGACGACGCCACGCTGGCTTGCTGCCGGGCCATCGACGACCGCCCCGCCCACCGGGCGGTGGACGCCGAGCGGGGGTTCCTGGCCCGGCTGGGCGGCGGCTGCGACCTGCCGGTCGGGGCCCTGGCCACCGCCGGTGCCGCCGGCGAGGTGACGATCGAGGGCCTGCTGGCCAGCCCGGACGGGCGCATCGTGATGCGGGCCACCCGGTCGGGCCCCAAGCCGGCGGCGACAGGGGCGGCGCTGGCCGACTACCTCCTCGCCGCGGCCGGCCCCGAGGCCCTGTGAGGGGGGGGAAAAGGGGGCCGTCGCGCCCCCCGGCCGCTCACCGGGGCCCACCCGCCTCGCGCCCGGGCCCGGCGGTCGGCTGGTGACGGTGTTCCTCGTGGGCGCCGGGCCGGGGGAGCCCGGCCTGCTGACCGTGCGGGCCGCCGAGGTGCTGGCCATGGCGGACGTGGTCGTCCATGACCGGCTGGCCGAGCCGTCACTGCTCGACCTGGCGCCGGCCGGCGCGGAGCGGATCGACGTGGGCAAATCACCGGGGCAGTCGGTCGACCAGGAGGGGCTGAACCGGCTGCTCATCGAGCGGGGTCGGCGGGGCCAGACGGTGGTGCGGCTGAAGGGAGGCGACCCCTTCGTCTTCGGACGGGGCGGTGAGGAGGCCCTGGCCCTCGCCGCCGCCGGCGTCGACTGGCAGGTCGTGCCGGGCATCACCTCCGCCATCGCCGCCCCGGCCTACGCCGGCGTCCCCGTCACCCACCGCGGTCTGTCGACGTCCTTCACCGTCGTCACCGGCCACTCGCGCCACGCCGTCGACACCGAGACCAACTGGGAGGCGCTGGCCCAGGCGGGCGGGACGATCATCGTGCTGATGGGCGTGGCCCACCGGGCTGGCATCGCCACGCGCCTGGTGGCGGGCGGCCTGGCGCCTGACACCCCGGTCATGGCGGTGCGCTGGGGCACCCGGCCCGAGCAGGCCACGCTGCGCACCACCCTCGACCGGCTCGGCGGGGCGCCGCTGGAGCCGCCGGCGGTGATCGTCATCGGCCAGGTCGCGGGCGTCGATCTGGCGTGGTTCGAGCGGCGGCCGCTCTTCGGCCGGCGGGTGGTGGTGACTCGGGCCCGCGCTGACGCGTCGGCCCTTTCCGGGCGGCTGCGGTCCCTCGGCGCCGAGGTGATCGAGCTGCCCACCATCGCCTACCGCGACCCGGGCGACGGCGGCGCCGGCCTCGCCCAGAGCGCCGCCGACCTCACCGCCGGCCGCTACCAGTGGGTCGTGTTCACCTCGCCCCGCGCCGTCGACCGCTTCGTAGCCCACCTGCGCGACGCCCGGACGTTCCGGGCGGCGAGTATCGCCGCCATCGGGCCGGGGACGGCCGCCGCCCTTGCCGCCCACTTCCTCATTCCCGATCTCGTTCCGCCCGAGTTCGTCGCCGAGTCCCTGGTCGCCGCCTTCCCCGCCGCCGCTGCCTCGGTCGGGCGGGTGCTGCTGCCCCGTGCGGCGGTGGCTCGGGACGTGCTGCCCGCGGGGTTGGCGGCCAAGGGGTGGGCCGTGGACGTAGTGGAGGCGTACCGCACCGAGGTGGCTCCCGCCGACCCGGAAACGCTGGCCGCCGCGGCCCATGCCGACGCCGTCACCTTCACCTCCTCGTCCACGGTCACCAACTACGCCGCCCTCGTGCCCGCCGGCGGGGCCGCCTTCGTGGCCTGCATCGGGCCCGTCACCGCCGCGACCGCCCGGGCGGCGGGCTACCACGTCGATGTGGTCGCCGACGACCACAGCATCGACGGCCTCGTCGATGCGCTGGTAGCCGGCCTTTCCGCAGTACGGTCGTAACCCGGAATGGCCTTCCCCGAACGCCGCCTGCGGCGCCTGCGCCGCACCCCCGTCCTGCGCCGCATGGTCGCCGAGACCCGCCTCTCCGTGGACGACCTCATCGCGCCGCTCTTCGTGCGCGAGGGCATCGACGGGCCGCGGCCCATCGCCTCCCTGCCGGGCGTCGTCCAGCACACCCGCGACTCGCTCCGCAAGGAGGCGGAGCGCCTGTCCCAGCTGGGCATCCCCGCCGTGGTCCTCTTCGGCATCCCGAGCCGCAAGGACGCCACCGGGTCGGAGGCCTGGAACGGCGCCGGGATCGTCCAGGTCGCCATCGCCGACCTGAAAGACGCCCTGGGCGACTCTCTCGTCGTGATCGCCGACCTGTGCCTGGACGAGTACACCGACCACGGCCACTGCGGGGTCCTCGACCCCGCCGGCCAGGTCAAGAACGACGAGACCGTCGAGCTCTACCAGCGCGTCGCCCTGGCCCAGGCGCACGCCGGGGCCGACATCGTCGCCCCCTCGGGGATGATGGACGGCCAGGTGGGGGCCATCCGGCGGGCGCTCGACGGCGCCGGTTTCGACCAGGTGGCCATCCTGGCCTACGCCGCCAAGTACGCCTCGGCGCTGTACGGGCCGTTCCGTGACGCGGTGGACGTCCAGATCGCCGGCGGCGGCGACCGCAAGGCCTACCAGCAGGACCCCGGTAACCGCCGGGAGGCGCTGGCCGAGGTGGAGCTCGACGTGGCCGAGGGCGCCGACATTGTGATGGTGAAGCCCGCCCTGGCCTACCTGGACGTGATCGCCGCCGTCCGCGACCGGGTCGACCTGCCGGTGGCGGCATACCACGTGAGCGGGGAGTACGCCATGATCAAGGCGGCGTCGGCCAACGGCTGGATCGACGGCGACGCCGTCGCCCTCGAGCACCTGGGCGCCATCAAGCGGGCCGGCGCCGATCTGATCCTCACCTATCTGGCCGGGGAGATCGCAGAAGCCATTGGCTGAGCCGGCCACCAACGCCGACTGGTTCCACCGGGCGGGCCAGGTCATCCCCGGCGGCGTCAACTCGCCGGTGCGGGCCTTCCGCGCCGTCGGGGGCATCCCGTACTTCGTGGCCCGCGCCGAGGGCGCCTACGTGTGGGACGTCGAAGGCCGGCGCTACCTCGACTACGTGCAGTCGTGGGGGGCGTCGATCCTCGGCCATGCCGACGCCGAGGTGGTGGCGGCGGTCGCCGCCGCCGCCGGGCGGGGCACCACCTACGGGGCGCCGACCGCCGCCGAGGTGAAGCTGGCCGAGGGGATCTGCCAGCGGGTGGCGGGCTGCGAGATGGTCCGGCTGGTGTCGAGCGGCACCGAGGCGACCATGTCGGCGGTGCGGGTGGCCCGGGGCGCCACCGGCCGGGACCGCATCGTCGTGTTCGAGGGCTGCTACCACGGCCACTCCGACGGGCTGCTGGCGGGCGGGGGGAGCGGGGTGGCGACGCTGGGGCTGCCGGCATCGGCCGGCGTGCCCAAGGCGGCGGTGGCCGAGACGATGGTCGTCCCCTACAACGTGGTGCCCGCCATCGACGACGACGTGGCCGCCGTCATCGTCGAGCCCGTGGCGGCCAACATGGGCCTCGTCCCTCCCGTCCCCGGGTTCCTCGAGGGCCTGCGGGCGGCCTGTGACCGCGCCGGCGCCCTGTTGATCTTCGACGAGGTGATTACCGGCTTCCGCCTGGGCCCGGGCGGGGCGTCGGAGCGCTTCGGCGTCCGGCCCGACCTGTGGTGCTTCGGCAAGGTGATCGGCGGCGGCCTGCCGCTGGCCGCCTTCGGCGGCCGGGCCGACGTGATGTCGCTGCTGGCCCCGCTCGGTCCGGTGTACCAGGCGGGGACGCTGTCGGGAAACCCGCTGGCCACCGCGGCCGGGCTGACGGTCCTTGGCCGGCTCGACGCCGGCGCCTACGAGGAGCTGGCGACGCGGGCCGCTCGGCTGGGCTCCGGCCTGACCGCCGCCTTCGAGGCGGCGGGCTGGCAGGCCCAGGTCCCCGTCGTCGGCCCGCTCGTGGGGGTCTTCTTCGCCCCCTCGCCGGTGACCGACTTCGCCGGCGCCAAGGCCTCCGCCGACACCGGGCGCTACCCGGGGTTGATGCACGGCCTCCTCGACCGGGGAGTGGCGGTGGCGCCGGGGGCGTACGAGGCGTGGTTCCCGTCGCTCAGCCACACCGACGCCGACATCGACCGCACCGTGGCGGCGGTGGCGGAAATCGCTTCCGGCTGATCCGGCCCCCTTTTCCCCCCTAGGCGGCGTCGGGCACGACTCGGGCGATGGCCGCCACGGCGCGGTAGGCCGCTTCGGCGGGGCCGAGTTCGTCGGGGCGCAGCAGGTTCGACATGATCCGCAGTACCCATTCCATGAGGGTGCGGCTGCGCATCCCGGTCGACACCAGCGCCTTCATCAGTTCCGGCCGGCCGATGATCTTCACGAAGGCCCGCGCCGTCTTGTAGTAGAGGCCGTAGGTCGCCCACAGGTCAGTTTCGAAGGCCTGCAGGGCCATGCCGTCGCCCGTGGCCAGGGCCTGGTGGACGGCGCCCGCGGCCATGCGGCCCGTCTCGTAGGCGTAGGCGATGCCCTCGCCGTTGAAGGGGTTGATGGCCCCGCCGGCGTCGCCGATCACGAGGTAAGTCGGGCCGGCGTGGGGGCCGACGGACAGGGCCATCGGGAGGCGGCCACCGGTCGGGGGGCCGCAACTGGTCTCCGGCCGCATCCCCCACGACTCCGGGGCGTACTCCACGAAGGCGGCCATGAGATGGGTGGTGTTGACCGCCTTCCACTGGTTGAAGGTGGAGAGCAGGCCGATGCCCACGTTGATCCGGCCGTCGCCCACCGGGAAGATCCAGCCGTAGCCGGGGAGGGTGTTGCCCGCCTTGTCGTGGATGTCGAGCCAGCTCTCGATCCACGGTTCGTCGTGGCGGGGCGAGGTGTAGTAGCCCCGGATGGCCATGCCGAGGGGGTAGGCCCGGTTGCGGCTGGTGCCGAGGGAGCGGCCGAAGCGGGAGTTGGCGCCGTCGGCGACGATCACGTACCTGGCCTTGACGGCGGTGGTCGTGGGCTCGCCGCCGGGGCTGGCCGGCTGCTCCTCGGCGCCCGGGCGGGCCCCGGCACCGTCCTTGCGCCTCACCTGGGCGCCTCGGACCAGGCCGCCCTCCACGATCGGCTCGACCGCTTCGGAGGCCTGCCACACGGTGGCCCCGGCCTTCTCGGCCCGGAGGGCGACCATGTGGTCGAGGTCCTTGCGGGTGACCACGTAGCCGTGGTCGGGGAAGTCGTCGTGGTGGGGCCACTTCAGCTCCAGGGTGCGCCCGAAGGCGTGCGAGCGCAGCCCGTCGAAGCGGTGGTGCTTGACCAGCTCGTCCGCCAGGCCCAGGTCGTAGAGCTGGCGGACCGAGCGGGGCGTCAGGCCGTCGCCGCAGGTCTTTTCCCGCGGGTAGCGCTTCTTCTCGATAAGCAGGACATCGTGGCCCGCTTCGGCCAGCCAGTAGGCGCAGGCCGCCCCCGACGGGCCGCCGCCGATGACCAGGACCTCACGCTGCTCGATCACAACTTGGTTCGTTCGTAGGTGACGACGTCTTGGATTTGCGTGGCGGAGAGCGAGTTGGCGAAGCCGGGCATGTCGTTCTTGGCCGCCACGTGCTGGCCGCCGGTGCGGTTGGCGTCGCCGTAGGGCGCGTTCTTGGGCAGGCCGGTCGAGCCGTTCTTCACCCAGTTGATCTGGTCGGCGACATTGGGGAAGGTGATGGCCGAGACCCCGCCGTGGAGGGCAGGGCCGACGCCGCCCTCGCCGTTGGAACCGTGGCAGGTCGAGCAGTTGGCGTGATACACCTGGTTGCCGATCGTGACCGGGTCGGAGACCACCGCCTTCTGATGCTTGCTAAAGGCGCCGGGGAAGAAGAACGCCCACAGCGGGATGGCCACCAGGACGGGCATGACCCACACCGGTACGGGCAGCTTGTGGGGGCCGGTCGGGCGGACGTAGGCGACGGGTTCGGGGACCAGCGGCTCCTCGACGACGGCGGGCGCTTTGGCCGCCGTCGCCCGGGCGGGCGCCGAGCCGGCCGACGCGGCCGGCGTGGCCGGGGCGTCGCTGCGGGCGGGGAGCGCGCCGGCCGACTCCCCGCCGGCGTCGTCGCCGCCGAGGCCCAGGGCGGCTCGCCGCTCCCGGGAGCGCCGTAGGAGATGTTCGGGGATTTCCGTCAACGCCTAATCCTCCGTGAGGCCGACTGGCTGCTCCTCGCACTGTAGGCGTGCGGTGGCGGAACCGACCAAGCGAGCCCAGGGCGTGGCGGGCGGGCGCAGACGGGCGGCGCCGGCGGGGCGGCGAGGGTGAGCGCCGGTGGGCGGGGAGGGCGGGCGCCGGCGGGCGGCGAGGGCGGGCGCACCGATGTGCTCAATCGCGACTTCAGGTGGTAGAACCGAATCTGTCGGCCGCAGGCTCGTCTGAGGCCCCAATGACTAGCATGTGAGTACGTTCACGAAGTGTCCGATCCCCGCTGTGACACCCCTGCAATCCCGTAACAACCAGGAGACCGCTCGGCTGTGACCGCCTTCCTCTTTTCGATCGTGGTGTCGCTGCTGCTGACCGGCGCGGTCGTGTGGGAGGCCAAGCGCCGGCCGCCGGGCAGCAAGCTGACCTGGGGCGAGGCGTTCATCGCCGGGCTGTTCGTGTTCGGGCTGCTGCTCATGATCTACGGCGTGGTGCCCGACCGCTGGTTGCGCTACGCCGACAGCGAGCTCAAGTGGCGCACCGACAAGATCGGGATCCCCATGGGGCCCATGGGCCACTTCCTCCACGACAGCCTGGGCATCGGCAACAGCAAGAACGTGATCGCCCCCAACGGCATCAAGTTCTTCGGCCACGGCAAGATCACCATCAGTGCCCACATCATCGAGGACCTCATCGCCACCGTGATCTACGGCGTCGGGCTGGTGGGCCACGTCATCATGATCATGTGGTGGCAGAACCGGGGCAAGAAGCCCAAGACGGCGGCGCTGGAAAAGACCTCCGCCTATGGCCGACCGCTTGTGCGGTCGACATGAGCACCATGGTGACCGGCCCCGTTGGGGGCCACGATGGCACCGCTCGAACGGCGTGCACGTGTGGCACGTCTCGCACGTCTCGCCCGTTCAGCCTGGAAGGAGGCACGAATGGCCCGCACTGACGCCAACCCCCCCATGCCGAGCTTTCCCGGCGAGTACGTCCTCGCCGAGATCGAAACCGCCGACCTGTCCAAGGCCGTCAAGCCCAAGCAGTTCCTCCACATCGACCAGTCCGAGTGCATCATGTGCGAGGGCTGCGTCGACATCTGCCCGTGGAAGTGCATCCACATGCTCGCCCACGACACCATCGTCGACTCGGTCGACACCGACATCCCCGGCGCCGACCCGAGTGACCACGTGGTGTTCATCGTCGACGAGGACGTGTGCACCCGCTGCGGCCTCTGCGTCGACCGCTGCCCGACCGGCGTGATCATCATGGGCCGGGCCGGCGTGGCCGCCCGCGACGGTGACCCGCACCAGCGCGACAACAAGCACGGCTACTCCTACGGCATGCGGTTCTAGAGAGGTCTTCGTGGCGCGACTGTTTGGACTTGGTGGCAGGGGTTCGGCCTCTCCCGACGCGGTCAAGGAACGGAAGACGCCGGGCGAGCGGCTGTCCGAGGCGATGAACAAGTTCCAGGGGTCGCAGTTCGCCACCTCGGTCTTCCGGCCCGGCTCCATCTTCCGCAAGGGCTACACCGACAGTCCCCGTAACCGTTCCTACGTGATCATGAACAGCGTGCTGTACCACCTTCACCCGGTGAAGGTGAAGCGCCACGCCGTCAAGGTCAGCTACACCCTGTGCCTCGGGGGCCTCTCCTTCTTCCTGTTCATCATCCTGACGGTGACGGGCATCTTCCTGATGTTCTTCTACCGGCCGGCGGCGGCCAACGCCTGGGGCGACATCAAGGGCCTGCAGACGGCCGTCACCTTCGGGCTCCTGGTCCGCAACATGCACCGATGGGCCGCCCACTTAATGGTGCTCTCGGTCTTCCTGCACATGGCCCTGGTCTTCTACCACGGGGCCTACAAGCCGCCGCGGGAGTTCAACTGGGTCATCGGCGTCATCCTGCTGCTCCTCACCCTGCTGCTTTCGTTCACCGGCTACCTGCTTCCCTGGGACCAGCTAGCCCTGTGGGCGGTGACGGTAGGAACGAACATGATGGGTTACACCCCGGTCTTCGGGAGCCAGGTGCAGTACGTGCTCATCGGGGGGGCCACCATTAGCAGCGCCACGCTGCTGCGATGGTATGTGCTCCACGTGCTGATGTTCCCGTTCGTGATCGTCATCTT
>DATARN010000045.1:0-6031 GCA_036264135.1 Acidimicrobiales bacterium
AGCCAGGCGATGTCGGCGGCCGACGCCCGCTCCTTGTAGCCCCAGTGGGCGGCGATCCCCCGCTCCGCTCGGTTGTGCATCTCCTTGGTGCGGATCTGGACCTCGAGGGGCTTGCCCTGCGGGCCGACGACGGTGGTGTGCAGCGACTGGTACAGATTGAACTTGGGGGTGTTGATGTAGTCCTTGAACCGCCCCTGCACCGGGGTCCACGCCCCGTGGATGGCCCCGAGGGCGGCCCAGCAGTCCTTCACCGAGTCCACCAGGACGCGGACGCCCACCAGGTCGTAGATGTCGTCGAACTCCTTGGACTTGACGACCATCTTTTCGTAGATGGAGTAGAAGTGCTTGGGTCGGCCGGTGACGGCGCCCTCGACCCGGGCCGCGGCCAGGCGCTCCTGGACCTGGTCGATGACCTGGGTCAGGTAGATGTCGCGCTCGGGCGAGCGGGTGGCGACCATCTGCTCGATCTCGGCGTAGCGCCGCGGGTGCAAGGTGGCGAAGGCCAGGTCCTCGAGCTGCCACTTGATGTCCTGGATACCGAAGCGGTGGGCCAGGGGCGCGTAGATGTCGAGCGTCTCCTGGGCGGTGCGATGCTGCTTCCACTCCGGCATGGCGGCGATGGTCCGCATGTTGTGCAGGCGGTCGGCCAGCTTGATCAACAGGACGCGGGGGTCCTTGGCCATGGCCACCAGCATCTTGCGCATGGTGGCCGCCTGCTGGGCCTGCTTGGAATCGAACTGGATCCGCTCCAGCTTGGTGACGCCGTCGACGATGCTGGCGACGACCGGCCCGAACTGCTCTTCGATGTCGGCGAGCGAGACGCCGGTGTCCTCGACGGCGTCGTGCAACAAGGCGGCGGCGATGGTGATGTCGTCCAGGCTGAGGGTCGCCAGGATGGTCGCCACCGACACCGGATGAGTGATGTACGCCTCACCCGACTTTCGCAGCTGGCCGTCGTGGGCGGTGTCGGCGACGGCGTAGGCGGCTTGGATGAGGGTGGCGTCGCTCTTCGGGTGGCGCTCCTTGTAGGCGCTGAGCAGCGGCGCGAGAAGCTCGGCGGGGGGGGCGGGACGGCGCCACGGCAGCACCCGGGGCCCGGCGACCACCGAGCTCCGGCGACCCGGAGTTTCCAGGACCGGGCCGCGCGCACGGTCCCGGCTCATAGCTTCAACCGCCTGGGCCTACTCATAGGTGATGAGTGAAACGGCATCGACGCCTTCTAACTTCCCGCGTCCGCCGAGGAAGCCCAACTCGATCAGGAATCCCGCGCCAATCGTGACGCCGCCCAGGCGGTCGACCAGGTGGGTGGTGGCGGCCGCCGTGCCGCCCGTCGCCAGGACGTCGTCGATGATCAGGGCGTGGTCGCCGGGGCCGAGGGCATCGCGGTGGATCTCCAGGACGTCGGTGCCGTACTCGAGGAGGTACTCCTGCTTCTCGACGGTCCACGGCAGCTTCCCCGCCTTGCGGACGGGCACGAAGCCGGCGCCGAACCGGTAGGCGACCGGTGCCGCGATGATGAAGCCGCGGGCCTCGATGCCGAGCACCTTGTCGACCTTCTGGCCGGCGAAGTGGTCCGCCAGGTTGTCGATGCTGTAGCGGAACGCCTTGATGTCGGCCAGCAGCGGGGTGATGTCCTTGAAGACGACACCGGGGCGCGGGTAGTCGGGGATGTCCCGGATGAACTCCTTTAGCCAGGCTCCGTCGCCCACGCTCCCCATTACCCCACGGTAGCGGCTGGCGCACCATTCGTCGTGCCCGGACGGCCACGAGGACAGCCGATAGTTAGCGGCGCCGGCCCTTCTTCCGGGGCCGGGGCCCGGGCCGGTTTCCGCCCCCGCCCCCACCCCCGCCGGTCCGGTTGGGCGTGTTGGCCTTGGGCTTCGGTGCCTGGCGGGCCGCCCCGGACGCGCCGTTGCCCGCCCCGGCTCCGGCCCCGGCGCCACCCGCGCCGGACGCCGACCCGGAGTCGGATCCGGCGCCGGTCCCGGATCCGGCCGAGCCCGATCCCGCCGCCGACGTGGCCGCGCCCGACGCCTTCTTGCTGCCACCCCGCCCGGCGACCGGTGCCACTTCCACCGCGTCCAGGTCGTCGCCGACGAGGTCGCCGCCGTCGTCTGCCGGCCCGGAAGACGACGCGGAAGACGGCGCCGAGGAGGGCGATGATGACGCCTTGGCCGCCAACCCGGCGGGCTTCAACGGCGGCCGAGGCGCGACCCTGGTCCTGCCTCCCCCGCTGCCGCCGCCCGATCCGCCCGACCCGGCGGCGCTCGCCGCCCCCGCCCGGGCGCCGCCGCGGGAACGACCGCCCCCGCCGCCACCGCCGCCCGCGGCCGCCCCGAGGAGCTCGCCGGACGCCGCCGCCGCCGGCGTGAGCACACCGGTCATGGTGGCCCGGTTCGCCAGGCGCTGGCGGATCTGGGCGTAGCGGGGCTCGCGCTCCTTCATCACGGCCAGCGCCGGCGCGGCGATGAAGATCGACGAGTAGGCGCCGGTGAGCAGGCCGATGAACAGGGCCAGCCCGAAGTCCTCGAGGGCCGACGCCCCGAGCAGGTAGGCGCCGATGAGAAGGATGGAAAGGATCGGCATGATGGCCACGATGCTGGTGTTGATCGAGCGCATCAGCACCTGGTTCATCGAGAGGTTCACCGTCTCGGTGTAGGTGATGCGGCCCGTGGCCGCCAAGCCCTTGGTGTTCTCCTCGATCTTGTCGAACACGACGATGGTGTCGTACAGCGAGTACCCGAGGATGGTGAGGAAGGCGATCACCGTCGCCGGTGTCACCGAGAAGCCGGAGATGGAGTACACCCCGAGCGTGACCAGGATGTCGTGCACCAACGCGATGAGCGCGGCGATGGCCATCTTGCCCTCGAACCGGAAGGTGATGTAGAGCACCACGAGGGCCAGGAAGATGACGAGGGCCCGCTCCGCCTTGGTCGTGATGTCATGGCCCCAGGTGGGGCCGACGTCGTTCAACGCCACCTGGTTGATGTTCACGCCCGCCATCTTGGCCAGGGCGTCGCTCACCGCCGTCACCTTTGTCTTGTCCTTGGTGGTCGTCGCCTGGGCCGAGATCCGCACCGTGTGGGCGCCGGTGGTGCGGTCGGTCAGAATTTCGATGGTGGCCTGGCGGAACGCCGGGTCGACCTGGCCGAGGACGTCGCGGACGTGGGCGACGGACGCGTTCGACCGGACCTCCCACACGGTGCCGCCCTTGAAGTCGATACCGAAATTGAGGCCCCGGACGAACAGCGAGATCAGCCCGATGACGATGATGGCGCCCGAGATGAAAAACCACCGCCGGCGGCGGCCGACGAAGTCGAACGCCGTCTCCCCGCGGTAGAGCCTCGTCCAGAGGCCGTGGTGGGCTGTGGCCCGGCCGTCGGCCGGTTTGGTGTCGGTCATCATGTCCCCCCCGCCGGCGTGGCCGCCAGACCCCGGGCCACCCCAAAGAATCGCGCCTCGGTGAAGAGCCGGTTGCGCCCGAGCAGGGCGACCATCGGCCGGGTGAAGAAATAGGCGGTGATCAGGTCGAGGATGGTGGACAGGCCCAGGAAGAAGGCGAAGCCCCTCACCGATCCCACCGTGAACAGCCACAGCACGGCGGCCGCCATGATGGAGACCAGGTCGGCGGCCACGATGGTGCGGTAGGCCCGGGCAAAGCCGCGATCGACCGACGTCCGCACGCTCTTGCCGGATCGTATTTCGTCTTTAAGACGTTCGAAATACACGATGTAGGAGTCGGCGGTCACACCGACGGACACGATGATCCCGGTGGCGCCGGCCAGCGAAAGCGACAGCTGGAAGCTGGACACGCTCAGGGCGGAAATGATGGCGTAGAGCAGCATGCCGGAGAGGGCCAGGCCGAGGATGACCACCACCCCCAAGGCCCGGTAGTAGAAGAGCATGTAGGCCAGCACGAGCAGCAGGCCGATGCCGCCCGCCACCAGGCCGGCGCGCAGGGAGTCCTTCCCGATGGTTGCCGACACGGTCTGGATCGATTGGGGCGTGAACTGGACCGGGAGCGATCCGTAGCGCAGTTCCAGCGCCAGGTTTTTCGACTGGGTCTCGGTGAAGTTCGACCCGTTGATGATGGCCGTGCCGTTGTACGTCTGGGCCTGGATCTGGGGCGTCGATTCGACCACGCCGTCGAGGTCGACGGCGACAAACTGCTGGTAGTTGTTCTGGGCCAGCTTGTCGAACTGCGGGCCCCCCGAGCCGGTGAACTTCACCTGCACATACCAGGTGGTCGAGGTCGTCCCGTCGGGCGGCAGGGCGGTGGCGGTGCTGACCACCTTGCCGGTCAGCTGGGCCGGGCCGAGCAGGTACCGGGGTCCCGAAAGATCGGGGGCGTTGCCCGTCTTGTCGGCTGACGGCAGGAGGACCGTGGCCGTGGGGTTGTCGTCGCCGGGCTTCGTCGTCGGGATGGAGCTGCCGACGTTGGTGCTGGCCAGCTGGCAGTACTGGCTGGACAGGCCGGGCGGGGCGCTGCCGGCGGCGGTGGTGGGCGTGGTAGCCGGGGCCGTCGGCGTCGGCGTGGCGGGCACGGTCACGACAGGAGTCGTCGGGGCGGGCGTCTGGCTGGGAACGACCCCACCGAGGGCGGCGCCGGGGATGCGGCCGCCGACCGGTCCGAGCGCCCCCTTACTGGTCGACGTGGTGCCGGGCGCGGTGGTCGTCGTGGCCCCGGGCGTGGTCGTGGTCGTGGCGCCGGGTGTGGTCGTCGTCGATCCGGGAGCCGTCGTGGTGGTGCTGAAGGGCGGGAACGGCGTGATGGCGGCGGACGTGCCCGTCCCGCTGGTGCACATCACCGGACGGAACAGCAGCTGCGCCGTCTGTCCGACGGCGTTCAGCGCCTGGGCGGGGTCCTTGATGCCGGGCAGCTCGATCACCACGTTGCTGCCCTGCCGGCTGATGCTCGGTTCCGCTACGCCCAGCCCGTCGACCCGCTTTCGGATGATGGAGATGGCCTGGCTGAGGACGCTGTTGTCGACCTTGGTCTTCGGCTGCAGGACAACGGATGCGCCCCCCTGCAGGTCCAGTCCGAGCAACGGCTTGTTTCCGGCGGCGAAGGTGGCGCCGAGGGCGATGATCGCGACCGCGACGATGCCCAGCAGCGAATACCAGAGAGACTTCTTCATAGGTTCAGTGAGGATCCTGGCCCGGGACAGGTGCTGCTGTCCCAGGCGTCGTGCCTTCGGGGTCGACCGCGCCCGCTCCCGGTGATGCCGGAGCACCGGTCACGTGCTCCGCACTGCTGGCGGCCGTCGGCGCCACGTCCGGTTCGACCGCCTCGACCGGCACTGCTTCCCCGGCCGCCGCCTCGTCGTTCACGGCGGAGGATTCCGCAGTAGACGATTCGGGGGTCGAGGATTCCCCGGCCGCCCGTTCCTCTTCGGACTCGTCCTCCTCGTAGCCGCCGTCCAGTTCGGCCTCGTCACTCAGGGAGAGGAAGCTGGGCTCCGACTCGTCGAGGCGCCGGCTGACGGCCAGGCGGACGAACTCGACCACCACCCCGTCGGCGATCTCCAGTAGGAGGCGGTCGCCGGACTCGTCCACCACGCGCCCGATGAGACCGCTGGCGGTGAGCACACGGTCACCGACGCCGATCGATTTGACCAGTTCCTGCTGGCGCCGCATCCGCTGCTGCTGAGGGCGCAGCATGAGGAAATACAGGCCAAAGATGATCAGGGGAAAGATGAGGAGGGACATGAGATGGGCGGCGATCCGCGGCGCCTAGCGACGACGGGACAGTCCGCCAGACCTTAGCGCGGGCGCCGTCTGAAGCGGCAGGCGCGACCGGTACGCCGACGCCGCCCGGCTCCCGATCTCCACGCCAACACTAGTCCCACGCTGCCGCTATGCCGCGGCGCAGCTCGCCCAGGCGGCCGGCGACGATGGCCTGGCGAATATCGGACATAAGCCGCAGTTGCCACGCCAGGTTGTGCCAGCTGAGGAGGCGGGCGCCGGACGGCTCGCTCACCATGAACAGATGGCGCAGGTAGGCCCGGCTGTGCAACGAGCAGGTGCGGCA
>DATARN010000129.1:0-1991 GCA_036264135.1 Acidimicrobiales bacterium
GGCCATCGGCCCGCTCATCTACCAGGAGTGCCTGGACCGCCTCATGGCCCGTCCCCAGATCGCCGAGGCCGAGGCGTAGTGGATTCTGGCATCCAACGACCGCATGAACAAGGCGATCGAGACCATCGGCGGTACGCGCTCGAAGGTGTGGCGCTTCTACCAGCACCCGCTCTAGACGTTACGAGCGCCTAATGGGGATCTAACACCTCATCTGTTGGTTGGGTGAGGCTGGTGGGCCGAGCCGCCAGCAGGTGAGTACTACGGAGCGCTGGGCGTTGAGCCCTACGGCTAGATCGTGCCCCTGCTGGTCGGTGAGGTTGCCGTGACGGCTGGTGGGATGTCGTGCCTCGAGCACTTGTCCATTAGCGGGCCGCTGGCGACCTCGGGGCTCTCGGCAGGTGCAGATCCGACCAGGAGGAGGCGGCAGGATGATCTTTGTAGGGGTGGACTGGGCGGAAGCCCACCACGACGTGCACGTGTGCGACGGAGAGGGCCGACGGCTGGCCAAGGCACGACTGCCTGAAGGGGTGGAGGGCATCGCCCGGTTCCACGAGCTGGTGGGCGCCCACGTCGAGGAGGCGGCCGAGGTCGTGATCGGAATCGAGACCGACCGAGGGCTGTTCGTCACCGCTTTGGTGGCGGCCGGCTACCAGCTGTACGCGGTGAACCCGATGTCGACGTCTCGCTACCGGGACCGCCACTCCACCAGCGGCGCCAAGTCCGACGCCGGCGACGCCAAGGTGCTGGCCGACATGGTCCGCACCGACCGCCACAACCACCGCTTGGTGGCCGGCGACAGTGTCGGCGTCGAGGCGATCAAGATCCTGGCCCGAGCGCACAAGACCATGATCTGGTCTCGGGGCCGCCAATCCAACCAGCTGCGCTCGACGCTGCGGGAGTTCTATCCCGCCGCCCTGGTGGCCTTCGACGACCTGACCAGCACCGACGCGCTGGCGGTACTGGCCATAGCCTCCACTCCGACACTGGGGGCGGGCCTGTCGATCTCGAAGATCTCCTCCGCCTTGCGCCGCGGCGGCCGGCAGCGACGAGTCGACAAACGCGCCGCGGAGATCCAAACCGCTCTGCGCGCCCCTCAGCTCGCCGCCCCCGCCGCGGTGGCCACCGCCATGGGCGCCACTGTCAAGGCGCTGGCAGCAGTCATCGCGGAGATGGACGTCCAGATCGACCATCTGGCCGGGGACCTGACCGCAAATTTTGATCAGCACCCAGACGCCGGAGTGGTCCGATCCCTGCCAGGACTAGGGACCATCCTCGGCGCCCGGGTGCTCGGCGAGTTCGGCGACGAGCCGAACCGCTATGCCGATGCCAAGTCTCGCAAGAACTACGCCGCCACGTCGCCCATCACCCGGGCCTCGGGCACCAAAAAGGCGGTCTTGGCCCGCCACGTCGCCAACGACCGCCTCCGCGACGCCATCCAGCTGTGGGCCTTCGCGTCTCTCAGCGCCTCGCCCGGCGCTCGGGCCTACTACGACGCCCGGCGAGCTAACGGTGACGGCCACAACCAGGCGCTACGAGCCCTCGGCAACCGCCTCGTCGGCATCCTCCACGGATGCCTGACACACCACAGCCTCTACGACGAAAACATCGCCTGGGGCCACCGCAGCGACAACAAACTTGCCGCCGCCGCTTGACATTTACGACCGTGGGATGTCTAGCCGGTACTTGGCGCGGGAGTTACGCCGCCCGTCGCCGCGGGAGCCGGCTCCCGCAGGTCGGGCAGGGCGAGGATCCGCAGGTCGAGGAGGGCGTGGATCACCATGGCGGGCAGCAGGCTCCCCGTCGACAACACCAGCCACGCCAGGTAGGCCCCGACGAGGCCGGTCAGGATGACGCCCCGAGCGCCCTGGTAGAGGTGCCCGAGCCCGAATGCCGCAGCGGTGATCACGATGATCACCGACCGGGGGGCGGCGGGCCACAGCCACCGCAGGTAGGAGACGGCGAAGCCCCGGAAGATGAGCTCCTCGCAGATG
>DATARN010000139.1:0-13074 GCA_036264135.1 Acidimicrobiales bacterium
CGAGGGCCAGGCGCCCCCAAGCCCCGGCTACGGCACCAGCACCGCTGCCGCCCCGACCGCCCCAGCTCCCATTCCGCCGCCGCCAGCTCCACCGGCCGCGGCCCCGGCCGCCACTCAGGCGCCCGAGCAGCCGGCCGCGGCCCCGGAACCCCCGGCCGCCTCAGAAGCGCCGGCTGCGGCCCCGGAACCCCCCGCCGCCTCGGAAGCGCCGGCGGCCGCGCCGGAACCCCCAGCCGCCCCCGCCGCCCACGAACAAGCGCCCACCGCCTCAGAAGCGCCGGCTGCGACGCCCGAGGCCGCCTCAGAAGCGCCGGCCGATGCGCCGGCCGACGCCGCCATGGCGACCACACCGACCACCGAGCCGAATACGACACCAACCGAGGAGTAGGGAACACCACTGATGGCAGAGATTTCCGCCAAGGACGTCAAGAAGCTGCGCGACGCGACCGGCGCCGGCATCCTCGACGCCAAGAAGGCATTGACTGACACCAACGGGGACCATGAGGCCGCCGCCCGTCTTCTGCGGGAGAAGGGCCTGGCCAAGGCCGATCAGCGCGCCGGTCGCGACGCGACCCAGGGCGCCATTGCCGCCGCCTTCGTCGCTGCGACGGGTGTCGCCGCCCTCGTCCAGTTGAAGTCCGAGACCGACTTCGTGGCCAAGTCACCAACCTTCATCCAGCTGGCCACCGACCTGGCCGCCCTCGTCGCCGAGCAGGGCGAGGACGCCGTGGCCAGCCGCAAGGACGCCATCGAGGAACTGCAGGTCACGCTCAGGGAGAACATCCAGCTGGGCCGGGTCGTGCGCTTCGTCGCCGGCGACGGCAACATCCTGGAGACCTACCTCCACATGCAGTCCGGACGAGGCGTCAACGGCGTGCTGGTCGAGATCGCCGGCGGCGACGCCGAACTGGCCCACGACATCGCCGTCCACATCGCCTTCGGGAAGCCCAACTACCTTTCCCGCGAGGACGTTCCCGCCGAGGATGTCGAAGCGGAGCGAACCACGCTGGAAGCCCAGACGCGCAACGAGGGCAAGCCCGACCAGGCCATCGCCAAGATCGTGGAGGGCAAAGTCCAGGGCTGGTACAAGCGGGTCCCCGGTGGGGTGCTGCTCGAGCAGCCCTACGCCAAGGACGAGAAGCAGACCGTTTCCCAGGTGCTCGGGTCGGCCAAGGTCGTTCGCTTCGCCCAGGTCCTGATCGGCGAGTAGGCGGGCGCAACGGTGGCCCAGCCGTCGCCCCCGTGGAAGCGTGTCGTGCTGAAACTGTCGGGGGAGGCGTTCGCCAGCTCGGCGGTCGACGAGACCATCGACGGCGCCGTCGTAGCCCGAATCGCCCGTGAGATCACCGAGGTGCGCACCGAACTGGGCACCGAGGTGGCAGTGGTCGTGGGTGGCGGCAACATCTGGCGGGGCGCGACCGGCTCCGCGGTCGGCATGGACCGGGCGACGGCCGACTACATGGGCATGCTGGCCACCGTGATCAACGCCCTGGCGCTGCAGGACGCCCTCGAGGGGCAGGGCCAGCCGACGCGGGTGCAGACCGCCATCCAGATGTCCCAGATCGCCGAGCCGTACATCCGCCGCCGGGCCATGCGCCACCTGGAGAAGGGGCGGGTCGTGGTGTTTGCCGCCGGGATGGGTAACCCCTATTTCACGACGGACACGCCGGCCGCCCTTCGCTGCGTGGAGATCGAGGCCGATGTGCTGCTCAAGGGCACCCACGGTGACGTGGACGGCGTCTACACGGCCGACCCCAAGTTGGACCCGACCGCCACCCGCCTCGACGAGGTCTCCTACGACGACGTCATGGCGCAGGGGCTGCGGGTCATGGATCTGACCGCCATCACCCTGTGTAAGGAGAACTCCCTCCCCATCCTGGTGTTCGGCATCATGGAGCCCGGGAACCTGCGTCGCGCCCTTCAGGGCGAACGGATCGGTACGCTTATCCGCTAATGGACGAATCCTTCGCCGACGCTGTCCTCGACGACTGCCGGGAAAAGATGGCGAAAGTGGTCGGCCACACGCAGGCCGACTTCGGATCCGTCCGCACGGGGCGGGCGGCGCCGGTCCTCGTCGAGAAGCTCAAGGTCGAGTACTACGGCACCGAGGTGCCGCTGCAGCAGGTCGCGGGAATCCAGGTGCCCGAAGCCCGGCTGATGGTGATCACCCCGTATGACAAGTCGACGGTCAAGGCCATCGAGAAGGCCATCCAGCAGTCCGACCTCGGGATCAACCCCAGCAACGATGGTGTGGTGATCCGCCTTATTTTCCCCGCTCTCACCGAGCAGCGGCGGAAGGAACTGGTGAAGGTGGTCCACCACAAGGCGGAGGACGGCAGGGTGGCGGTCCGCAACGTCCGCCGCTCGGCCCGCAAGGACCTTGACTCCCTGGAGAAGGACGGCGACATCTCGTCCGACGAGCTCGACCGGGCCGAGAAGGAGCTCGACAAGCTGACCCACGAGTACGTAGCGGAAATCGACCGCTTACTCGAACACAAGGAGAAAGAACTGCTTTCGGTGTGAGGTTCGCCGAGAGCGGAGGCCGATCCGGTGAAGGCGTCGGAATGGCATTGACCTGGTATTTTGTCGTTGAAGCAAACGTCGGCGATCGCATCCCCCGGTTCCCCGCACCGATCCCGGCGGTATCCGACCGAGAGGAGACCTAGTGGACGAGAGCCACGAGCGAGACGATCGGCTCTCGCCGCACCCTCAGGCGGAAGGGGTGCGGATCATCCGCGCCGAGGAGGCCCAGGCCGCCCTCGAGGCTGGTCAGGCGGCGGGCCGCCGCCCGGACGATGCCCTCCGCTTCGGCGACGTCCCGCCGCCCCCCAGCGGGCCGCGCTCACCCCACCGCTTCCCGCTGCCCGACTCGGTTGACCCGGCGTCGGCGGTCCCCCGGCCGGCGATCAAGCCGCCGGAGCGCCGCTTCACCGGGCGCTTCAGTCGCAACAAGCCCACCGAAGCGCCGCGCAGCCCGTCACCGCCGCGGGTGGTCCGGCTCCTACCGGCGGACGCCGAATCTGAGCCGCCCGACGAGGTCGTCGGCGCCGACTTCGGCGCCGAACACACCGTGCCTCGCGGCGCCTGGGAAGACGCTGGGTTGCTCGACGAGACCCTGCCTCGGTTGAGTCCGACCGAGCGGTTGCCCGTGGGCGTCGGGAGCGACGCGGGCCGACACTTCGCCAAGGATCCCGAGGCGTCAGCGGGCCCGGGGGCCATGGGAACGGAAGGCGGGGGCGACCATTCCGCCGGCCGTTACCCCGGGGAGGGCCGAGGTGGTCTGGATGTCGGCGCAATCGATCGACCCGACCCCCCCCGTCCCGGGGCACCCTACGAGAGCTACGAACCCCAAGACGGGCCCCCTGATCTGTCGCCGCCGGAGGAGGGCATCAACCTTCAGACCGGAGCGATCCCGGATCTGCCGCATTGGACGGATCCGCCGACCGGCGAAGTCCCCTTCATCAGTTCCGACCGGGAACCGTCGCAGGGGGAGGAACTGGCCGCCTGGCAGGCGCTCGGCTCGCGCGGCCTGCGGTGGCGCGACGAGGCGTCGGACTGGGATGACCTCGACGACGTGAGCGATCTCGCCGATGACGACACCCGCCTGGGGGCCCTGGATACGACGCGCACCGAACATTCCGACGTCTACTCGTTCGACGAACAGTTCGACCGGTTGGAGGACGAACGATCCGGGCCCGCCCCGATCGCCGACCCGTTCCTCGATGCCGCTCCGCCGGTCCCGCCGGTCCGCCGGGCCAGCGGCCGTCAATCCTCCTCGGGACCGCGACCGCCCCGGCGCACCGGCCGCAATGGCGGGGGTGTTCCGGTTCGCAACGGGTCCGGCGGGGGGGCCGGGGCGGGCCGGGATCTACAGTCGGCGACGGTGGTCGGCGTTGGGATGTTGCTCGGCCTGATCATCGCCTACGTGCTCGGCGCCGCTGTCCTCATGCTGCTGGCCACGGTGATCGTGACCGCGGCGGCGCTCGAGCTGTACAACCTCATCCAGCACCGAGGCTTCCGGCCCGCCACCCTCCTCGGAGTCAGCGCCACCGTGGCCGTGATGCTCGCGTCCTACTGGCGCGGCGAGGTAGCGGCGCCGCTCATCCTGGCCCTGGTCTTCATCACCAGCATGTTGTGGTACATGCTCCAAGTCGTCGACGCCCGCCCGGTGGTCAATATCGGCCTGACCGTGATGGCGTTCGTATGGGTGGGCTTCCTCGGTTCGTACGCCTCGCTCCTGCTCCAGCGCCCTGGCGGCCACGGCAAGCAGCTCCTGCTGCTTCCGGTCCTTGTCACCGTGGCCGCCGACACGGCGGCCTATTTCGCCGGTAGCTCCATCGGTTCCCGGCCGCTGGCCCCTTCCATCAGCCCCGGCAAGACGTGGGAAGGGGTGATCGCCGGAGGCATCGGCGCCATCATCATCTCCGTCGTTCTGTCCCGTCTGCCCTTCCTCAAGGGCACCTGGACGTTCAACCACGCCTTCCTGCTCGGGTTGATGATCGCGGTGGTGGCGCCCATCGGCGACCTGTGCGAATCCATGGTCAAGCGGGACCTCGATCTGAAGGACTCCGGCTCGTTCCTTCCCGGCCACGGCGGCCTCCTGGATCGCTTCGACGCCCTTCTCTTCGTGCTCCCCGCGACCTATTACCTCGTCGCTTACCTCAGACTGGTTTAGTGCAACCCTTCGCAGCCGGTCGATGAAGACCGTCAGCCTGGTCGGCTCGACTGGCTCGATCGGCACCCAGGCGGTCGACGTGATCTGCTCCCGACCGGAGGAGTACCAGGTCGTGGCCATCGGCGCCGCCCATTCGGTCGACGCCCTGGTTGACCAGGCCCGTCGGCTGAACCCGAAGCTGGTGGCCATCGCCGACGCCAGCAAGGTGGCGGAACTGCGTGACCGGGTCCCCGCCGGGACCGACGTACTGGGCGGCGCCGAGTCCCTCGCCGACATCGCCCGGGAGGCCGACGTGGTCGTCAACGGGGTGGTCGGCTTTGCCGGGCTGCCGGTGACCCTCGCGGCCCTGAGCGCCGGGCGCCGCCTGGCGTTGGCCAACAAGGAGTCGCTCATCGCCGCCGGTCCGGTTGTCCAGCGGGTCCGCGCCACCCCCGGGGCCGAGATCATCCCGGTCGACTCCGAGCACTGCGCCGTCCATCAATGCCTACGGGCCCTCCCGGCCGGCGCCGGCGGCTGGCCGGGCCTGAAGCGGATCGTCTTGACGGCCAGCGGCGGCCCGTTCCGGGGCCGTTCGGCTCGCGACCTGGGCGACGTCACCGTGACCGACGCTCTGAATCATCCGACCTGGACGATGGGCCCGAAGATCACCATCGACTCGTCCACGCTGATGAACAAGGGCCTCGAGGTCATCGAAGCCCATGAGCTGTTCCACGTCGACTACGACCGTATCGATGTCGTCGTCCACCCGCAGTCGGTCATCCACTCCATGATCGAAACGACCGACGGGGCCACGCTGGCCCAGCTGTCGCTGCCGGACATGCGGCTGCCGATCGGGTACGCCCTGGCCTATCCCGACCGGCTGGCGACGGCCTTCGGAGCCATCGACTGGAAGACGCTGACCCGCCTGGACTTCGAGCAGCCCGACCGGGCCGCCTTTCCCTGCCTCGACCTGGCGTACCACGCCGGCCGGATGGGAGGCACGGGCCCCGCCGTCCTGAACGGCGCCAACGAGGTGGCGGTGGACGCCTTCCTCAAGGGGCAAATCCGCTGGACCGACATTTGTGAAGTGATCGAAACGGTGCTGACCATGCATGAGATGTGGATCCCCGACACGGTGGACGACGTGCTGGCCGCCGACGCCGAGGGCCGCCGGCGGGCGGCCGACGCCGTGGCCCGAGTGCAGGCCGTGACGGTCTCATGACTCAGACACCCGTCGCCACCGACGAAACCGCCACCCCCGCCGGGCCGCCCAAGGAGACCAAGGCGACGGCGAGGAGCACCGCCCCGGAGACGCCGGCCGAGCAGCGGGCCGCCATCGTGCGCCTGCTGATCGTCATCGCCGCCATCGTGGTGGTGTCGGTCATCGCCCATGTGGGCGTCGCCGTCGCCGTGATCGCGTCGATCCTGCTGATGATCGTGCTCCACGAGGCGGGCCATTTCGTCATGGCCAAGCTGGCCGGGATCAAGGTCACCGAGTTTTTCGTGGGCTTCGGCCCGCGGCTGTGGTCCTTCCGGCGAGGCGAGACCGAGTACGGCGTCAAGGCCCTGCCTCTCGGCGGCTACGTGAAGATCATCGGGATGCACAATCTCGAGGAGGTCGACCCGGCCGACGAGCCCCGGACGTACCGCCAGCAGCCGTTCTGGCGGCGCATTTCGGTGGCGGTCGCCGGTTCGACCGTCCACTTCCTGATCGCCCTGCTTCTCCTGTTCACCATCTTCTTCGCCGTCGGCGACCAGGGACTGATCGGTCCGTCGCCGGGGACGGGGGTCAAGATCTCCGGCCTGTCGGCGCTGACGACCGGCCCGAGCCCCGCTGAGCAGGCGGGCTTCCGGGTGGGCGACCGGATTATCTCGGTGGACGGCATCGTGTTCAAGTCCTACGACGACCTCCATGCCTACATCCAGCGCCATCCCGGCCAGACGCTGGATTTCGCGGTGCAACGGGGCGGCCAGGTGGTGCACCTCCGTCCGACCACCGTCGACATCTCCAAGGTGCAGGCCACCGCCTCGGCGGGTGCCGCCGCCCCGACGGCCACCACGCCGACGGGGTTCATCGGGTTCACGCTCGATCCTCCGGCGCAGCATTTCGGCTTCTTCGAATCGTTCAGTAAGACCGGCGGTGCCTTCGTGTCCTACGGCGCCCGGACGTTCAGTGTCCTCGGCGGCCTGGTGAGCGCCCACGGGGTGTCCAACTACGCCGACATGCTCGTCAACAAGAAAGCGGCGGACAACCCCACCGCGGTGCGCTTCGTGTCACCCGTCGGGCTCGGGCACCTGGCCAACCAGGCATCGCAGAACGGCCTGGAGTGGACGCTCCTCCTGCTGGTGGCCATCAACATCTTCGTCGGGATCTTCAACATGATCCCGCTGCTGCCGCTCGACGGTGGCCATGTCGCCATCGCCGTCTACGAGGCGGTCCGCAGCCGCAAAAATCGCCGGTACCACGCCGACGTGAGCAAGATGATGCCCTTCGTCTACGCCACCGTGGCGATCATCGCCTTCATCGGCCTGTCGGCCCTGTTCCTCGACCTGCGGGACCTGGTCGCAGTCGTACGATTCTGACGCCGGACGGAGAATCTGACGTATATCGGAAAAGAGGCCCTTTCGTGAGCGAGCGCACCTTGGTGGCAACGCCCGATCCCGACCCGACCGCCGAAGAAACGCCCCGCCCAACATTGGCGCCCGAAGTGAAGTGGCCCCGCCGTCCGACCAAGCAGATCATGGTGGGTCGCGTCCCGGTGGGCGGCGGCGCCCCGGTCACGGTCCAGTCGATGACGATCACCAAGACCGCAGACGTTGACGGCACGCTGGCCCAGATCTACGCCCTCCACGCCGCCGGCGCCGACATCGTGCGCTGCACGTGCAACGAGCGGGCGGCCGCCGAGGGCCTGGCCCGCATCGTCCCGCGCTCCCCGGTGCCCATCGTGGCCGACATCCACTTCCACGTGGAGATGGCGTTGGCCGCCCTCGAGGCCGGCGTGCACTGCCTGCGGCTCAACCCCGGCAACCTCCGCAAGCCCGAGGAGATCAAGCTGGTGGCCCGCGAGTGCCGCGACCGGGGCGTTCCGGTGCGCATCGGCGTCAACGCCGGCTCCCTCGACCCCCGCCTCTACGAGAAATACGGCGGCGCCACGCCCGAGGCGCTGGTCGAGTCGGCGCAGATTGAGCTCGGCCTGTTCGCCGAGGTGGGATTCGACGACGTCAAGATCTCCGTCAAGGCGTCCAACGTCCCCCTGATGATCGAGGCGTACCGCCAGTTGGCGGACGTCACCGACCACCCGCTCCATCTGGGCGTCACCGAGGCGGGCCCACCGCCGGCGGGCACGATCAAGGCGACGGCGGGGATCGCCACCCTCCTGGCCGAGGGCATCGGCGACACCATCCGGTACTCGCTGACCTCCGACCCGGTGGACGAGGCCAAGGCGGGCCGCCAGCTGCTCGAGGCGCTCGGCCTGCGTGAGCGCAAAAATGTCGACCTCATCGCCTGCCCGTCGTGCGGCCGGGCCGAGATCGACGTGTACCAGGTGGCGCAGCAGGCCCAGGCGGCGTTCGAGTCCCGTCAGCTCCCGATTCAGGTGGCGGTTATGGGCTGTGTGGTCAACGGCCCCGGCGAGGCCCGCTCCGCCGATCTCGGAATCGCCGCGGGCCGCCATCGGGGCCACCTGTTCATCAAGGGCCAGATCGTTCGCGTCGTGCCCGAGGACGAGATGGTCGACGCCCTGGTGGCCGAGGCGGAGAAACTGGTCGCCGAAGGGGTCGACGCCCGGCTGGCGGCCGCCGACCGGGGGGCGGCAGCCGAGGCCGAGGCCGACCGCAAGGCGCTGCTCGACCTGCGGGGCGACGACGCCAACCAGAGCGAAACCAGCGTCGACTTGATCGACAAACGACTGAAGGACTGAGCCCAGCTAAATAACGGGCGCCGGCCGCCCGCCGGCACCACACTGGACGCCCGTGACCCTCGAACTGCGGGCCGTTGGACGGAGCGAGGCGGAGGCGTTCTTCCGGCACGTGGCCCTGGCCTTTGGCGCCGTTCCCGACCAGGAGGAGCTGGAAGGGGCGGCGGCGCGCTTCGAGCCGGACTTCGCCCTCGGGGTGTTCGATCAGGGGCGCATCGTGGCCAGCGCCGGCGCCTACCCGCTGGAGATGACGGTGCCCGCCGGGGCCGGCGGTTCGCGGGCGACCGTGCCCGTGCCCGGCGTCACCGCGGTGGGCGTGGCGCCGACCCACCGCCGGCGCGGCCTGCTGACGCGGCTCATGACCCACCAGCTGGCCGACCTGCGCGACCGCGGCTACCCCCTCTCCGTTCTTCTGGCCTCGCAGTCGATCATCTACGGCCGCTTCGGGTACGGCTGGGCCCAGTCGTACCAGTCGCTGGTCATCGAGAGCGACCACGACGCCTTTCGGCCCGACGCCCCGGTCGCCCCGGGACGGATGCGGATGGTCGAGCCCGACGAGGTGGCCAAGGCGCTGCCGCCCATTCACGACCGGGCCCGCCGGCAGCGTCCCGGGGAGCTCAACCGAACCACCCGATGGTGGGATTGGCACGTGAAGGACCCAGAGAAGCAACGCGACGGCATGGAAGCCCGGATGTACGCCGCCCACGAGTCGGCGGCCGGTGAGGCCGACGGATGGGTCAGCTACCGCTACAACAAGTTGACGTGGCCGGCGGGCATCCCCCGTCACCAGGTCGTCGTCCAGGACCTGGTGGCGACGGACGCCGCGGTGTACGCCGCCCTCTGGCGGTTCGTCCTCGACCTGGACCTGGTCGAGGAGGTGGCGGCGCCCCAACGGCCGGTCGACGAACCCCTCCGCTGGCTGCTCGCCGACCCTCGCCGCCTGCGCACCACCGAGGTGGGCGACCACCTGTGGGTCCGGATCCTCGACATCCGAGCGGCCCTCGCCGCCCGGGGCTATGGCGCCGCCGAGCGCCTGGTCATGGAGGTGCTCTCGGAGGACCCGAGCGCCAGCGGGCGCTATGTCCTGGAGACGGGACCGGAAGGCGGCCACTGCCGGCGGGCGGAGAGAGGGGAAAAGGTGGCCTTGGTGCTGGGACTGGCCGATCTTGGTGCCCTCTATCTCGGTGGCGTCCCCGTGTCGACGTTGGCGGCCGCCGGGCGGGTGAGTGAGATCCAGCCGGGCGCCGTGGCGGCGGCGGAACGGGCCTTCGCCTCGCCCGTGGCCCCCTACTGCACCTTGCACTTCTGACCGCCGGCGCCCGACCGGTAGCCTGCCCGACCATGCCCAAAGCGCCGGTGCTCACCCCACGAGCGGATGATTTCCCCCGCTGGTACCAGGACGTCATCGCCCGCGCCGAGCTGGCGGACAATGGCCCGGTGCGCGGAACCATGGTCATTCGTCCCTACGGCTGGGCCATATGGGAGCGAATGCAGGCGGAGGTGGACGAGCGAATAAAAGCGGCGGGAGCCCAAAACGCCTACTTTCCCCTCTTTATCCCCGAGTCGTACTTGCGCAAGGAGGCCGAGCACGTCGAGGGCTTCAGCCCCGAGTTGGCGGTCGTCACCATCGGCGGCGGCAAGGTCCTGGAGGAGCCCATCGTCGTCCGCCCCACCAGCGAGACGATTATCAACAGCTACTTCGCCAAGTGGATCCAGAGCTACCGCGACCTGCCGCTGTTGATCAACCAGTGGGCCAACGTGGTGCGCTGGGAGCTGCGCCCCCGCCTGTTCCTGCGCACCACCGAGTTCCTGTGGCAGGAGGGCCACACCGCCCACGCCACCCAAGACGACGCCCATCGCTACGCCTTGCGGATCCTGACCGATGTCTATAACGAGGTCATGGTGGACATCCTCGCCGTCCCCGTCGCCCTCGGCGTGAAAACGGCACGGGAACGCTTCGCGGGCGCCATCGCCTCCTGGGCCTGCGAGGGGATGATGGGCGACGGCAAGGCGGTCCAGATGGGAACCAGCCACGAGCTGGGCCAGAATTTCGCCAAGGTGTTCGGGACGACGTACTCGTCGGAGTCGGGCGATCAGGAGTTCGTGTGGCAGACGTCCTGGGGCGTTTCGACCCGCCTGGTCGGCTCGCTGATCATGGCCCATGGTGACGACAACGGGCTGCGTCTCCCGCCCCGGCTGGCCCCCACCCAGGTCGTCGTGCTCCTGATCCGCGACGAGGAGGACACCCGCGGCGTCGCCGAACGGCTGGCGGCGGCGCTCAAGGGGGCCGGCCATCGGGTCCACCTCGACGACCGCGTCGATGTCTCCTTTGGCCGGCGGTCGGTGGAGTGGGAGTTGAAAGGGGTGCCCGTCCGCATCGAGGTGGGCCCCCGCGACACGGCCGCCGGGCAGGTCACTGTCGTGCGCCGCGACGACGGCACCAAGACTCAGCTGCCGATCCCCGGCGTGGCCGCGGAGGTCGGAACGACGCTCGACGATATTCAGGAAGCCATGCTGCGCCAGGGGCGGCAATTCCGCGATGACCACACGGTCGACGTCTCGTCGGTCGAAGAGGCGGTGGAAGCGGCCCAGCGAGGGTTCGCCCGCATCGCGTGGTCGGCGGTGGGGCCGGAGGGCGAGGACAAGCTGGCCGCGGCGGCGGTCAGCGTGCGCTGCCTCCAGGACCGCGACGGTGGTCTGCCGGACAGCGCCGACGCCGCTGACCTGGTCGCTCTCTGCGGCCGCGCCTACTGATACCTCCCGCGTTCCTCCCACCACGCTTGCTGCTCGGGCTCGGGGGCAAAGAGTGACTCGACCTCCTGGCGCTCCCGCCGGCGGCGGCGGGTCGCCACGAGGGCGACACCAAAGGCGACGGCGACGACCAGCACAACAGCGAGGATGGCGAGAGCGTTCATGCTGGTCCTGACCTATCCCAAATAGCCTGCGGGCTAATCCTTTCCGGCCGCTCCATCGGCCGTTGCCCGGGTGCCGACCGCCCGGAACGGGCGGTCCCGGGGCTATACTTGCGGAGTCGCTCCCTCGCCGGGGCGACCCGTGGTGTGTCTGGCGTGGGCCTTTCTGCGACGGCAGGTGCCCACGCTTTTGTTTGCACTTCGGTTGGTCCTTGACGAGAGGTGGAGGTGGTAATGACGAGTCCGACGAGTCCGGCACAATCGATCGACGAACTGGTCCTACCCCTCGTTGCCGCCGCCGGGCTCGACTTGTGGGACGTGGAGATCAACCCCCGGATGGTGCGCATCCTGGTCGACCGCCCCGGTGGGATCGATCTGGAAACCGTCGCCGGCGTGGCTCGGGCCATCTCGGCGGCGCTCGACGAGCGCGACGATCTGGCGCCCAGCCACAACTACCAGCTCGAGGTCGGAAGCCCTGGAGTGGAGCGGACATTGCGCACGGTGGCCCACTACCAGCGGTTCATCGGCGCCACGATCGCCGTCAAGACGGCCGTCGCGGTGGACGGCGCCCGCCGCCTGCAGGGTGTCCTGCTGGCCTCGGACGACACCGGCATCACCGTCGGCGCCGACCAGGGGCCCGTCACCCTTACCTACCAGCAGATTCAGAAGGCTCACACGGTCCTCATCTGGGGGCCGGCAGCCAAGAGCTCGGCGGCCGCGCCGAGGGCCCGGGCGTCGGCAAAGGCGCCCCGGGGCGCCGGGCCGGCTCCATCCGGGGATCGGCCCGAGCGGATGAAGGACGTCGCACGATGAAAGACCAATTCGCCTTCCTCGAGGCGTTGCAGCAGATCGCCCGTGACAAGGGCATCAGCGTCGACACGTTGCTCGACGCCCTGGCCAACGCGCTCGTCGCCGCCTACAAGCGTTCCCCCGGTGCCGCCGAAGAGGCCGTCGTCACCGTCGACCCCGACTCGGGCGACATCCGTGTCTACGGCCAGGAGCTCGACGAGGACGGCAACGTCGTGCGGGAGTGGGATGACACGCCGAAGGACTTCGGCCGCATCGCCGCCCAGACGGCCAAGCAGGTGATCCTGCAGCGAATCCGAGAGGCCGAGCGCGACCTCAAGTATGAGGAATACGCCGGCCGTGAGGGCGACATCGTCACCGGGATCATCCAGCAGAGCGACAATCGCTACACCCTCTTGGACCTGGGCAAGGTGGAAGCCCTGCTGCCCCAGGCGGAGCAGGTTCCCTATGAGCGCTACGAGCACGGCGCCCGCCTCAAGGCGTACATCGTCGAGGTTCGCAAGACGACCAAGGGACCGCAGATCGTGGTCAGCCGCACCCACCCGGGACTGATCAAGGAGCTGTTCAAGCTGGAGGTCCCGGAGATCGCCAGCGGTGTCGTCGAGATCAAGGCGGCCGCACGGGAGCCGGGCCATCGCACCAAGATCGCGGTGTGGTCCAACGACTCCAACGTGGACCCCGTCGGGGCCTGCGTCGGCGCCCGGGGTGCCCGGGTCCGCATGGTGACCAACGAGCTGCGGGGCGAGAAGGTCGACATCGTTCCCTACTCCGACGAACCGCGCGA
>DATARN010000179.1:0-4019 GCA_036264135.1 Acidimicrobiales bacterium
TTGCTCACGACGATCAGCGAGACGGTGAACAAGCCGGCGATAACGGCGGCCCCGACGGCGCAGATGGCGCTGTTCTTTTCCATGCTCCGAACTCCTCGGCGAACATCCGGTGCCTCGTTGCACCGCTGCCGGGATATCGGCCGCCCAGTCGTTAAGGCCGGGCAAAATCTCCGTTACGCCGCCGATTTCCTCGCCTCGGCGGCCGTCTGGCTGCTCAGTTGGGCGGGGATGGGCGCTTCTGGGCGGGCCGGCGCCGGCGGCTGCGGCGGCCCTCCTCCATCCGCTTGGCGATCAGCTCCCGCCGGGCCTGGAGATCGCGGTAGGTGAGCTTGTCGATGTCGCCGGCGATCCCTATGGAGGCCTTGACGCCCTCCAGGTCGATGGGCTGGTCGCGGGGGTCGATACCCACGTCCTGAGCGATGCGGTCGCCATAGCGGGTGGCGAAGTACATGGCCACCGACGTGATTTCCGAGAACAGGTCCACATCGGGGGCCAACGTGGCCAGGGCGCTGTCGAGGAACAGGAGGTCTTTCACGAAGAGCATCAGCTCTTTGGGCATGCGCGCCCCGTAGGCCAGCAGCGCCTTGGTGAGATCGCGGATCTCGCCGATGAGTTCCTCGGGCTCCATGGTGGTCGGGTCCTTGACCGGTTCGTCGACCCCCAGGTCCCGCATCACCGCCTCGAGGTCGGTGTCGGCGGGAAGGGCGCCGAGGTCGCGGAGGGCGGCCATCTGCAGCCTGACGTTGCCCACCGTGCCTCCCATGAGCAGCCGCAGAAACGCCAGCCGCCGGGACTCGTCCAGCCGGCCGGTGATGCCGTAGTCCAGCAGCACGACCTTGCCGTCAGGCCGCACGAACAGGTTGCCGCCGTGGAGGTCGCCGTGAAAAACCCCGTAGATCATGGCGCCCTCGAGGAAGGCGATCATGCCGGCGTGGACCACCGCCGAGGTGTCCACCCCGGCGTCGTGCATGCCGGCCACGTCGTCCCAGCGGAACCCGTCGAGGCGTTCCATCACCAGGACCCGGCGGGTCACCAGGGTGGGATGCGGCCGGGGCACGATCAGCGTCCGGGCGTCGGTCTCGGCCAGGATGTGGGCGACGTCCATCATGTTGTCGGCTTCCAGGCGGAAGTCGAGCTCCTCCACGATGGTCTCGGCGAACAGCTGCACCAGGGCGGGGGGGTTGGCCAGCGACGCCACCGGGATGCGCCCGACGAGCGCCGGCGCGATCCAGCTCATGACCCCGAGGTCGCGCCGCACGGATGCGGCGACGGTCGGCCGTTGCACCTTGACGACCACCTGCTCGCCGGTGCGGAGGGTGGCGGCGTGCACCTGGGCGATGGACGCCGCGGCGAGGGGTTCGGTGGCGAACTCCTTGAACACCGCGTCGAGGGGCTGCCCCAGGTCCTCCTCGACGATGGTCCGCACCGTTTCGAACGACTCGGCGGGGACCTGGTCGCGGAGGAGCTTGAACTCGTCGACCAGCGGTTCGGGAAAGAGGCCCTGGCCCGAGGAGAGGATCTGGCCGAGCTTGATGTAGGTCGGGCCCAGCCGCTCGAAGGCCTTGCGCAGCCGGCGGGAAAAGCCCGCCTGCGACACTTCAGGGCGGTGCAACCGGCGGCCCCGCCACCGGTCGTAGCAGTACCAGCCGCCCAGGGCCCAGCCGAGCACGACGACGACCTGCAAGAACCGCACGATGGGCGGGATGCGCCGGCGGCGCATCAGGCGGGGGATTTCGGCCGCGGTGGCCTGGCGGAGCCGGTCGAGGTCGTGGCGCCACGCCAGTTCGCCCGGCACGACCAGCCACGGGGGCGTCTCGCTGAAGGCCCCGACGGCGAGGTCTGCCGGTCCGGCAGGCCCGTGGTCGCCCGCCGGCGCCGGCTCGGTCGCGTCGGCGCCCGGCGCCGGCCGGCCCGACGACGGGGTCAAAGTCACCCGGTGACGGTACCGCGGGCCGGCCGCGATTCCGCGAGCGGCAATACTGGACGGCCATGAGCGACAGGCTTTCCGCCGGCCAACCGGCCCCCACCTTCACCCTGCCGGACCAGTCGGGAACGCCGGTCGATCTGGCCGGCCTGGCCGGGCGGCGGGTCCTGATCTACTTCTACCCCAAGGCGGACACGCCGGGCTGCACGACCCAGGCGTGCGGGCTGCGTGACATCCTCGGCCAGATCGGCGACACCGCGGTACTGGGCATCAGCCCCGATCCGCCGGCCCGGCAGGCGAAGTTCGACCAGAAGTACGGCCTCGGGTTCCCCCTGCTCTCCGATCAGGATCACGCCGTGGCCGAGGCCTACGGCGTGTGGGTCCAGAAGAGCATGTACGGCCGCACCTACATGGGCATCGAGCGCAGCGCGTTCCTGGTCGGCCCGTCCGGCGACTTGGAGCACGTCTGGTACAAGATCTCGCCCAAGGACACGCCGCTCAAGCTGCTCGACGCCCTGGCTGCCACCTAGGAAGGAGGGCGGTCAGGCGGCGATGTGCGTGGTGGGCGGGTCGCCGTGCTCGGTGACGCCCGTAAGTTCCCCGGCCGTCTTCACCATGGGGTTGATCTTCACTGTCGGCGCTGCGGAGGGCGGGCCAAAGGGCTCGGCCCACGGCGCCTGCTCGGAACGCTCCACTGGATGTCGCAACCAGCCCATTTTTCCCACCCGTCCTCGATGGACCCGATAGGTACTGAATCGGCAGACACCGCCGATCCCTATAGCAGAACCATGCCGCCGAATCCAACATTCCCAGCGCGGCGCCGCCCGACACTTCTTGTGGTGGCCGCGGCCGTCGTGGTAGCCGCCGTCCTCGTGGTGGTGTCGCGCCGCCCGGCCCGCCGGCACCTGGCCACCACCACGACTACCACCGGCCTGGCCGTGCTGCCCGGGGCACCGGGAAGCGTGGCCACCGTGCCGCCGGACACCACGACACTCGGCTTCGCCAGCACCGTCGCCACGACCGCCGTCCGGCCGGGGCCACCCACCACGGCGGCGAGCCTGGCGGCCTGTGGCGCCGGGGACCTGCAGACCGTGACGGCGACCGACCGCGCGGTCTACACGCCCGGTGAGACGGTCACGGTGACGGTGACGGTGACCAACGTCGCCAACCGGCCCTGTCGACTCGACCAGTCGGCGCCCGCGACGGCCGGCTCCCCGATCATCATCCGGCGCGACACGGGAGTGATATGGCAGCCGGCACCCGCCCAGAGCGGCGCGGTCGTCAACTCGCCGCGCCTGCTGGCCCCGAAGTCCTCGTACCAGTGGGCCACGATCGGGTGGAACCAGACGCAATGCGTCGCCCCGTGCTCGAGCGGCGGAGCGCAGGTGCCCGCAGGCTCCTACCTGGCGGTGGCCGACAACCCGCCGGCGGCGAGCGCGCCGGCGGCGTTCACCATCTCCCCGTAGCCGGTCGTGGACGACCCGGGGCCCCGTCAGGCGGGGCTGATCACCAGGCAGCCGTTGTGGCCGCCGAAGCCAAAGGAGTTCGACAGTGTCGGGCCCGGTTCCCACGGGCGGGGCTCGCCGGCCACCACGTCGAGGTGAACGTCGGGGTCGAGATGGACCAGCCCGGCCGTCGGGGGGATCAGCTTGTGGGTGATCGTCAGGACCGACGCCACCGTCTCGATGGCGCCCGCCGCCCCGAGGGCGTGGCCGATGACCCCCTTGGTGGACGTCACGGGGGGACCGGGCGTCCCGAACACCTTGTTGATCGCTTCCGCCTCGGCGGCGTCGTTGAGCGGCGTGGAGGTGCCGTGGGCGTTGATGTGGGCGATGTCGGCAGGGGTCAGGCCGGCGTCCATGATGGCCTGCTCCATGCACGCCGCCGCGCCCGGGCCGCCAGGGGAAGGGGCGGTGATGTGGTGGGCGTCGGCGTTGGACGCCGCACCGGCGAGCTCGGCGTAGATGGTGGCGCCGCGGGCCACCGCCCGGTTCCACTCCTCGAGGATGACGACCGCAGCGCCTTCGGCGATGACGAATCCGTCCCTGGTGGCGTCGAACGGCTTCGACCGTCCGCTGCGCGACAGCGCCGTCAT
>DATARN010000217.1:0-10226 GCA_036264135.1 Acidimicrobiales bacterium
CTTCAGCCACGAGATCGTCGGCGGGAAAGCCACGGCGTTGTACCACCAGATGGCCCGGGAGATCTGGGACCTCGAGTACCGGTTCCCGCTCAGCTGGGCGGGACGCCGGATCCTCGAACCGCGTTGGGTCCGCCGCATGGCGGGAGGACGTATCGTGGCCAACTCACCGTCGACCGCCGCCGACCTCGCCGAGTACCACCTCACCTGCCAGGCGGCGACCGCAGCCCCGGGTTGGGACGGTGAAGCGCTCGCCGTCGCCCGTTCCGGTCCGTCGTTGCATCCCCGGCTTTTGTTCCTTGGCCGCCTTGTACGGCACAAGCGACCCGGCGACGCGCTCGACGCCTTCCGGCGGGTCCGGCACGACTTTCCCGAGGCCCGTCTCGACGTGGTGGGCGACGGCTACCTGCGGGGCGACCTGGAGAAGCAAGCCGAACCGGGCGTCACGATCCACGGCCACGTTTCCGAAGACACCAAAAGCACCTTGCTCGACGCCGCCGACCTGATCCTCATTCCCGGCACGAGGGAAGGTTGGGGCATCGTCGCCATCGAAGCCGCCTCGCGCGGTGTCCCGGTGGTGGCGTACAACGTGCCTGGTCTGCGCGACTCAGTTGCCGATGGGATGACCGGAGTGCTGTGCTCGCCTGACTCCGCGGCCATGGCCGACGCCGCCACGGGCCTGTTACGAGACCCCTCCCGGTGGCGGGCCATGGCCGAAGCCGGACCGAGCTGGGCCCGGCAGTTCACCTGGGAAAAGGCTGCCGCGGTGATCATGGACGCACTGCGCCGGCCGTTACCGACAGGAACCGGCGCTTCCGCCAACCGTTAGCATAGCCAGCACCGGATCGATGTTGTCAGCCGAGACGGTCGTGCCGATCATGGGCTGAGCGTATTGCCGATCACCTCGTCGCCGGTGCCAAGATCGGACGGGCGGGGGAGGGCCAGATTCCCGAAGGTGTTGCCCCGGATCAGGTTGTGGCCGTGCCACGAACGATTCGAGGTGGCGTCGTAGCCGACACCGGAGCCAGACACCTGGTTGCGCAGCTCGTTGTCGGTGATGACGCTGTACCAACCCATTCCGTAGAGGCCCCCCTGGCGGTAACGGAGGGATCGATTGCCGCTGAAGATCAGGCGGGCCGGATTGACCGCCGATCCGACAAAATCGGCGTAATTTCCGGTTCCGTCCACGAACTGATTGTCGATGACGATCGATGTCGTGCCCCCGCTGCCGAGGGTGTCAGCGTGCGAACGGGCCAACCGCACCGCGGTGCCGGCGGGGTAAGTGGTGGTCGCGGTGACACCCGGCCGGACCGCCAAGCTGACCGGCCCGTCCGACGCCGGCGCCTTGGCGGCACACGTGAGCAGCTGCTGGTGCGGTCCTGGATTGATGACCAGTCGGAGGCCAGGCCACACCCGGAAGTCCAAGCGCGGCAACAGTATTGAGGAGATTTCAGTGCCACCGGGCAGAGGGGCGCTCAGCTCGGTATTCGTCAAGGTGAGCGGCAGATCGGGCTGCCCATCGCTGTCGAATACCGAATCGGTGATATACGCCTTCGTCGGCTGGAACACGAAGCCGGTCGCCCGGTAGAAGCGGACCCGTCGGAACTGGTGCAATCGGCCGGCGTACGACTGTGTCGGGGCGCTGATCGACTGCCCGGGATACGGCAAGTTGACCATGGCGGACACGGGATTTGCTTCCAGGGATCCGGGAGGGGAGCCCGGGTGGGCCACGACGCCGGAATAGTTGCCATCCATGGTGAGGTTGTCGACCATCAGCTGGGGCACGGAACGGCCTGGTCCGGGGGGGGCCCACAAGGCGCCAGTGCTCGTTCGTATCGTCGTCTTGTCCATCCCCGCCCCTTCCACAACCAGCGCGACTTCCGAGTCCCGCGGCGGGTCGGTTGGGCCGTCCTTCAGCCCACGGACGAGAAAGGCGCCGGCCGGCAGGTACACCTTGGCGCCGACCGCCGACTGCTGGGCGTTGATTGCAGCCTGAATGGCCGCGGTGTCATCGTGGACACCGTCGCCCACCGCGCCGAAGGCCGTCACTGTCAGTGCCCTCAACCCGGCCGGCGGCGGCGGCGGCAGGGTGACGCCTGGGAGGTCAAGGGCCGGCGGTCGGCGCTTGGGTGAGGATCTGAAGATCGCGATTCCCGCGGCGACCGTTGCCACCACAACGACGGCCGCGATCGCAATGATGGCGGTCCTGCCGGGACGCCTCAACGTTGTCCGTTTACCTTCCGGCCCGTCACCGTGATGAAGGCGCCATGGCGGGGATCGATGCGAGCCATCCGGCTGGGGAATGGGTAGTAGCCCGAGGCGAGGATCCCGATGTCAACGAAGCCGACGGCCTCGGCGAGCTCCCGCAGTCCTCGATAGGAGAAGATCCGAGTGTGCTGCCAGCCGATATCGGGTGGTTCATCGTGGCGCAGATTGGCCAGGGGGTTGCCAACTCCTGGTCGGTAGCGGCTCACGTTGGTGAGCGAGAAAGCCTGCCACCCGAAAAGGAGCGCACCGATGTTGTGCCAGCTCGCCAGGTTCTCGGTCGATATGACTACCAATCCGCCGGGCCGCAACACCCGGTGGGCCTCCGCCATGACCTGGTCGGTGTCGCTGAGATGCTCGATCACCTGATTCGAGGTGACCACATCAAACTCGTCGGATCGAAACGGCAACCCGCGATTGAGATCAGCACTCACCGTGCATAGGCCGAGTCCGGACGCTCGGCTGGCCGCCTCGGTCGAGACCTCAACGCCGAAACCACAAGCCCCGGCGGGCAGGTAGGAAAGCGTTGTCCTTCCGTCCCAGCACCCGAGGTCGAGCAACCGGATGTTTGGGCGGCCGGTTGCGTAGGCGGAGACGAGCGTCCCAAGCCCCCCGATGTTGTCGGCCATGGCGTGGTTGAACAAGCCGTTTCCCCGCCGGCGGAGCCAATCGCCGATCGAATTAGTTGGTCGAGCCGGTGGAGTCACCGACCGAGCCCGATCAGTCACCTTCCGAGGCCGTCTTCCTGCGGCGCCATCTCATCCGGCGGCGGAGGGAACTGATGCTGCTCAGCTCGTTGAACAGCACAGCAATGAGAACGACGGCCGCCAGAGCCGACACCGCGGTGGCCGCCCGGATGGTGGCTGCGGGCGCATAGCGGGGCCGGAATCCCGGGGCCGACGGACCGAGCCAGCCGTTATACAACCCATCCACCAGCACATGGCGGGTACCGGGAGGCCCGATCCAATGCGTGTTGTACTGCTGCGGGAACACGAGCAGGGATTGGGGATTGACCACCGACTCGACCGGTTGCCCGAACAAGGCGACCCGAATGGTTGGCGCCGCGCTGACCCGAACCTGGGCGAACTCGTTTCTAGTTGGTGCGGTGTCCTTGTTTCGGCTCCCGTTGCCGTCCGAGTACAGGAAGAGCAGAAGTCCATTCGTTCCCGCGTCGGGTGTGAGAAGGCTGCGATAGTCGTTCCACCCCGCACCGACCGGCAGGTCGGCTATCGGTGCGCACCGGTCGGGTCCGAGCTCGTACACGCAAATGCGAGCCGACTGGCCGGACACGTGACGGACCATGAGATCGAGCCGGATGGGACCGCTCTGCCAATCCAGGCGCTGCTGTGCACAGGCGGTGTCGAGGCGGGCGACCAATGCCAGGGCATCTTGTTTTCCCGGTCCGAATGGGCCAATCTCCTGCGACACACCGGCAGCTGCGCCCAAGACGTTGTCGCAGTCGCCAACTGGCCCCCACGGCCCTTGGGCGAAGTCACCGTTTTGGATGAGGCTCTGGCCAGCCGGGATACTGAGGCGGATATCGCCGTCGCCAAGCGATGTGGAGCCGACAACGGGCACGGTCGCATCCGTTGTGCCGGATGCGCTGGTTCCCTCCGCTCCGGCTGGGGCCCCAGATATTGGATATGACTCAATCCGGTACTTCCATCCCGCTGGTTCGGTCACGTCGAAAACCAAGTTGTCGCCATCCAGGGCCCATACGGCCGGGTCCGGCACAGGAATGTCTACCGGAATGCCCGATTCAGGCGGCCCGGTAATGAGGTGCGTCCCGTCGGGCAGCAGCGAGAGTGCCCGGAGGTCTGGGGTCGGACTCTCGACGGTCACGATATTTGTTACTGCCTCTTGCGCCGGGAGCGGAACGGACAGCGCGTAGAGGCGGAGTTGCCCAGCGCTGTGCTCCAAATGCAGGTCGGGGTCCTCGGCCGCGGCGGCCGCCAAGTCGGCTGGGGAGAGGATGTTCGCACCCAAGGGTCCGCTTCGATCGATGTCCAAACGGACAAGTAGGAGCGGGCTGCGCAAAAGGGCCAGTGTCTGGCGGACGACGCGCCAATCGTGGTCGAGCAAGGCGCTCGCCAGTTGATCATCCGCGGCCAGCAACTGGCCCGACTGGCCGAGGTACCCTTGTGGGACAGGGGCGATGACGGGACGGCGAACCATTTGCGGCAAGAAGCTGTCGCTTCCGTAGTATCCCCACGTGTAGGGCACCTGGTAGAAATCGTCGGGCGGCAGGAGCGTGACCGCCCCCGCTTGGGGGGCTGCGTCGATGGCCGTCGCCATGTCGCGCCAATATCCCGGCAGGGCGACATGCGCGGAGGGCAGGATCGGCCGATGGTCCGGGATGGCGGCCCCCGCGACGATCGGATAACCAGGGCCAATCGTGATCGCACAGACCAGCACGGTCCCAAGAATCGCGGCCCACGATGGTGTCGGACCCCGCCCATGGATCACCCGCCGGCTGTGCACCCGACGATAGATCCGGCCACCCACCTGCTGGACGGTGATCGTGACGAGGATGGAGTAGCCCAAGGCAGCGACGGTGAGGAATCGCCCCGGCTCCCGCAGTAGCCACCCGAGCGGCAGCCCGTACAGGAAATTGAAGATAATAGATCCGGGAAAGTTTGTTCCTGTGCTGATGAGGATGATGAAGAGGACGCCTAATGCGACGGGGATGGCGAGACGTGGTGGTGCCCATCGGTCGTCGCCCGACGCGGCATTGCGGGCTCCGCCGGCGTCGCCGGTGCGCCGCGTGAACGGGGCTAGTGCCAAGAAGGCTGTAGCCGGGAGGGCATATTTCAAGAAGGCGAGTGGCTGGGCGTCGTAGCGAAATGCGAACGGAAAGTACTGGGGGTAGTACCAACCCCACGAATTGTTGAGCCAAAAGGCGTTGGCGAGGGTTGCCCGGCCCTCGGTCCAGATCCAGCTAGACGAGGCAGCGAGCGCACTGGTCGCGGCGCCGCCGGACTGCAGAAGGGCGGGAACAACCCAGTAGCACGAGGTCAGCACCAGCACCGCGCCGCCAAGGAAGAGGCACCGCAGAGCCTGTCTCCCTGCGTCCCGTCCCCCCATGCCCGCGGCCAGGGCGACGGCGGCGAGGGTCAGAGCAACAACCATGAGGGCTAGCGGCGGGTTTTCGGCCGAGAACCCGAGCAAGGGCGCCGACAAACCCAGCAGGATCACCGCCGTTCCCATCCTGATACGTCGCCGAGAGGTGGCGATAATGATCGCCGGGAGGGCCGGAAAAAGGAGGAACGCAGCCAGATAGACGTCATTGGGAACGAGAAGGACGGTCCGAGCGTTGAGCAGATAGACAGCGGCCCCGCAGATCGACGGAATGGGCTTGAAGCCAAGAGCCCGCATCAGGGCCAGTACGGCCATTGCGGCCCCGGCGAACAGACCCGTCAGCCACAACCGTTGGGCCAGGACCTCCGAACCCCCGAGACGATGCACCGTGCCCAACACCGCCGCCCACGGCAACTGCCTCGCCATGGCGTTCGGCCCGCCAACGTTGGCGCCCGACCAGGCCCACGGCTGGAAGATCCGGGCCAGCCAGGCCGTCCCAAACGGTGGGGACACGTCGCCGCTGGCGATCGCGGTGCCGGCATGGAACCATGACTGGGCGATGGTGGCGGCGCCGCCACCGACCGCCGCCGTCGCCCAGCGCCATTGCCGCCGTTGCTTGCGGTCCGGTCCTTCCACGGCTGACTTGTCCGCGTTCGCACGCTCGGCTTCGTTTCGGCGCGGCAACATCAGCCAGAGCGACGGTCGTTGCCGGGGCCCGGCATCGGTCGCTGGCGTTGGCCGAATCCGAAGTTCGACGTAGCCCAGCACCGCCGTTGCGACCAGGCTGACCATGGCAATGATGGCAAGGGGTGCCGTGGCCGCAGCCGAGCGCACCACGCCGAGGGCCAAGAGGGCACCCACTCCAACAGCGACGGTGATGATTCGATCTGGGTTGTACCGGCGGACCGCGGTCCACGCCTGGCCAAGCATCCAGCCAGAAACACTCCCGCGGTCAGGGGTAGCCAGATCGCTCGGGCCTACCGAGGGTCCGCCGGCGACGTGCACCGACGGGGGGGTTGAAAGGGGAGGACTCGCTCGACGTTCCAGTCGGAGCGCGAAGGGGGCCGCCAGGGTCACGCCGAGGACGATCGCTACTGCCGGTCCTGCGGCGAGGGCCCCGGGTGAGCCGTTCCACACCAGAGCCAAGACGATCTCGGCGGCGACGGCCAGCAAGGCAGCCGCGTAGGAGGCGCCTACGAGGCGCTGGATTGCCCTTCCCATCCAGACAAGGAAGTTCGCCAGCGCAACGACGGACGCGGATAGACCCAAGATGCCGAAGGTCGTCGGCGAGGCCACGAAATTCGAGCCATACACGCGGGTCAGAAGGGGCGGCCCAAGTAGGGCGAGACCCGGTATTGCAAACGCGCTGATGAGCCCGATACAGAGAAGCCCGAACCGGAAGGAGTCGGTCCGTCGGCCCCTGGCAACCATCGGGTAGAAGGCGGTTACAAGGGGAAGGCTCAGGTAGAGGATCCCGCTTGCGATCAGCTGGCCCGCGGTAAAGCCCCCCGACTGGGCGCCTCCGAGGGAATGGCGGGCGACGAACACCGGGATGCTCCAGATCACCCAAACCGATGCGGCCAACACTGCACCGGCGACGGCATCGGTGGCCGGCTCGACGTGGGTTTTGCCTCGTGCGACCGGAGTTGACCACGCGGTCCGGGAACCCTTGGCCCTCCGTATCACGATCAGACTGCCAAGGCCGAGCACCGCACCCGGCACCATCGATGCCGCGATGGCGCCTACCAACGGGCTGCTCCCGGCGAGGAGCGCTCCCATGAGCAAGCGGCCAACGACGCCGACCACGTTGAGGACAGCCACCGCTTTGAACCGTCCGAGACCGATGAGCACACCACTCGGAGCGCCGCTCACAATGATGAACGCGAACAGGATGACGTCCAAGGCGACGGGAGTCGGGCTTGCCAGGGCGAGGAAATGCTGTATCGGAACCACCGCCGCCAGACCCACCAAAGCGAGAGCAAGCCAGGGGCGAACGGCTCGGAGGCATACTCGGGCGACTGCTGGCGTCAAGTGATCATCGCGTGCGACAACGCGAGCAATCGCGTAGTTGGTACCAACGGCCAGGACGCCGGCAATGACGGCCAGAGTGAGGAGCGCACCGACGGCACCGTAGGTATCGGCACCCCCGGCCCGGGCGACGACCACGTGGAAGGCTAGGTTTCCTACCCCGCTGCTTGCGCCGGCGATGGCGAGGAGCAAGGCGCCGCGGGTCGCATGGGCCGTCTCAGCCCGCGCCCCAGTGTCGACAACCTTCTGAACCGGGTCGGTTGGGTCCACCAAGGTCGTCATGGGCGGGTGGAGTCACACCGCGTTCGGGCGCGAACCCACGGTCGGGCCTGGGCAAGAATGGACCGATTGAGCGGTACGAATCTGTACGGCGCGACCCCGTCGTTGCAGTCTCGGTGCTTCAGCATTGTTCGTCTTTCGAAGCTGATCCCCCGGGGCACGACCGCTGAGGGGGTCGCCCTCACCCTTCTGTTGTCACTGGAACCGTCTGACTGCGCCTTCATTCCCTCGGACCTCGTTGGTCGTCGAGGGGTCACGATCACCAGCATCGCATCCCCCGCAGAGACCTGGAAGCCAGACGAGAACTACTAAGGACGGCATGACACTACCGGGCCTCGTACTTCCGCCGGAGTCGGACCTCGGGAGAACGGACGAATAGCTCAAAGCGGACTTCGGCGGGGGCAAAGCCGAAATAGGATGCCGCCCCCGCCCTGGTGCGGGACGTCCGTCTCTCCATGCGAGACGCAGCCAAGGTACTTGGCGTTCCTCACCAACGGGTTCAGCAGCTGCTGGCCGGTTGAGTGGGGGTAGTCACTTGCTCGTGCAACATTTGCATCCGGTGCTATTAGTCGAAAAGACCTAACTGGGGGGCGCCTTATGGCTCTGGGTTCTCGAACACGCGATGCCTAGAGCACCTGTCTGCCCTCGCGGAAGCTGACGCCAGGTCGAGACCGTTGGCAGCCTGGGTGGTCGACCGTCAGCTGGTGAGGAGCTTCTGTAGGACCGGGCGCAAGTCCTCGGCCTGGCCGGAGTGGCGCAGACTGTGGCGGGCCTCGAGGACGCCGTTCACGGCGGCGATGACAGCCGACCGTTCCGGGTCGACCTGCCGGCCCTCGTAACGGGCGAACCAGCTCTCCACTTCGGACCAGCGCCACAGCGGGTTGCGGGTGGCATGGCTGGCCGGCGACGGGAAGGTGCCGGGGCCTCGCTGTCCTTTGATCAACAGGTCGATGGAGGCCCTGGTGCGCCCGGTGCGCTCGGCGATCTCGGCTGCCCACACGAGCTCTTCGGGTTCGACGCGCCGTACCCGGAGACCGTCGACGGAGTCGATGGCGGCGATCGCCGAGGTGATGGCCTCGCGCAGTGTGGGGGCTTGGCGGTCGAAGTCGGCGAAGGTGAGGGAACCTTTGGTTGAAAAGGTGGCGTCGTCGCAGCCGGCCTCGACCAGGGCGTCGAGCGTGGCGTCGTTGAGAGCGCCGTCGATGATCAGTCGGAAATGATGCTCAGGCATTGTCGGATACCTTGTTGTGCGGGCATCGGTCTACCGCCCGGCGGAGCGCCCGGGCGTGGGTTCTCGGGGACTCGTGGGGTGGAATAGATCGACACTTGGGTGCAATCGTCCGGGCAGCGCATGATTCCCCAGGCGTGGGCGGAGCCGCCGCCGGATTTGATTACGGTCCAGCCATTGTCCGGGCGTAGGAGCACGCTATTGATCGCCGGGTTGGGGTGGTGCCCAGCGACCATGTTGACATCATACAACAGCCGTTGACAACTGTCAACGGGGGCGGAACCGTTGGCGCCGGTGTCGCCGTCGACGGGGTGATGGCACCTGTTGCGTCGTGGCGTGCGCCAAGGAGGTGCTAACGAGTGTGGCCAATGGGTGCCAAGCGGACGTGACGGCGTCGGAGCTTGTCGGTTAGTCACACAACTTCGTCGCCAGGAGGTGTGCACCCTGGGACACCCGCGACTGGTCCTGCGGACTCCTTCGCCGACGACGCTCCCCATGTCACATCGGCATCCCGCCGAGGTTTGACGCCAGAAGAGACCAGCTCGCGCGTTTTACCCATCACCGCATCACTACGGTCCTAGTGTCCTGAGTCGTTAGTTTGTAGGAAATATTGGGTTTGGAGGAATTTTCGGTCTGCGAGGCGCGTTCGTCGTGGGTAACGATGGAGGTGCCCATGGCCAGAACCGGTCGCCCGAAGCCCCCGCTGGTACTCACCGACGAGGAGCGCCTGACGCTCGAACGCCTGGTCAGGCGACGAAAAAGCGCCCAGGCGATCGCGCTGCGGGCCCGGATCGTGCTGGCCTGCGCCGAGGGCGCCACCAACCAGGCGGTGGCCGCCGAGGTCGGGGTGACGGCCAACACGGTGACCAAGTGGCGGAACCGGTTCGTGGAGCGCCGCTTGAAGGGCCTGGTCGATGAGTACCGCTCGGGGGCGCCGCGCACGGTGAGCGACGAGGCGGTCGAGGCGGTGATCGTGAAGACCCTGGAATCCAAGCCGGCCAATGCCACCCATTGGTCGACGCGGTCGATGGCGGCTGCCACGGGGATGACACAGACGTCGATCAGCCAGATCTGGCGCACGTTCGGTTTGCAGCCCCATCGGGCGGAGAGCTTCAAGTTGTCGACCGACCCGCTGTTTATCGACAAGGTCAAAGACATCGTCGGTTTGTACCTCGACCCACCCGAGCGCGCCGCGGTCATCTGTGTCGACGAGAAGTCCCAGATCCAGGCGCTGAACCGGTATCAGCCGATCCTGGCGATGATGCCGGGAACACCGGAGCGGCGCAGCCACGACTATGTGCGCCACGGCACGACCAGCCTGTTCGCGGCGTTGGACATGGCGTCGGGCAAG
>DATARN010000225.1:0-10071 GCA_036264135.1 Acidimicrobiales bacterium
CCGGTCGAACAGCGAGTCGAGGCGTTTGGCCTTGGCCGCCGGCAGCGGCGTGCCCCGCCGGTCCCACGCCATGGCGTTGGCGACGACGACCACGCCGGCGTCGTCCAGCGCCTCCACCGCGGCCACCGCCTCCTCGGTGTACCCGCCGTGCTCGAAGAAGTGGCTGGTCCAGGCGACGGCCAGCCGGTCGGTGGTGCCCGGGCCGGCGGAAGCGGCGGGGCGGGGGAGTCGCCACGACCGGCCCCACTGGCGGTTGGCGTCCCAGCCGTCGCCGGCGCAGACGATCTCGTCCGATCGCCAGGCCGCGCCCGACCACCGGCCGGCGAACTCCCGCGCCGCGCGCCGGAAGGCCCGGCGACTCTCACCGGTGGCGCGCGGCGAGGACCGCAGGACCGCCGCCGGGGTGTAGAGGATCGGGAGGCCTCGCGCCCGGAGGCGCAAACAGAGGTCGGTGTCGGTCAGGTCCTCGCCGAGGTCCTCGTCGAAGCCGCCCAGGGACACGAAGCGGGCTCGGTCGGTCACCATGCCGCCGGCGGCGACCGCGGGCATGATCCGGGGCCGCCGGACGTGGAATGCGTGGGCGACGTCGCCCTGGTACAGCCGGTAGGGGACCCCGTCAGGACCGATGGCCAGGCCGGCGTGCTCGACCATTCCGTCGTTGCCCACTACCAGGCTGCCCACCGCTCCGGCGTCGTCCCGGCTCCGGAAGGCCTCGACCAGCCGATCGAGCCAGCCCGGCGCAGGCAGGTCGTCGTCGCTCAGGAAGGCGACGAGCTGACCGGTCGCCATCCGGGCCCCGGTGTTCCACTGGGCCGCCAGACTTGGCGTCGGCTCGTCGGCTGCCCCCGGCGGGACCACGACCAGCTCGTCGTCGGGGCCGAGGGCGGCGCCGAAGGCGGATCTGATGGCCGGCGCGTCGGCGGGCCGGCGTCGGGCCAGGACAACCGAGCACCGGGGCCGGCGATCCTGCGCGCCGGCCGCGCCTTCGGTGGCGGGCCGGCGGACGGCGGCGAAGACGATTTCCTCGGCGGTCAGCTCCTCGGCCACCTCGGCCGGTACCCGCTTCAGGAGGAACTCATCGGACTCCACGACGGTGCCCGTCCCGTCCGGCCGGAGAGGCACCGGGTTGAGCCAGCGATCCCGGACCAACTCGACCCAGCACACCTCGAGGCCGGCGTCAGCCAGGTCGGCTTGGAGCCCGGCGCGGGTGGCACCGGCCGGTACCGCGGCGGCGGGTGGGCCCTCGCCCGCGGCTGGGCCCTCACCGGCGGGGGGACCGTCGCCGGCGGGTGGGCCCTCGCCGACGACTGAGCCGAGGACCGAGCCGAGGACCGAGCCGACGTGCTGCTCCAGCCGGCGGCGGTTGCGGGCGGCGGGGACGGTGCCGATCACCGTGCCGCCGGGACGAACCAGCGCCGACAGCGCAGCCAGCGTCGCGGCCATGCGAGGACCTCCGTCGAGCGCCGCGACCGCGGCGTCCACCTCCTCACCCGGGGCGGCGCCATCCGGCATGGGGAGGTCCGTCCAGATCAGGGAGCAGCCGGGCGGCTCCACCCGCACGTCGCCGGCGACGAGCACCGTTTCGACGCTCTTGGGGATCAGCCGCTCCAGATCCGTGCGCCGCCGCCCCGCCCGCTGTTGGCGGAGGGTGTGGTTGTGCTGGAGCCAGTTGCGCTTGGACGCCGTCGAGGCGTGCTCCTCCCGGGCTATTTGGTCGTAGCGGGAGTCGTCGAAGAGCTGTTCGGCCGCCGATTTGTGGTGGACGATGCCGATCTCCTCGTAGGTCCCGACGTTGTCGGAGACCGCCCGCGCCCCGCCGTGAGGCGCCGGGTCGAAGGTGGCACGCGATTTCCGGAACAGGCGGAAGTGGAGCACGGTGCCGGTTGGCACGCCGTCCACGTAGTTGGCCTTGTTGATCCAGTACCCGTCCGGGCCCCGGGAGAGCAGGTCGGGTAGTTCGGCCTTCAGGCGGTCCGAGAGTTTCTCGTCGGCGTCGAGGACGAGTATCCAGTCGCCCGACGATCGGGACGCGGCCAGTTCCCGGGAGGGCTCGGCGTGGCCGTGATGGATGTCTCGGACGTGGACGTCGGCCAGGCGTTCGGCGATCTCGGGCGTGGCGTCGGTCGACATCTGGTCCACCACCACGATCTCGTCGACGTGGGGCCGGGCGTCGCGCAGGCAGTCCTCGAGACGGGCCTCCTCGTTGTAGACGACGACGTTGAGCGACAGGCGAGTCAGGGCCGGGAATTTATCGTGCCGGCCGGACGCCGGAGGCGCCGGTGGTGATCGGGGGGAGTGGACGCACGCGGGGCGCTCGGCACCTCCCGAAGGACTAGGGATTTCCCCGGGGCGAAGGAACGATTCGCCGCCGTAAAGTGCCCAACCCGTCGGCGGACTTGGAGGAAGCGCAGTCATGGCAACCGCAACACCCCGTGGCGCGATCGCGCTTCGACGCATCGTCGTTCTCGTCGTCCTCGCCGCCGCGGTGGTGGTCGTGGCGTCCCATCGGGCGTCGGGCCAACCGGGAACAACCGAGCGGATCAGCCTTGGGATCGGCGGTGTCCAGGGCAACTCGGACAGCAACGAGGCGCCGGCGTTCAGCGCCGACGGCCGCATCGTGGCCTTCTCTTCGATGGCGTCGAACCTGGTCGCCGGCGACACGAATGCCCACACCGACGTGTTCGTGCGGGACCGCCAGGCGGGAACGACGGAGCGGGTCAGCCTCGGCCCTGGCGGCGTGCAGGCGAACGGCGACAGCGGCCGGCCGGCGGTGAGCGCCGACGGGCGGTTCGTCGCCTTCGATTCGACGGCCACCAACCTCGTCACCGGGGATACCAACGGGGTCGGCGACATCTTCGTCTACGACCGCCAGAACAGGACCACCGAGCGGGTGAGCGTGGCCACCGGCGGGACCCAGGGCACCGCCCGCAGTATGAAGCCCTCGATCAGCGGCGACGGTCGGTTCGTGGCCTTCACGTCAATGGCCCAGGAACTGGCGCCCCAACCGGGCAACTGCTGCAACGACGACGTGTTCCTCCACGACCGCGCGACTGGGACGACCACCCTCATCAGCGTCAAGGGCGGAGTCGACGGGACGATCAGCAGCGACGGCGGTTTCGTCGCCTATGTCGGCAGCTGCAACGAGCTCGAGGCAAGCTGCACCAACACCGTCGGCCAGCAGATCTTCATCCGCGATCTGTCGGCCGGCGTCACGCGCCAGGTGACGCGTTCGAAAAGCAGCTCGGGTGGCAAGTCGAACCCGGCCCTGAGCGGCGACGGGAGTGTCGTCGTGTTCGAGGCCGCCGCCGATGATCTGGTTCCCGGTGACACCAACCAGGTACCCGATGTCTTCGCGGCCGACCTGCAGACGGGTGCCATCACCCGGATGAGCGTCGCCAGCGGCGGTGCCGAGGGCAACGCCAGCAGCGCCGACACGCTGGGCGAGGGGCCGGCGATCAGCGGCGACGGGCAACTGGTGGCGTTCGTCAGCGCGGCCACCAACCTCGTCACGGGGGACACCAACGGCGTCCGGGACGTGTTCGTCCACGATCGCCTGACCGGCCAGACGACCCGGGAAAGCGTCGCCACCGATGGCAGCCAGGGCGCGTTCATGAGCACGGGCGCGGCGCTGAGCGCAGACGGCCACTGGGTGGGCTTCGCCTCCAACACCGCCACGTTCGTGCCCGCCGACACCAACGGCCACCGTGACGTTTTCGCCCACTACCTGACCGGCTCGACGCCCCCGCCGACCACGACGGTCGCCCCCACGACCACCTCCACCACGGTGCCCCCGACGACCACCTCCACCACGGTGGCCCCGACGACCACGACCACGGTGGCCCCGACGACCACGACCACGGTGGCCCCGACCACGACCACGGTGGCCCCGACCACCACGACCACGGTCGCTTCGACCACCACGACCACGGTCGCCCCCACGACGACCACGTCGACGACAGTGGCCTCGACCACCACGACCACGGTGGCCCCGACCACCACCACGGTCGCCCCCACTCCCGGAGCGACGACCCTCCACCTGACCTCGAGGCCCAATCCGTCACGGTTCGGCCAGCCGGTGACGTTCACGGCCACGGTGGCATCCAAGACGGCGGGTGATCCAACGCCGGCAGGCACCGTCACGTTCGTCGACCGCGGCATCGCGGGCACCGCCGCACCGGCCCGGACCCTCGGCGTCGTGCCCCTCGACGCCAGCGGGGCGGCGTCCTTCACGGTGCCGGACCTCGCCATCGGCGAGCGCCGCATCGTCGCCACCTACAACGGCTCGACCGGTTTCACCTCGGCGCAAGGGACCCTCACCCAACGGGTAGACCCCGCCGACACCGCCGTGACGCTCACCAGCGACCCGAACCCGGTTGCCGCCAACACGCCGGTGACCTTCACCGCCCGGGTGGTGGTCGTCGCGCCCGGAGGGGGACCTCTGAGCGGCACCGTGACCTTCCGCCGGGACGGTGTCGTCATCGGCACAGTGGCAATCGACGCCGCCGGCGTGGCCCGGTTCACGACCCAGTTGCCACCGGGCAGCCATGCCATCAAAGCGACCTTCTTCGGCCCCTTCGTCGCCGGCCCCAATGGCAGGGTCCTGCCCAACTCCGAGCCCTACAACCGCAGCGACGCCAGTCTCACCGAGATCGTCACCTCGACCGGCGACCCGAAGCCGGCGACGACGGTGGCCGTCAGCCTGACCCCGAGCGGGACGGTGTTGGGGCAAGCCGTGACGGTTTCGGTCCAGGTGAGCCCGGCGGTGGCCGGCTCGCCGACGCCGACCGGCTCGGTGACACTCCTCGACAGGGGCAACAGCCACCACCCCGCCAACATCCTCCTGGCCGTCGTCCCGCTCGACGCCAACGGCCGCGCCAGCTGGACCACCCGGCAACTCGACGCCGGCGACCACGAGATCCGCGCCACGTACAACGGGTCAGCCACGTACAACCCGTCGTCGGGGGCGAAGGTGGAGTCGGTTCATCCCGCGGACACCACCGTCACGTTGTCGACTAACCCGAACCCCGCCGCCGTCCACAGCCCCCTGACCCTGACCGCCAGCGTCGCCCTGGTGGCCCCGGCGGCCGGCACGCCCGTCGGGACCGTCGCCTTTGAGTCCGACCATGTTTTGGTGGGTCGGGCCATCGTCGGGCCAGACGGTGTGGCGACGCTGCAAACCGACGCCCTGACCGCCGGCAGCCATGTCCTGGTCGCCCGGTTCACCGGGGCACTCCCCTCCGGTCGCGGACCGAGCGCCGTCCCCAGCGACTACAACAGAAGCGCGTCGGCGCCGCTCACCCAGGTGATCTCGGCACCGACCGATTCCAAGGCCCCGGCGGCCGTCTCGCTGGCGCTCACACCGGGCCGAGCGGTGACGGGCCAGGCGGTGACGATCACGGCGACCGTCAGCGCCGTCACTGCCGGATCTCCGGTGCCCACGGGGACAGTGACGCTCTTCGACGCCGGCCCCCCGCACAGCCACTCGCCGGCAACCCTTCTCGGTGTTCTGACCCTCGACGCCGGCGGCACCGTGACCTTGACGACCGACGAGGTGACCGCCCCGGATCCCTCCGGGCTGGTCGACCACCAGGTCACCGCGGCGTACAACGGGTCGCCGAGCTACGCCGCCGCATCGGCGACCCGGGTCGAGACGGTTGAGCCGGCGCACACCACCGTCACGTTGACCACGGACCCGAACCCGTCAGCCGTGCGGACGCCCGTCACACTGAGGGCTGTCGTTGCGCCGGTCGCTCCCGGCGGGGGAGTGCCCTCCGGCATCGTGGTGTTCGTCGCTGACGGCAAGGTGTTCGGGCATACGACCCTGGACGGCAGCGGCGTGGCGGTCTTCACCACCGAGACGCTCACTGCCGGGTCGCACACGCTGACCGCCAGGTACGTCGGACCGCCGCCCCCGACGCCACGGCGGAGTGCTTCGCCGACGCCTTACGTCGTCAGCACGTCGGCGCCGGTGACCCACACCGTGGTCGCCTGACACCACGCCGGCTACCCGAGGCTGCTGGTCCGTCCCGCCAGGTGGGCCGCCAGCTGCGCCCGGGTGCGCAGGTCGAGCTTGGCGTAGATGTTTCCGAGGTGGTATTCGACCGTCTTGACGCTGATGACCAGCTGGGTGGCCACCTCCCGGTTGGTCCGCCCGGTACCGACCAAACGCGCCACCGCCAACTCCTGAGGCGTAAGCCGTCCCTTTTCCCGACCTGACCGGCGCATCGGTGACAGGCCGCACGCCGCCAGTTCGGTCTGGACCCGCTCCACAAAGGGCGTGGCACCCAATGCCGCAAGGCAGGACAGGGCCGATTCGAGCCGGGACGCCGCCGCCCGCCGCTCTCCCGCCCGGCGCAGGAAACGCCCGTACGCCTCCTCGCCCAGGGCCCGCTCGAACGGGGTGGCCACGCCCGAGACGGCGGCCTCGAACGCCGTGCGGGCGCCGTCCCGGTCACCCCTGGCCGCCGCCAGCGCACCGCGGACTCGGGCCACCCGGGTGAGTACCGACCGGCGGCTCCGGGGCACGGCCAGCGCGTCGACACCGTCCAGGACCTGCGCCGCCTCGTCCAGTCGGCCCAGCGCGACCAGCGCCTCGGCGAACAGCTCCCGCCAGGCCATGACACCCGGCTCGTGGACCTGACGCCACCCCGGCGAGGCCATGAGTGGGGCGACCGCCGCCACCACCGCCGGAGGGTCGCCCTGGCAGAACGCCAAGTGGACGGCAGCCATGGCGGCGTACCCGGCGCTGGCCGGGTCCCCGATCGCCTGTGCCGCCTGGCGGGCCGCGGCGACGTGGCGTACGGCCCGGGGCCATTCGCCTCGGGCCGCGAGGGCGAGGGACGCCATGGTGTTGACGAACGCCGACATCCAGACCTGGTCGGAGTCCGCCGCGAGCGACACGGCCAGCGTCCCGTGGGCGACGCTGTCGTCCCACTCGCCGAGCCGGAACTCCGCCTCGGTCAGCCACCCGAGCGCGACCAGCGGCACGCCTGATGGCTGGGGCCGCTCGCCCACGACCCGGGCCAGGTCCTCCCTCGCGCCGGCGAGCTCGTCAGTCCACATCCGGACCAGCCCCCGGCCGACCAGCTGCTCCATCTGGCCCGGCGTCAAGGCGCCGTCGGCGGCCACGCCGGGCAGCTCGTCCACCGTGGCCAGCGCCTGGTCGGACCGGCCCGCCAGGCCGAGGCTCGACAGCACCAGGCTCAGCCGGGGCACGCCGATGCGCGGCGTTTCGCTCATCGCCATCGAGCGCCGCGCCCACTCGATGACGTCGTCGAGGCGCATTTGCAGGCTGTACACCCAGGCCAGGTACGAGGCGACGTGGGCCGCCAGGTCCGGCTCGGTCTCGGGGGCCCAGGCCTCGAGCAGCCGGGCCTCGGCGTCGGCGTGACGCCCCTCGACGAACGCCAGCCGGCCGAGCAGGTACCGCTGGCGGGCCGAGGGAGCGGCGGCCTCTATCTCGGCGCTCACCTGCTTCGCGTCGACCAGCGCCCCCGCGTCGAGCAGGACGTCGAGGGCGTCGAGCAACCGGGCCTGGCGAACCGCCGGGTCGGGCGTCAGGCGAGCCGAGGCCAGCAGGTGGCCGCCGGCCGCCGCTAGGGCGCCGTGGCCCGCTTCGGCTTGGGCCAGCCGCTTGACCTCGGCCGCCAGTTCCCCGTCCGCCACCAGGGCCGCGGCGATGCGGTGGTCGAGGGCCGCCGCGCCGGTGAGGGCGGACGCCGCCCGGGTGTGGAGGCGGGCCCGGCGGCCCGGGCTCAGCTGGTGGTATACCGCCGCTCGCACCAAGGGATGGGGAAAGGTGGCGTCGGGTGCCGCGACGGCGTCGGCGACGGCGAGGAGGTGGGCAGCGACGGCCGAGTCGATCGCGGCATGGCAGTCGTCAACATCGCCGACCTGCGCCGCCACCCCGAGCGGGCAACGAAGGCCGAGCACCGAGCACGCCTCGACCAGCTGCCGGGTCGGGGGCGGACACGACGCCAGCCGGCGGTGCACCAGTGACGAGAACGACCGGGGCGCCGGCAACAGGAGCTGGCTCCGATGCAGCGCCTCGCGGCCCAACTCGTCGAGCAGGGCCCGGACGTGGAGGGGGTTGCCGGCGGTGTGGTCCCGCAGCCGGCGGGCCGCGGTGACGGCGAGGGGGGCGCCCTCCAGCTCCATCGCCAGCCGGGCGATCTCGCTCGTGTCCAGCCCGGCCAGGGTCAACCTGGAGTCGCCGGCCAGCCGGACCAGCGACTCCGGAACCAGGCCGGGCGGCTCGTCCCGGGCGACGAGCAGGGTCAGCACGGGGTCGGCCTGGAGCCGACGCAGGGCGAAGGTGAGCGCCACCAGGGACGGCGCGTCGGCCCACTGGACGTCGTCGACCAGCAGCACCACCGGGCCGTCGTCCTCGAGGCCGCTCAGAACCTCGAGGAGCCGGGCGCCGGTCGTGAAAGGATCGGACTCCACGCCGAGGGTGCCCACCAGCTGACCGAGCACTCCGTAGGGCAGCAGCCGTTCCTCCTCGGCCCCGCTCGCCTTCAGGAGGCGCGCCGGCCGAGACCGCTCGAGGAACCGGCGTACCAGCGTCGTCTTCCCGATGCCCGCCGGCCCTTCGACCAAGCCGATCGTGGGCGCGCCCTCGCCGGCGCGGTCCAACCATGCCTCCAGCGCCGCCAACTCGTCCGCCCGTCCGACAAAACCGCCGGATGCTCCAGGTTTCATGTTGCGGTCCGACGCTACTGGTCGGGGCCGAAGGCCGCGGGATGGACGTCGACCGCTGTGGGGTCAGCCGTGGTCGTGTCGCAAATGGGCGGCCAGCAGATCTTCGCCGAAGTCGCTCCTCGGATCGCGCACCACCGTGTGCACGTGATTGGCACCGTTCTGGGTGTTGTCGAGCTCGATCAGCACGCGGGGGCCGGCAATTCGGTAGTAGTGCCCCCCTCCCGGCTCCTGGCTTCCGGCCCACGCGAACGTGGCGCCCTCGGGGTCGGGCCGCAGCGAGCCGTGAGGAAAGCGATCGAGGTACACGCGGAGCAGGGCGTCGGCGCCGAGCGCCGCCCCGCCCCGCAGGGCGGCGAGCGGCACGCCGGTCGCCGGAGCGGTCCGGTCGTCCAGCCGGGGCAGGTTGCGGGTCACGATGTCGGCCGGTGCCTCGTCGGAGATGACGGCCGCGAGGCGCTGCTCGGCAGGCAGGCAATGAAGCAGCTCGAAGCCGAGCTGCTCTTCGGGGGCGAGGGGCGCAACGGCGGCGACGGCGTCCACGTCATCGGCGACGACGGCTGGGTTGGCCCCGAGGAACAGCGGCGTGATGCGGCACTGGCCTTCGCTGAACGTGGCGTGGATGGAGATGTGGTGCCCTTCGAAGCGGACGCCCCACAGATCCGATGCCGGCTGTCCGAATATGGTCAGCCAGTAATCCCCGTGGTTGCGGCGGTCGCTGCGGAAGCCCTCCAGACGGTCGAGCACCTCGTCGAGGGCCATGATCGTGACGGCGCGGGCGTAGGCCGGCACGGGCAGCAGGCTGGCCAGCAGGCGGTGGGCCCCCTTCTGCGCCGCCCGGTCCAGATCGCCGAGCCGCACGCCCTGGCGCGGCGCGGGCCAGTACACCCAGCGCCGGCGGTCATCGTCGTCGAAGGCCAGCCGGGCGCCCTGCTGCTGCGCCTCGTCGAGACAAGCGAGCCACTTCTGGGCGGCCGCGGCGACCTGGTCGCTGAGATCCACGAGTCGACAGTAGGGGGCGGCGGTAAATCAGGTAAGGGCGTGGCCGGAGACGATGTAGGCGGCGAGCTTGTTGAAGGCCATCGTCCAGCCGGTGGCTCCGGGAGAGTCCTCGGCTATCCCGGCGTGGGTCAGCACCATCCTGGTCCGATCACCTTCGGAGTGAAGTTCTACCGTGACTTCGGTCGTGGTGGGATGCCCTTCGGGCATGCCGATGGCAGAGGGCGGGACCACGTTGCCGTCGCGGTCCGCGATTGATTCGGTGTAGACGAGACGGCGGTCGGCGACGACCTCGCGGTACTCGCCGGCAAACCACATCTGCATTACGCCGCCGGGGGTGTCCATCTCCATGCCGACCATACGGGTACCTCCGAC
>DATARN010000232.1:0-8383 GCA_036264135.1 Acidimicrobiales bacterium
GCCGGCTTCTGCACGTGCGCCAAGAGGGGCTCGATACGAGGCCAGAGACTTGTTGTCATCTCCCGCCCCAGTGTAGCGGCCTGCTCTCCCCCGGCCTCAGGGGGCCCCTTCGAGGGGGGGTGTCACGGATTTTGGGGTGTACACGCCCAAAATGCGTGACCACCCCCCTCTCGGATCAGCTGTAGCGGCGCATCTGGACGTTGAGGACGAGGCCGATGGCGCAGAACGACGCCACGATGGCCGACCCGCCGTAGCTCATGAATGGCAGGGGGATGCCGGCGATGGGCATGATGCCCATCGTCATCCCCACGTTCTCGAAGATCTGGAAGACCAGCATGGCCAGCACGCCGACGCAGATCAGCGTGCCGGTGGCGTCCCTGGCGGTGGTGGCCGCTCGCCACGTCCGCCACACCATGAGCACGAACAGGCTGAGCAGGAGGGCGGAGCCGACGAGGCCCAGCTGCTCGCCGACGGCGGTGAAGATGAAGTCGGTCTGCTGCTCCGGCACGTAGGAGAGGTTGGTCTGGGTGCCCTTGAACAGGCCCTTGCCGCCGACGCCGCCCGAGCTGATGGCGATCTTGGACTGGTTCAGGTTGTAGGTGGCCTGCACGTTGCTGCTGGAGTCGAGGAAGGCCGTCAGCCGGTCGCGCTGGTACTTCTTCAGCGCCCCGAAATGGATGACCAGCGTCACGCCCACCAGGCCGATGACGGCCAGCACGGCCAGGTGGCGGGTCTGGACGCCGGCCACCAGCAGCACCCCGAACAGGATGGCGCTCAGCACCATGGCGGTGCCCAGGTCGGGCTGCTTGTAGATCAGGGCGAAGGGCACCGCCGACAGGCCGAGCACGATCAGCAGCTCGCGGCTGCCGAGCCGGCCCCGGTAGCTGGCCAGTATTCCCGCCAGGGCGACGATGAGGGCGATCTTGGCGAACTCGGACGGCTCCAGCTGGTACGCCCCGACCTGGAACCAGGCCTGGGCGCCCTTGCTGCGCTTGCCGAGCGGCGACAGGATCGCCAACAGGGCGAAGACGCTGCCGACGTACAGCACCGGGGCGAAGTCCCGCAGCCGCCGGTAGTCGACGGACGCGACGACCGCCATGGCCACGATCCCGACGACCACGAAGGCCGACTGGCGCTTCAGGTAGTAGCCCGGGTCGAGGCCCTGGGCGATGAGCTTGTCCCGGGTGGCGCTGTAGATCATGAGCAGCCCGAAGAGGGCCACGCCGATCGTCGCCACGGCCAGGCCGAGATCCACGTGGCGCCAGGCGGCGGCCGGCGTCCGGCGGGACGACCCCGAGATACCGGCGCTGCGGCGGGGAACGGTGAGTGTGGCCATCTGTCCTTCCGCTCCTTCCCGCTAGTCCTTGCCGCCGAGGCCGATCACGACCTGGCCCGGGGTCAGGTTGAACAACCCGTCGTAGATGCGCCGCACGACCGGGGCGGCGGCGTCGGCACCGTAGCCCGATTCCTCCATCACCGCGTCCACCACGAACTGCGGGTTGTTGGCCGGGGCGAAGGAGGCGAAGACCGAGGTCGGGTCCTTGCCCTGGACCTGGGCGGTGCCCGTCTTGCCGGCCACCGGGAACTGGGTGAGGGGGAAGCCGGTGAAGGCGGCGTGGGCCGTCCCGTCGCCGCTGGCCACCACCCCTTCGAAGCCGGTCAGCATGGCGTCGCGCCAGTCCGGCTGGATGGCAACGTGGCCCCGACCGATCGACTGCAGGGTCTGCAGGACCTTGCCGTGCTGGTCGGTGATCTTGCTGGCGATCTGCGGCGTCCAGACCGTGCCGCCGTTAGCGAAGGTGGCGTAGGCGTTGGCCAGCTGCAACGGGGTGACGGCGACCTCGCCCTGGCCGATCGAGGTGTTGACGTTGTCGCCGGTGAACCAGTCCTTGGTCGGATACACGTTGGGGTACTGGGCGTGCTCCTTGGCCCGGCTGGCCTGGTCGGGGATCCGCCCCGCCACCTCGTTGGGGAGGGGGATGCCGGTCGTGGAGCCGAAGCCCAGCTGGCGGGCCACGCCCTGCAGCCCGTCGGCGCCGTACTTCGACCGGTCATTCCAGAAGGTGGCGCCGATCTGGTAGAAGAAGGCGTCGCTGGACACGGTGATGGCCCGGCTCAGGTTGACCTGCCCGAAGACCAGGTGGTTGTCGTTGTAGAAGCAGCCCTGGGCGGCCAGCTTGCCGGCGCAGTTGATCTTGCCCAGCTGCAGGAACCCCCGGTCGTTGAAGTACTGGGTGGGGTTGATGATGCCCGACTGCAGGCCGGCGACGGCGGTCACCAGCTTGAAGGTCGACCCGGGGGCGTAGAGGCCCTGGATGGAACGGTCGTTCAGCGGGTGCCCCGGGTCGTTCAGGTACTGGGTGAACTTCGCCTGGCTGATGCCGCCCACGAAGTCCTGCGGGTTGTAGGTCGGGTTGCTGGCCAGGGCCAGGACCGAGCCGTCCTGGGGGTTCATCACCACCGCCGCCCCGCCCGGGGCGGCGAAGGGGTGGCCCGGACCACCCGATCCCCGGTCGCTGTTGAGGCGGGTGGCGATCAGCCCCTGGTTGAGGGATTCCTCGGCCAGCTTCTGGACGTTGATGTCGACCGTCAGCCAGACGTCGCGCCCCTGGACCGGCGGCTGCGACGCCAGCGTCCCGAGCACCCGGCCCTTGGAATCGACCTGGAGCTTGGTGACGCCCGGCTGTCCCCGCAGGGCGTCCTCGTACGCCGCCTCGACTCCGGTCTTGCCGATCTGGTCGTCGGGTTGGTAGCCCTGCCGTTTACGGGTGGCGGTTAGCTCCTGGCCGCTGATCTGGCCCACGTAGCCGATGATGTTGGCGGCCACCGTGCCGTAGGGGTAGTAGCGCTCGGCCACCGCCAGGACCTGGACGCCGGGGAACTCCGACTGGTGTTCCCGCAGGTAGACGACGATGGGCGGCTGCACGTTGACCGCCAGCGGCACCGGGACGTACGGGCTGTACCGCGGGTCGTTGACCTTCTGCAGCAGTTCGTCGTTGGAGACGTTCAGGAGCAGCGCCAGCCGGCTGATGATGTCCGGCTCGGCCTTAGCCGTAACCCGGCTCAGGGTCACCACCTCAGAAACGGTGTTGTCGACCAGCACCTGGCCGTTGCGGTCGAGGATCCGGCCCCGCGGCGCCGGGGTGTAGACGATCCTGACCGAGTTGTCCTGGGCCGCCGCTTGGGCCTTCGGTTCGTTGATCACCTGGAGGAACCAGAGTCGGGCAAAGAGGGCCGCGAACAGACACACGATCACCACCGCCAACACGGTGAGGCGGACCTGGGCCGACGGCGTCTCCGCCTGGCTGCTCATCGCAGCCGCCGGGGCGAGTGCCGGGCGGCGATGGAGGAGATCTCGGCGCTGGCCTCGGGCGCCCGTCGGGTGCCGGCCGCGGCCCAGCCGATCAGCCGGCAGACCGGGGCGGCGATGACGGCGTTCATCAACCCGACCAGCATCGCCGTCTTGGCGATCCCGACCGGCCCCATCCGGGTCAGCTGCGACTGTCCCACCATGACGCCGGCGACCACGAAGAGCACCACGCCGGCCGAGCTGGCCACGAAGGCGGTCGCCGGCGCCAGCAGCCACCCTTCCTGGAGCATGGTGCGGCGGATCGAGCCCACGGCGTAGCCGATCACGCTGAACACGAGGGCGGTCAAGCCCAGCGGGGTGGTCGTCAGGAACAGGTCGGTCATCAGGCCGGCGATGAAACCGACCAGGCCGCCCAGCTCCGGGCCACCGACGAGGGCAGCGCAGACGGTGCACAGCAGCATCAGGTCGGCGCAGGTCCCGAGGACCCGGACATCGGGCACGACCGTCGTCTGCAGCAGCAGGGCGAGGACCAGCAGCCCCGCCAGGCGGATGCGGGCGGCGACCTCGGGGCTCATCGCCGCCGGCGGCCCGCCGGCGCGCTCGGCGGGCGGTCCAGGCGCCCGGCGGCGCTGGCGGTCACGATTGCGGCGACCACTGCAGCACGCGGACGTACTCCAGGCGGGAGAGGTCGGCGGTCGGGGTGATCGTCACCTGCTGCTGCAGCTGGCCCGGCTGGGATTGGACGGTCCTCACCGTGGCGACCGGTATGTCCTTCGGATACTCCGCCAGGTTGAGCCCACTGGTCACCAGCTTGTCGCCCACGTTGACCTTGGTGTTGGCATCGACCAGCTCAAGGGTCAGCGGTTTGCCCTGACCCTGGCCGTCGGCCACGAACACCGCTCCGTTGGTGGTGAGGCGGAGGCCGACGCTGAAGGTGGGGTCGGTGAGCAGCAGCACCGTCGCCCGGTGGGCCGACACCTGCGCCACCCGGCCGACGAGCCCCCCGCCGGTGACGACGGGCATGCTGACCGCGATCCCGTTGGCCGTCCCCCGGTTGATCTGGATGGACATCTCGAAGTTGGACGATGAAGTGTCGATCACCTGGGCCGTCACGGTGGGGATGCTGCCGACGAACGGCAACTGGTTCTGCTCGGCGATGATCTGCAGCTGGCGCTGGGCGTCCGATGCCTGCAACGCCTGCCCTCTCGCCTGGGCCAGCTGGTCGCGCAGCTGCGAGTTCTCCTTCTTCAACGAGCCGTACCGCAAGGCGCCGGTGAAGAAGTCGCCGATCGGGCGGAGCACGGCGTGCGTGGCCGACTGGACAGGGGCGAACACGTCGTGGGCGCCGGCGCGGACGCTGCCGGTGATGCCGCCACCGCTGCCCCGGGTGTCCACCGTGACCAGCGTGATCGCCGTCAGGACCAGGAGGAGTAGGACGAAGCGCGGTCGGGAACTCCGACGGTAGACAGCCACAGCCCGTCAGCGCCGAGGCAGGATTAGTGACCCTGGGAGGAAATGAGGACCTGCTTTAGAGCCTCGAACTCCTCCAGGCACTGGCCGCTGCCCACCACCACCGACAGCAGGGGGTTGTTGGCGATGATGATCGGCATGCCGGTCTCCGCCGACAGCCGGGCGTCCAGGCCGTGCAGCAACGCTCCGCCCCCGGTGAGCACGATGCCCTGCTCCATGATGTCGGCGGCCAACTCGGGCGGCGTCTTGTCCAAGGTGATCTTCACCGCGTCCACGATGGCCGACACCGGCTCCTCGATGGCCTCGCGGATCTCCTCGGTGGTCGTCACGATCGTCTTGGGCAGCCCGGTGATCAGGTCGCGGCCGCGGATCTCGGCGTGCAGCTCCTCCTCGAGCGGGCAGGCCGACCCGAGAGCGATCTTGATCTCCTCGGCGGTGCGCTCCCCGAGCGCCAGGCTGTACTCCTTCTTGATGAAGGCGATGATGCCTTCGTCGAGCTCGTCGCCCCCGATGCGCACCGACTGGGAGGTGACGATGCCGCCCAGGGAAATGACGGCCACCTCCGTCGTCCCGCCGCCGATATCGACGACCATGTTGCCCGTCGGCTCGTGCACCGGCAGGCCGGCACCGATGGCGGCCGCCATCGGCTCCTCGATGATGTACGCCGGCTTGCGGGCCCCCGCCGACTCCGCCGCCTCCATGACGGCGCGCTGCTCGACGCCGGTGATGCCCGACGGCACGCAGATGACCATGCGGGGCTTGGCGAACTTCCGGGGTCCGTGGACCCGGCGGATGAAGTAGGCCAGCATCTTCTCGCAGATGTCAAAGTTGGCGATGACCCCGTCGCGCAACGGCCGGATGGCCTGAATGTGGCTCGGGGTCCGCCCGATCATCCGCTTGGCCTCCGCCCCCACCGCCAAGGGCCGGTCATCCTTGATGTTGACCGCCACCACCGACGGCTCATTGAGCACGATGCCGCGCCCGCGCACGTACACCAACGTGTTGGCAGTACCGAGATCAACGGCCATGTCGCGGCCGAAAAGTGAGGTGAAGGAGCTTTCGGACAAGTGGCGCCTCCTCCCAGGATCGGAGGTCAAGCGGCCAGGCTAGGTGGTATTTGCCCTGGTAACAAGCCGGATCCACCAATGCCGGGGCATCCCGACACTATGATCCGCCGTTTTTTTCCGGCCCCGGCCCGACCGGGGCCCCGAGTTCGGGAAACCACAGGGCGATCTCCCGCTCCGCCGACTCGGGTCCGTCCGAGGCGTGAATGAGGTTCTCGGGCGATTCGTCGGCCAGGTCGCCCCGGATGGTCCCCGGCGCCGCCTTGGCCGGGTTGGTGGCACCGGTGATCAGCCGGACGATCTCCCAGGTGTCCTCGGGTCCCTCGACGACCATCGCCATGAGCGGCGAGCGGGTGATGAACGTCACCAGCTCCTCGAAGAAATGCTTGCCGGCGTGCTCCTCGTAGTGCCGCTTGGCGGTGGTGGCGTCGATGTGGCGCAACTCGGCCGCGGTCAGCCGTAGTCCCTTGCGCTCCAGCCGGCCGATGATTTCGCCGCACAGACCACGCTCGACCGCGTCGGGTTTGCAGATGACCAGTGTTCGTCCCATGTCTGCCGGGCAGGCTACCCCGGTGGGTGGATGGCGGCGCGCGCCGCGCCCACCACGTACAGCGAACCGGTCACCAGGATGAGATCGTCGTCGGCGGCCATCGCCCGCGCCTTGTCCAGGGCGTCGGCCACCGTCGCCGCCGGCTCGGCCTCCACCCCGAGGAGCAGGGCCGCCTTGGCCACCACGTCCGCCGGCTGAGCCCGGGGGCTAGGCGGCGGGCAGGTGACGACGTACCGGGCCTTGGGCGCGCCGAGGGCCTGGAGCATCTCGCCGGGATCCTTGCCCCGCAGCATCCCCACCACCATGACTCGGGACCGGGCGTGGCTGAACTCCTCGTCGACCGCCTGCGCCATGGCCTCGGCGCCGGGGATGTTCTTGGCCCCGTCGAGCACGATGAGGGGCCGGCGGCTGACGACCTCGAGACGGCCCGGTGAGCGGACCGTGGCCGCCGCCTCGGCCAGCAGATTTGCCTCGACGGGAGCGTCGAAGAACGCTTCGGCGGCCACGACGGCGTCGAGGAAGTTGTACGCCTGATGGCGGCCGTGAAGGGCGAGAAACACGTCGTCATACTGGGCGGCCGGGGTGCGCAGGCTCAGCAGCCGGCCGCCCACCGCCAGGTCGTTGCTCTCAATCTCGAAGTCCCGTTGGCGCAGGAGTGTCCGCTCGGGCTGCTGGGCCTCGAAGATGGCGACCAGCTCCGGCCGGGTCTCGGACAGCACGGCCGTGCTGGTGGGTTTGATGATCCCCGCCTTTTCCCGTGCGATGTCGACCACGGTTGGACCGAGAAACTCGACGTGATCGAGGGCCACGTTGGTCACGACCGCCACCTGACCGTCGGCCACGTTGGTGGCGTCCCATCGCCCGCCGAGGCCCACCTCGATGACGCCCACGTCGACCGGTCGCTCGGCGAACCACCGGAAGGCGGCGGCAGCCAGCAGCTCGAACCAGGTCGGGCGGTTCTCCGGGTGGTCCTCGATGTCCAGCATCTGTTCGATAAGGGCGAGGTCGGAGAGGAGGGCGGCCAGCTCGGCGTCGGTCACCGCTTGGCCGTTGAACATGAGCCGCTCGTTGACCCGCTCCAGGTGCGGGCTGGTGAAGGTGCCGACGGTGAGGCCCTTGGACATCAAGATGGTGGTGAGGGCACGGGCGGTGGACGTCTTCCCGTTGGTGCCCGTCAGGTGGATGACGGGATAGTCACGCTGGGGGTCGCCGAGGATGTCCATGAGCCGGCGCATCCGCCCGAGGTCGGGAGGCGGCCGGTTGGTGTCGGCCAGCATCCGCTCCAGGTTCTGGTGGGAGTCGAGCCAGGCCAGGGCATCGCCGAGATCCATGCCGTGCGTCCTCGCCGTCGGGATGCCGCTGGTCAGGCGGCGATGCGCTCGATGCGGGCCGCGAACTCCTGGGCGGCTTCCTCGATGGCTTCGGCGACCGACGACCCCGTGGCGGCGACGGCTTGCGCCGCCCGCCGGCTGGCCACCCGCGCGGCCGCCTCGGCCGTCTTGAGGGCCGCCTGCACGGCCTGCTCCGCCGCTTTGCGCTGGCGCCGGCTCAGCTTCCGGGCCCGCTGACTGGCCTGCTCAATGGCCTCCCGGGCCGCCTCTCGCTGCTCCCCGCTGGCCTCCTGGGCCTTCTGGGCGGCCCGCTTGGCCGCGGCCGCCGCCTCGGCCAGCGCCAGGGACTTCACCGCCTTCTTGGCCGCCTGCTTCCCCGCCGCCTGCTTTCCGGCCTTCTTCCCGGCCTTCTTGCCGGCTTTCTTACCCGCCGTCTTGCCGCCCCGGCCCCCCAGGGCCCCCAGGCCGGCGCCGGCCAGGGCGCCGGCGCCGCCCCACCGGGCGGCGTTGCGCGACAACTCCTGGATCGGCCGGTCCTTGCTGTACGCCTCGACGGCAGCGGCGCCCGCACCGAGGGCCGCCCCGAACAACGCCCGTTTCAACACCTTGCTCATGACCGGCAGGCTACTCCTGGCCGGCCGAAACCATCCCGGCCCGG
>DATARN010000051.1:0-6567 GCA_036264135.1 Acidimicrobiales bacterium
CTGGCGACGAACCCCTACCCGGGGAGGACGGCGCGGCCGAGCCCGGGACCGACGACCTCCTGGCGGCGGGGGCCCCGACCCTCGACAACGCCCACTTCCGTTCCGTGCTGGGCCACTTCGCCACCGGGATCGCGATCGTCACCGGGCTGTACGAGAGCAAGCCCGCCGGCCTGACCTGCCAGTCGTTCGTGAGCCTGTCGCTCGATCCGCCGCTGGTCGCCTTCTGCCCGGCCAAGCGCTCCGCCAGCTGGCAGCGCATCGCCCGGTCGGGGGCGTTCTGCGCCAACGTCCTGACCGAGGAGCAGGAGGCGCTGAGCCGGGTCTTCGCCACCTCCGGGGCCGACAAGTTCCGGGGCGTCGGATGGCGGTCGGCGGAGACCGGTTCGCCGATCCTGGCCGACGTGCTGGCCTGGGTGGACTGCCGCATCGAGGCGACCTACGACGCCGGCGACCACTACATCGTCGTGGGCCGGGTGGTCGACCTGCAGGCGGCGACGCGGGGACGGCCCCTTCTCGCCTACCGCGGCGGCTACGGGCGCTTCGACTCCTAGAACAGCGCCGACTCGACCGCGTCCGCCCCCACCAGCTGGGCTTCGATCTGGCCGTAGCGGTTGGCCAGCAGCAGGGCCGGGACCTGGCGGATCCGGAACGCCTCGGCCAGCCGGGGTTCGACCCGGGTGTCGATCTCGGTCACCTGGGAGGCCGGCTCGGCGCGCCGCAGGCGCTCGGCGATCTCCGGGCGGTCTCCCTTGGTGAACACGACCCAGGTCCGGTCGGCGCCTTGCATGACGGCGGCGGGGAGGAGGGGAAAAGGGGGCCGGGGTGTGACCCGGCGCCGGCGCCCGAAGCGCGGGCGCAGAGCTCGCACGAGCAGGATGAGAGAAAAGCACACAATAAGGAGGACCGCGATCCGCGGGACCAGAAAGAACATGTGATTCCTGAGGATAAGGGGCCCCGACCCCCTTGAACTGGGAAAACGAGTGCGTAGAATTGCACATGGAACTCACATCTCTCGGACAGTCGCAGGTTCTGCGTTCTGCAACCGTCGATGTTGTCGTCGCCCGTGAGCGGGCCCGCCAGCTTCGACTCCGTCGCATCGTTCTCCTCCTGGGTCTGGCCACCGCCTTCGTCGGTGTTCGCGATCTGAGCGGCCATCCCGTCGGCTTCGGCTTTCCCCATCTGCCCGCCGGACTGGGGAGCTACGCCCCCGCCTTCCTCATGGTGTTCCTGCTGGCCGCGGTCATCATCGTTCCCATGGCCGGCGCCGGCCGCTCGCCGCACGTGCTGTTCCGGCCCGATGAGATCGACGTCTCCTTCGACGACGTGAAGGGCGCCAGCGTGGTCGTCGAGGAGGTCGTCAAGTCCCTCAATCTCTTCCTGGCCTACAAGACCTTCAAGGAGCGCATGGGGGGGACCCCACGCCGGGCGATCCTGTTCGAGGGACCGCCGGGCACGGGCAAGACGTACTTGGCCAAGGCCATGGCCAAGGAAGCGGGCGTGCCGTTCCTCTTCGTGTCGTCGTCGGCGTTCCAGTCGATGTACTACGGCCAGACCAACCGCAAGATCCGGTCCTACTTCAAGGCGCTGCGGGCAGCAGCCCGCCGGGAGGGCGGGGCGATCGGCTTCATCGAGGAGATCGACGCCATCGGCGCGGCCCGCAGCGGCATGGGCGGCGGGCAGGGGCGGGAGGGCATCTCCGGCGTCGTCAACGAGCTGCTGATCCAGCTGCAGTCCTTCGACCAGGCGCCGTCCAGCGTCCGCCTGGTCGGCGGCGTGGTGGACCTGATCAACCGCTTCCTGCCGAGCAGCCGGCGGATCCGCAAGCCGCGTGCCCTGCACGCCAACGTTCTCATCATCGGCGCGACCAACCGGGCCGCCGACCTCGACCCGGCCCTGCTGCGCCCCGGTCGGTTCGACCGGTCCATCTATTTCGACTTGCCGTCCCGGGCGGGGCGACGGGAGATCATCGACTACTACCTGCTGAAGAAGGCGCACGATCCCGCCCTCGACGACCCCACCCGGCGGGACACCCTGGCCGCCATGACCCTCGGCTACTCGCCGGTCATGATCGAGCACCTCTTCGACGAGGCGCTGGTGTGGGCCCTGCGCCGCGGCGCCGAGCGGCTCAACTGGGAGGACATCCAGAAGGCCAAGATGACCGAGGAAATCGGCCTGGCCCAGCCGGTCGCCTACACCGAGGCGGAACGGCGCACCATCGCCACCCACGAATCGGGCCACGCCACCGTCGCCTACCTGGTGGGGGCGGGCCGCAAGCTCGAGGTGCTGTCGGTCATCAAGCGCAAGGAAGCCCTCGGACTACTGGCCCACTCCGAAACCGAAGAGCGGTGGACGTCGACCAGGACCGAGATCCTGGCGCTGATCCAGATCGCCTTCGGCGGCCTGGTGGCCGAGGAACTGTTCTTCGGAGAAACCAGTACCGGTGTGGCCGGCGACCTCCAGGCCGCCACCTCCGCCGCCGCCCAGATGGTCGGTTCCCTCGGCATGGCCGGCTCCCTGGTGTCGCTGGACGCCATGTCGATGGCCGGCGGGGCCAACATCGTGGCCAAGGTGCTGTCCACTGACTCCGGTCGCGAGGCGGTCGAGAAGATCCTCGACGACGCCCGGGCCAAGGTCAGGACGTTGCTGGCGGACAACCTGGGCACCGTCGAGGCGTTGCGCGACGCCCTCCTCGAACGCGACGAGCTGGTCGGCGACGAGATCACCGAGGTGATCGCCGGCGCCCGGCAGGCCACCCCCGACGAGCAGACCGTGCCCGAGATCATCGATCTGCGCTAGGCGGCTCCGGGCGCCGCGGCGGCACCGGCGCTGGCGGATCCCTCCACCGCCGGCGCCTGCGCCGCGGGCGCCAGTCCCACCGCGGACAGGATGAAGGCCTGCACCTGGGCTTCGTCCTTCCAGGCGTCGTACCGCCCCGACGGACCCCCGTGGCCGGCGTCCATCTCCGTCTTCAGGACCACGAGATGGTCGTCGGCGCGTATCGCCCGCTGCTTGGCCACCCACTTGGCGGGCTCCCAGAAGCCGACACGGGGATCGTTCAGACCGGCGGTGACGTACATCATCGGCAGCGCCGCCGGTTCGAGGTTGTCGTAGGGCGAGTAGGACTTCATGTAGCGATACACCTCGGGATCCTCGATGGGGTTGCCCCACTCCTCCCATTCGGTGGGAGTGAGGGGCAGCGTCGGGTCGAGCATGGTCGTGAGGACGTCGACGAAGGGCACCTCGGCGACCACGGCCTGCCACAGGTCGGGCCGCATGTTGGTTACCGCCCCCATCAGCAGGCCGCCGGCGCTGCCGCCCCGGATGACGAGACGATCCGGGGCGGTGTACCGGCCGGCGATCAGGTGCTCGGCGCAGGCGAGGAAGTCGGTGAAGGTATTGCCCTTGCGGAGCATCTTCCCGTCCTCGTACCACCCCCGGCCGAGCTCGCCGCCACCGCGGACATGGGCGATGGCGAACAGGAAGCCCCGTTCCAGCAGGCTGAGGCGGGACGAGGAGAAGGTGGGGTCGATCGAAATCTCGTAGGCGCCGTAGCCGTAGAGCAGGCACGGGTTCGAGCCGTCGCGGGGCAGATCGTTGCGCATCACCAGCGAGATGGGCACCGCCACGCCGTCGGGGGCGGTGGCCCACAGTCGCTCGGTGTGGAAGCGCTCCGGCTGGTAGCCGCCCAGCACTTCCTGCTGCTTGACGACGAGACGCTGGCGGGTGTCCATGTCGTACTCGACGCTCGACGACGGCGTGACCAGCGAGGTGTACCCGAAGCGCAGCGTCGTCGCCTCCCACTCGAGGTTGGCCCCGCCGCCCAGGCTGTATACGGGCTCGGGCTGGTCGATGACGAAATCGGTCCCGGCCGCCAGCCCGAGGACCCGAATGCGCTCCAGGCCCTGCTCCCGTTCCCAGATGGTGACGTGGTGGGCGAAGGCGTCGACGTCGGTGAGGCGCACCTCGGGACGGTGGGGGATCATCGCCTCCCAGTGGTCGCGTCCCGGGGTGGCCGCCGGCGCCTTCATGACCGCGAAGTTCTCCGCCCCGGCGTCGTTGGTGAGGATCAGGAACACGTCACCCTCGCCGGGGAGCACGGCGTGCTCGATGCTGTACTCGACGCCTTGGCGGCGCCCTTCGATCAGCCGGGGCGGATCCTCGGGCCGGGCGGCGTCGATCACGTGGTCCTCCGACGTCACCTTGCTGGAGGAAGAGACGACGATGAACCGCTCGCTGCGGGTGTTGCCCACCCCGACGAAGAACCGCTCGTCGGGTTCCTCCAACACCACCTGGTCTTCCCCCGCCGGGGCGCCGATGCGGTGCCGCCAGATCTGCCACGGGCGCAGGGCGGCGTCGGGCCGGGTGTAGAAAAGCACCTGGCTGTCGGCGCTCCACGCCGACGAGTAATAGACATCGGCGATCTCGTCGGCCAGGTCGCTTCCCGTCGAGAGGTCCCGGACCCGCAGGGTGTACCGCTCGCCGCCGGTGTGGTCGACGGCGTAGGCGAGGTAACGGTCGGAGGGGCTGATGTCGAACACCCCGAGGGCGAAGTACTCCGAGTCGCCGGCCGCGACGTTCTCATCCAGCAGTATCTCCTCCCCAGGAGCGCCCTCGACGGCCAGGGCCAGCACCTCGGGGGCGGTGAGCCGACGCTCGGGGTCCGCCCGCCGGCAGTGCACGGCGTACTGCTGGCCGTCGACGGTTCGGCCGTAGTACCACCACCGTCCCCGCCGGGCGGGTGCGCCGACGTCGGACTGCTTGATGCGGCCCTTGATCTCCTCGAACAGCGAGTCCCGCAGCGGCTCGAGGGGGGCGAGTGCCTCCTCGGTGTACCCGTTCTCGGCCCGGAGGTAGGCGATCACCTCGGGGTCGTCGGGGTCCCGCAGCCAGTACCAGTCGTCCTGGCGTTTGTCGCCGTGGGCGACGAGGGTGTGCGGTCGGCGGGGAGCGAGGGGAGGGAGTCGCATGCCTATGAGCCTGGCATCCCCTGCGTGGTTACATCTTCGGATGGGCCGGCCCGCGGTTTGCTACCAGGTCGATGTGGCCGCCGCCTTGACCGCCGCCGGCATCGATGTGGTCCTTTGTGGCACCGACGGGGTTGCCCTGGCGGCCGCCGCTGCCGGCGGCCGAACGCAGCAGAAGGGCCGGCTGGCGGTACTCGTCGGCCGGCCGGCCGACGTCGCGGACCAGGCGCTGGCCATGGCCAAGGAGCTGTTCGGAGGTGACGCGGTCGTGGTCCAGTCGCCTGCCGAAGTGGCCGGGGCGATCGCCGACGAAGGCGGTATCCGCCGGCCCGGATGAGCAGGGATCGGGTACCGTGGATTCCCATCCCGATGTTGCGGGCACTTCTCCCAAGTCAGACTCGATGAGCGGCGGCCACCGCAGGTGCACATGACGTTTCGCAGCAGCCGGCATCGAGCAGTCGCCGCGGCGCTCGCCGCCCTGCTGATCGTTGCCCCCCTCCTGGCCTCCGTCGCCGGACCGGCGTCGGCGGCGCCCCGGGACTCGGCCTCGCTGCTCACCTGGAACCAGTTGGCCCCCGCCGCCTCACCCACGGCCCGGGTCCACCCTGCCATGGCGATGGATGCCGCCACGGGCACGGTGGTGCTCTTCGGCGGCCGGGCCGGCACCCAGGTCCTCGGGGACACGTGGACGTGGAACGGGACGACATGGGCGGCCCAGACCCCGGCCGTCAGCCCCCCGCCGTTGGAGTCGGCGGCCATGGCCTACGACCCGGTCGGCCAGCAGATCCTGCTGTTCGGCGGCATTGGCGCCGACGGCAGTGTCAGCGCCGCCACCTGGGCCTGGAACGGCGCCGGCTGGTCGCTCCTCAACCCTGCGGCCTCCCCGCCGGCCCGCTACGCCGCCTCGATGGCCTCCGACAGTGGGGCCGGCACCGACGTGCTCTTCGGTGGCCTGATCGCTCCCGGTTCCTCGCTGGGCGACACCTGGTCATGGAACGGCACGAACTGGGTCGGCGGCACCGCCCCGGGCCCATCGGCCCGCAGCGCGGCCGCCGTGACCTATGACGCCACCCGCGGGGTGGTGGTGCTCTTCGGCGGCACGACGGGGTCGGAGAGCAAGGCCGACACCTGGACCTGGAATGGCGCGGCGTGGAGCCAGCAGAGCCCCGCCGCCTCGCCCCCGGCCCGCAACGACGCCGCCCTCGCCTTCGACCCGGCCACCCAGACGGCGGTGCTGTTCGGAGGCAACGGCGCCGGGGGCACGCTGCGCGACACCTGGCTGTGGAACGGCACCACGTGGAGCAGCTCCCTGCCCCTCTCCCTCCTGCCCACCTTGAACCCCCCGGCCCGCATCGGCGCCGGGGCGGCCGAGGCGCCCAGCCCGCAGCGCCTCGTGCTGTTCGGCGGTCAGGCGGCCGGCTCGGCCGGCGCCCTGGGCGACACCTGGACGGTGGGGACGGTGGTGAACACCCCGTCGACCACCACGACCACCGTGACCGCCCCTCCGTCGACCAGCCACCCGTCGTCGACCACCCTGCCGCCGGCGACCAAGGGGCCGCCGCCCAGCACCGCCGTGCCCACCCCGACCACCGGCGGCGCCCCG
>DATARN010000144.1:0-10204 GCA_036264135.1 Acidimicrobiales bacterium
CGAGCAGGTCGTGACCGGGACCGCGGGAACGAGCAGCACGCCCTGCGTCACCACCGGCGCCAACCAGTGGTACTTCCCTTCGGGCACGACTCAGGAGGGCGCCACCCTCGCGATCTCGCTGGTCAACCCCTACCCGGACGACGCTATCGCCGACCTGTCGTTCACCACCGAGCAGGGCCAGGAGAGCCCCCAGGACTTCCAGGGAATCGTCGTCCCCGCTCGCGGCGTCGTCGGCCTCGACCTCGGCAGCCACCTCCGCCTGCGGGCCGCCATCGCGACCACCGTCAGCCTTCGCGTCGGGCGGGTCGCGGCCTTCGAGACGCAAACCGTCCAGTCCCAAAGCGCGGCCGCCGTTGCCAACCAGGCGCCCGGCACCACCCCCTGGCCTCCCGGGGTGACCCTGGTGCGAGGGGCGTCGGCCCCCGGCGCGGCGTGGTGGTGGCCGAGCGGCGCGGCGGGCGACGGCGCCAACGAGCAGTACGTGATCTACAACCCCGGCACCGCCGAGGCCCAGGTGTCCTTGCAGCCCGACCTGGACCAAGGCGGCGCCGACCCGATCCAGCTCTCCGTCGACCCGCACGGGGTGGCGGTGGTGACGACCAACGCCGAGTCCCGCATCCCCAAGGGGGTGGGCCACGCCGCTGCCCTGCGGGTCACCAGCGGGGCCCCGGTGGTGGCGGCCCGGTTGGCCCTGTCAACCTCGCCGGCCAGCCCGACGGGGGTGACCGCAGTCCTCGGGAGCCGAATGGCCGCGGGCCGATGGCTCCTCCCTGGCGACTCGTCGACCGACTCCGTCAGCGCCGCGCTGGTGGTCTACAACCCGGCGTCGGCCCCGGTCACCGTGTCCATCTCGTCGCTTCGGGGACCCCTGCCCGGCCAGGGGGCGGTCGTGATCCCGGGCCGCCACCGCTACCTGCTGACCACGCCGACGCCCACCGCCAACCCGGCCCTCGCCGGCCCGCTTGTCGTCGCCGCCCCCGCCCCGGTGGTGGTGGAGCGCGACGTGGCGCCCGCCAAGGCGACGGGCATGGACGAATCCATTGCCGTGCCCTTGTCCGCCTAGCCGCGCCGTTCGCCCCCGGGCTGCGCCATGATGGCGGCGTCATGTCGATCCTGATCGTCGCCGTCGCCCTGGTCGCGGTGGCGGCGGTCGTGGCCCGGGCCATCAGCCGGCGGCGGCCGGAGCCGCCGACCCAGGCTCGGTGGGCCGTGCCCGCCCAGTTGGACCGGGCGGACTTCGAACGCCCCGAGGCCCCGTGGCTGGTGGTCGTGTTCTCGTCCCGTACCTGCGCCGGATGCGAGGCGGCGGTCGCCAAGGCCGCCGTTCTGGCCTGCGCCGAGGTGGCGGTGCAGGACGTCTCCTATCAGGAGCACCCCGACCTGCACGGCCGCTACAACATCGAGGCGGCGCCCACCATCGTCGTCGCCGACCACGATGGCGTGGTCCGGGCCAGCTTCGTCAGCACCCCGACCGCCACCGACCTGTGGGCCGCGGTGGCCGAGGCCCGGTATCCCGGGAGCACCCCGGAGGGATGCCGCCAGGGCTAGCGCTGCTGCCAGGCGGTGGAGGGCAGCGACGGGGTGCCGGCCGGGGCCTCGGCCGGCGTGGCCTCCGGGTCGTGGCCGTTGTCACCCACCAGTTCGGCGAAATGGGGCACGTCGGTGTACTCCTCGTGCACCGGGCGGCCATAGGCGTTGTTCACCAGGCGCCCCACCTCGCCGCCGTCGATGGTCTCCTTTTCCAGGAGTGCGTGGGCGACCAGGCCCAGGCCGTCGCGGTGCTCGCGGAGGAGGCGCACGGCCCGGCTCTCCTGCTCCCGCAGGATGCGCTCGACCTCCTCGTCGATGACCCGCGAGGTGACGTCGCTGTAGTCCCGGGTGTGCATGAGGTCCTCGCCCAGGAACACGGCGCCTTCGGATCCCCAGGCCATGGGCCCGACCCGTTCGCTCATGCCCCACTCCCGGACCATCTTGCGGGCCAGTTCGGTGGCCCGCTGCAGGTCGTTGCTGGCGCCCGTCGACAGGCTGCCGAGCATCGTCTGCTCGGCGCAGCGGCCACCCATCATGACGCAGAGGGTGTCCTCGACGTACTCCCGGGACAGGGCGTGGCGCTCCTCGACGGGCAACTGCTGGGTGACGCCCAGGGCCATGCCGGTGGGGAGGATGGTGACCTTGTGCACCGGGTCGGCGTCGGGCAGGACGTAGGCCAGCACGGCGTGGCCGCCCTCGTGGTAGGCGGTGGCCGTCTTCTCCTTGTCGGAGAGCACGGTGGACTCGCGCCGCTGACCCATCAGCACGCGGTCGCGTGCCGCCTCGAAGTCGATCATGTGGACCGAGTCGGCATTGCGCCGCACGGCGTGGAGGGCGGCCTCGTTGACCAGGTTGGACAGGTCGGCGCCGCTCATTCCCGGCGTGCCCCGTGCGACCAGCTTCAGGTCGACGTCGGCCGCCATGCGCTTGTCCTTGGCGTGCACCTGGAGGATGGGGAGGCGCTCCTCGAGGTCGGGGAGGGGAACCACGATCTGACGGTCGAAGCGGCCGGGGCGCAGCAGGGCGGGGTCGAGGATGTCGGGCCGGTTGGTCGCCGCCATCATCACGATGCCCTCGGTCGTCTCGAAGCCGTCCATCTCGGCCAGCATCTGGTTGAGGGTCTGCTCCCGCTCGTCGTGGCCGCCCCCGAGGCCGGCGCCGCGCTTGCGGCCGATGGAGTCGATCTCGTCCACGAAGATGATCGCCGGTGCCTGCTTGCGGGCCGTCTGGAACAGGTCGCGCACCCGGGAAGCCCCGACTCCCACGAACATCTCCCTGAAGTCCGAGCCGGTGACCGACAGGAACGGGACCCCCGCCTCACCGGCAACCGCCCGGGCGAGGAGGGTCTTGCCGGTACCGGGCGGCCCGACCAGCAGCACGCCTTTCGGGATCCGGGCGCCGATCTCCTTGAACCGGTTGGCCGACCGCAGGAAGTCGACGACCTCGCGTATCTCGAGCTTGACCCCGCTGTAGCCGGCCACGTCGGAGAAGGTGGTCCGCGGTCGCTCGGTGGTGTACACCTTGGCCTTGGACCGCCCGATCGACATGATGCCGGTCATCTGACCCTGGGCGCGACGGCTCATCCAGATGAAAAACCCGACGATGATGGCGCCGTAGAGCAGGAACGGCAGGAGGGACGCCACCCAGCTGCTGGTGGTGTTGCTGAAGTTGAGGTTGCTCTTGACGTTGGTCCGCAACTCCTGGGCGACGCTGTCGGGGAGCGGGTGCGGGCCGGTCACGGTGTATTTGACGCCCTGGTTGGTCGTATAGGTGATCTTGCCGGTGTCGTTGTTGACGGTGGCCGAGGCCACGTTGTTGTTGTTCAGGGCGGTCGAAAAGTCGCTGAAGGACTGAGGCTTCGACGTCGCCGTGGAGAACGGATTGGACACGAGAAAGGCGATCACGATCAGGGCGCCCAGCACAATTGCCAACATCCGCCAATTGCGGTCGGGTGAGAGCGGGTTGGAGGAGCGATCGGAGCGACCAGGGCGCGAATCACCCGGTTGACGACTCATGGGCCCATGGTAGGCGGCATGACGCCGATACCAGGCTCACGGACGGGCATCCCCTCGTCGGGGCCCGGCTGGGGATACCGTGAACCCGATGGCAGGACAATCGCGTTGCGCCCGACCGGGCTGTGGTGGCGTCGCCGCCGCCTGGCTGAGCTACGACTACGCCGGCCAGCGGGTCTGGCTCGACGATCCCGGCGCCGACTCCTCCGGTCACCACAGCGCGCTGTGCGCCGCCCACGCCGGCCGGCTCCGGCCGCCTCAGGGGTGGTCGTGCCATGACCGCCGGACCGGCCACGCGGTCGCCGCACCGCTGCCTCCCATCGCGGTCTGACGGCCGTGGCCGCGGCCCGCTCCTCCGCCCGGGAGTCGGGACTGGTCGAGGCGATCGGCGGCTTCGTCGTCGGCCTGGTCCTGTCCAGCCTCACCGTCACGCTGGCGGCGGCCATCGCCGGGTACCGGCTGGGTTCCAGCCGCCCGGTGCCCGTCGGTGTCAACATCGCCAGCGAAATCGGATTGTGGGCCGGCCTGGTCGGCGGCGTGGTGTTCTACAGCCGCACCCGGGGCTCCGGGCACCTGGGCGAGGACTTCGGGCTGGCGATCCGCCTCCCCCTCGACCTCCTCGTTGGGGCGGCCGTCGGCCTCGCCACCCAGCTGCTCCTCCTGCCGCTGCTCTACCTCCCCTTTGAGCAGGCCGACCCCACGTTCCGCCACCGCCTGGAGGCGCCGGCCAAGGCCGACACGTCCGCCGCCCACGGTGGCTGGCAGATCGCCCTCCTCCTGATCTTCTTCGCCATCGGGGCGCCGATTGTGGAGGAGCTGTTCTTCCGCGGCTTGGTCCTGCGGTCCCTCGGCCGCTGGCTGGGTCCGGTGGTGGGCATCGCCGGCTCGGCGGTGGTGTTCGGTCTGGCCCATTTTGAGCTTTTACAACTGCCCGGTCTCATCCTTTTTGGGGTGATTCTGGGGGTTCTGGCCTGGCGTACCGGCCGTCTCGGCCCGGGCATTGTCGCCCACGCCGCCTTCAACGCCGTGCCCGTCCTCACCCTCACGCTGCACTAGCCACCTCGTTTCACCTTTCAAGACCGCCTGCGGTGCTGCCGATGAAAGAAGCGAACGTCAGGAGGCCGCGGTGCTGTGTCCGAAATGTGAGTCGCGACAAATGGTTGAAATCGGGGTGGCGGTGGCCGGAGAACGCCTCACCATGAAGAGCTGCTCGGCCTGTGATCTTCGGTGGTGGGAGGGATATGGCGGCCGGGTTCCCCTCACCGACCTGCTGCAGTTGGCGTCGCGCGAGCGGTGATCGGCGGCCGGCGACGGGGATGATCGCCGGAACGAACGAAATCAGGGCAACATAGGGGCGCCATGAGCGCGACCGACGTCACCGAACGCCCGCCGGCCGACGAGCAGGCCGAGCGCGACGACTTCCCGTTCGGCCTCGACGAGCGCGGGCCCGCGGATCCCCGCCGCCGCTGGCACCTGCCCGACCGGGTCAACTGGCCGGAGGCGCTGATCACCGGCGTCATCGTGCTGTTCCTCTGCGGCTTCGTCTTCCGGTACCTCCAGCCGTCCAAGCTGTTCTTGAACACCACCCCCGCCGGCGGCGACATGGGCGCCCATGTCTGGCAGCCGGCGTTCATGCGCGACCACCTCCTCACCCACTTCCGCCTGACCGGCTGGGCCAACGACTGGTACGCCGGGTTCCCGTCCCTGGTCTTCTACTTCCCGCTGCCCAGCCTGCTCATCGTCATCCTGGGCGCCATCCTCCCCTACAACGTGGCGTTCAAGCTGATCACGGTCCTCGGGTTGATCACCCTGCCGCTGGCCGCCTGGGCCTTCGGCAAGCTGGCCCGGTTCCGCTTCCCCGGTCCCGCCTGCCTGGCCGTCGCCACCCTGCCCTACCTCTTCGCCACCAACTACACCATCTACGGCGGCAACATCGCCTCCACCCTGGCGGGCGAGTTCGGGTTCTCGATCAGCCTGTCGCTGGCGCTTGTGTTCCTCGGCCTGGTCGCCCGGGGCCTGGAGACGGGCAAGCACCGCAGCTGGGCCGCCCTGATCCTGGTCGCCACCGGCCTGTGCCACCTGCTGCCCGCCATCTTCGCGATCGTCGGCGCCCTGGTCCTCACGGTCCTGCGGTGGGACCGGCGAACCTGGCGGTGGATGGCCCCCGTCTTTGCCGCCGCCGCCGGCCTGGCGGCGTTCTGGTGGCTGCCGTTCCTCATGCGCCTGCCCTACGCCACCGACATGGGCTACGAGAAGGTCACCCAGTACTGGCACAACCTGTTCCCGCCCGGCCGGGCGTGGTTCGCCCTGTTCATCCTGGCCTTCCTCGGCGCCGCGGTCTCGATCATCCGCCGCCAGCGCCTCGGCCTCTTCCTCACCATCATGGCCGGCCTGGCCGTGCTGATCTTCCGCTTCGCCCCGCAGGCCCGGCTGTGGAACGCCCGAGTCCTGCCGTTCTGGTTCATCTGCGTGTACCTGCTGGCCGGGGTGGCCCTGGCCGAGGGCAGCGCCCTGCTGCTCGAGCCCCTCCGGGGGGCGCCGGTGCCGACGTGGTCCCGGGTGTCCACCCTGGCCGTCCCCGTCCTGGCCGCCATCACGGTCTGGCTCATCGTGGGCTTCCCCCTCCACGCCCTGCCCGGCGGCTCGACCAACGTCCGGACGGGCAAATACACGTGGGGCCCGATCAAGACGTCGGCGTCGTCCTTCCTGCCGTCGTGGGCCAAGTGGAACTACAGCGGCTACGAGTCCCCAGACAAGTCGCGGCGGGCCGAGTACTTCGGTCTGATCAACACCATGACCAAGCTGGGCAAGACCAACGGCTGCGGCCGGGCCATGTCGGAGTACGAGCCCGGCCTGGACCAGATGGGCACCCCGGATGCCCTGATGCTGCTGCCGTACTGGACGAACAGCTGCATCGGGTCCATGGAGGGTCTCTACTACGAGTCGTCGGCGACCACGCCGTACCACTTCCTGAACGTCGCCGAGCTGTCCCTCCAACCGTCGGACCCGGTGCGGGGCCTGAACTACGCGGCCACGCCCAACGTGGCCGACGGAGTCCGCCACCTCCAGCTGCTCGGGGTCCGGTACTACATGGCCCTGACGAGCGAAACTCAGAGCCAGGCCGACACCAATCCCGACCTCCAGCTGGTGGCCACCTCCGGCCCGTGGCCCGAGAGCTACGCCTCCGGCCCCTCGTCGGCGGTCAAGTCGCGGACGTGGAAGATCTACCAGGTCTCCGCCTCCGACCTGGTGGCGCCGCTGGCCAACCAGCCGGTGGTGATGACCGGGATCTCGGGTCACGGCCCCATGGCAACGCTGACGGGCACCGGCACCGCCGACAGCAAGAAGTGGCTCACCGCCGCCCAGGCGTGGTACCTCAACGCCAACGTGTCCGACGTGATGTACGCCGCCACCGGTCCGGCGTCGTGGAAGCGGGTGGCGTCGTCGTCGAGCGATCCGCCCCGCACTGCCCTCCCCCCCGTGCTGGTCGACAACATCAAGTCGTCGGACAACTCGCTGTCGTTCAATGTCGACACCGTCGGCGTGCCGGTGCTGGTGCGGATGTCCTACTTCCCGAGCTGGCAGGCGTCGGGCGCCAAAGGTCCGTACCGGGTGGCGCCCAACCTGATGGTCGTGATCCCCACCGCCCACCACGTGACCATGCACTACGGCTACACGCCGGCGGACTACCTGGGCTTCCTGTTCGGCGTCCTCGGGCTGGCCGGGGTGGTGTGGATGTTCCGGGCCCAGCCGGTGGTCTTCAGCACCCGCCGGGGCGGACTGGCGGCGCCCGCCGTGGCGCCCTACCCCGACGTCACCGACGCCTACCAGCGACTGCATCGGGAACTGGAGGTGGGGCTCAACGAGCGCTTCGCCGGGGCCCCGCCCGACACCGACGGCGGCGAGCCGGGCTCAGAGGTCCATCCGATGGACGCCTGGTTGGGCTTCCCCGGCGGGCTCGGTGCCGTCCCCACCCATTCTCCGCCGCCCAGTGCGGCCAGCGGCCATCCAGCGGCGGTGGACGGGCCGGCGGGCGACGAGCGTCCGGCGGCGGACGGGCCGCCGGCCGGCGACTGACACCTTTTCCCACCCCCGCTAAGGTCGAGCGCACGATGCTCGACACCCTGTTCAAGGCCTACGACATCCGGGGTCTGGTGCCGGAGCAACTCGACGCCGAGCTGGTGCGCCGTATCGGGGTCGCCTTCGCCGGCTTCGTGCACGCCCCGCAGGTGCTGGTCGGGCGGGACATGCGAGCCTCGGGGGTCGAACTGTCCCGAGCGTTCGCCGAGGGGGTCACCACCCACGGCCTTGACGTCCTCGACCTCGGGATGATGTCCACCGACGAGATGTACTTCGCCTCCGGCCGGCTCAACGCCCCAGGCGCCATGTTCACGGCATCGCACAACCCGGCCCAGTACAACGGGATCAAGCTGTGTCTGGCCGGGGCCCGCCCGGTGGGCGAGGACACCGGGTTGCGGGAGATCAAGGCGGCGGTGGCGGCCGGCGTCCCGTCGCCGGAGCGGGCGCCCGGGACGGTGACGACCGCAGACGTCTTGGAGGATTTCGCCGCCCACGTGCGCTCCTTCGTCGATCAGGGGGCGCTGCGGCCCCTGAAAGTGGTGGCCGACACCGCCAACGGCATGGGTGGCCTGGTCGTACCCCGCGTCTTCGCCGGCCTGCCGTTCGACCTCGAGATGATGTACGGCGAACTCGACGGGTCGTTCCCCAACCACCCCGCCGACCCCATCCAGGCGGCCAACCTCCGGGATCTGCAGGCGCGGGTGCTGGACGTGGGGGCGGACGTCGGGTTGGCGTTCGACGGCGATGCCGACCGTTGCTTCCTGGTCGACGACCGGGCGCAGCCGCTGTCGGGGTCGACGACCACCGCCCTGGTCGCGGCGGCCATGCTCGAGAAGTATCCCGGCTCGACGGTGCTGTACAACCTGATCTGCTCGAAGTCGGTCCCCGAGATCATCACCGAGCGCGGCGGCAAACCGGTCCGCACCCGGGTGGGCCACTCGTTCATCAAGTCGGTCATGGCCGACACCGGCGCGGTGTTCGGCGGCGAGCACTCGGCGCACTACTACTTCCGCGACAACTTCCGGGCCGACTCGGGCTCGATCGCCGCCCTGGTCGTGCTCGAGGTGCTGTCCAAGTCCGATCAGCCGCTTTCGGAGTTGCGCCGGCCCTTCGAGCGCTACGCCGATTCCGGGGAGATCAACACCACCGTCGACGATCCCCACGCCGTCATCGAACGGGTGGCGGCGGCGTTCGACGGCCAGGAAGGCGTGCGCCAGGAGCGGGTGGACGGCCTGACGGTCGACGTCGGCGACTGGTGGTTCAATCTGCGCCCGTCCAACACCGAGCCGCTGTTGCGGCTCAATGTGGAGGCGGCCACCCCCCAGGAATGCGAGACCCACACCTCTGAGGTCCTCGCCACGATCAAGGAGTCCTAGATGGCCCTCGACCCCAAACTGCTCGAGATCCTCGCCTGCCCCGAGGACAAGGGACCGCTGCTGTACTTCGCTGACGAGGATGCCCTGTACAACCCCCGTCTGAAGCGGCGCTACGCCATCGCCGACGACATCCCGATCATGCTCATCGACGAGGCAGTGACGGTGGACGACGCCGAGCACGCCCGGCTGGTGGCCAAGGCCGAGGCCGAGGGGATCAAGCCCACCTTCGACCCGGCCACGCCCACGGCGGGATAGAGGGTCGGGCACCCGGATGGTGGCTTCGGCGGAGGTCGACAGCGAGGGGATCTTCGAGGCAACCGCCGGGCTGCCCGAGCAGATGGCGGCGGCGGTGACCGCCACCGAGGCGGCGGCCCGGCTCACCGACGGGGCGTGGGTCGAGCATGTCGTGGTGTTCGGCATGGGCGGCAGCGGCATCGCCGGCGACATCCTGGTGGCGACGGCGGGCGCGGTGTTGCCCGTCCCGGCGCTGGTCATCAAGTCCTACGAGTGCCCGCCGTTCGTCGGCGAAGGCACCCTGGTGTTCGCCATCTCGGCCTCGGGCAACACCGAGGAGACGATCGAAGCGGCCAGCGAAGCCGCCCTCAACGGGGCCCGGGTCGTTGCCGTCACCGGCGGCGGCGAGCTGGGCCGCCTGGCGGCGGGATGGAAGGCGCCGGTGATCCCCGTGCCCACCGAGCTGCCCCAGCCGCGCACCGCGGTCGCCGCCATGGCCGTCCCGCCGCTGGTCGTGCTGGAGGACCTCGGCCTGTTCCGGGGCGCCCGGGCGTGGATCGCCGACGCCGTCACCCACCTGCAGCGCCGGCGGGACCACATCGTGGCCGGGGGCGACGGGAGCGAGCCGGCGGCCATCGCCCGGGCCATCGGCCGGACCTGGCCCCTGGTGCACGGCGGCGGCCGGGTCGGGGCGGCGGCCGCCCAGCGGTGGAAGACCCAGGTCAACGAGAACGCCAAGGCGCCGGCGGCGTGGAGTGTCCAGCCCGAGTTGTGCCACAACGAGGTGTGCGGCTGGGGCCAGCACGGCGACGTCACCCGGCAGCTGCTCACCCTGGTCCAGTTGCGCTACGACGGCGAGCATCCCCAGGTCAGCCGGCGTTTCGAGTACGTGGCCGAGATCATGCGCGAGGTCGTGGCCGGCGTCGTCGAGGTTCGGGCCCAAGGCGACGGCGACCTGGCCCAGCTCTTCGA
>DATARN010000199.1:0-38429 GCA_036264135.1 Acidimicrobiales bacterium
GCCGTCCTCGGCGTGGGGGAACCGAAACCGCCACCGCCGGGCCTGGTCCCCGATGGCGTTGTCGAGCTCCACACCGGCGGCGGCGAACACCCGGCAGTCATAAGTGCGGCAGGCCCGCGGCCGGTCCTCGTAAATCGAGCACTTCCCGTCGACCAGCATCGGGCAGTGGCCGCGCTCGTCGTAGCCGAGCACGAAGTGCCCCGGCCGCCGGGGCGCGGGAAAGCGCACGTCGGCGGGGATGCGGGCCAGGGTGGCCTCCTCGTCGGGGCCGATGGCGATGAACTGCGACGACGTGCAGCAGGCGGTGCAGCTCCCGCAGGGGACGGCGACGCCGTGAGCACCGGCAATGGCGCCGCGGACCTGGGCCAGCCACGGCGAGAACTCACCGGCGTCTTGGAGGTCCTCCATTGCCGCGAGGATAGGGGTGGGAAAAGGGGGCCCGGTCGCCCGCCGGCCGACGATGCCACCCCACCGGTGGGCAGTGAGCCGACCCTCCCGTTCCCGAGCGGTCAGCCCCTCCCGTCGGCGTAGGAACGAGCGGCGGGGGAGCGGGCGATGTACGCCAGCGCCTCGTCGGTGGAGGCCTCGAACGACGGATGATGGTCCCACCACAAGTACTGCATGATCTTGCGTGCCATGTAGCCCACTGTCGGCAACCGCCCGGTGCGGCGGCTCACCCGGATAAAGCGGCGCACCGACGGCTTGTCGCCGCGGCCGGCCTCGGGATCGTGGGCCACCAGGTAGTGGGCCCCGACGATCCAGAGGAACATGATGACCGGTTGCACCACCGCCAGCGCCGCAATGCGGCGGATGTAGCGCACCGGGGGACGGCTCACGTGCTGGTAGAGGTCGAAGGCCACCGATCGGTGCTCCACCTCTTCTGCCCCGTGCCAGCGCAGCAGGTCGAGCATCGTGGCGTCGGCGCCTGCCGCGTCGAGGGCCTGGGCATCGTGGATGACCCAATATCCGAGGACGCAGGTGAAGTGTTCGATGGCCGCGACCATGGCCAGCCGGAAGGCCAGCCAGTACCGGCGGACCCAGCGCGGCCCATGCCCGTCCTGAAGGTTGAGGCCGTGGTCGCCGAGGAGCCAGTTGAACATCCAGTCGATGCCGCGGGTGTACCCCCGGGTGTCGAGGCCCTGGGCGGCCAGGTGGTCGAGGACCACGCTGTGAGCCCGGGCGTGGACCGCCTCCTGGCCGATGAAGCCCTTGACGTCCTCTCGGAGGCCGTCGTCGTGGACCAGCGGCAGTGCTTGGCGGAACACGTCGCAGAACCAGCGCTCGCCGGCCGGCAGCAGGAGGTGCAGGACGTTGATGACATGGGTGGTGAACGCATCGCCCGGCACCCAGTGCAGGGGGGTGGCCTCCCAGTCGAACCGGACCCGTCGCGCCTTGATCACTGCTGCCTCCCCCGAACTGGGTGAAAAAATGAAGAAACAACGAAGTTTTGTACTCGATAACTTAACCCGGTGGCGCCACGGCGTCAACTGCCGTCGCCGTCCCGTCCGGCTGCCGGCCCGCCACCCCGCGGCGGTCGTCATCGTCGTCCTGCCAGCAGCCGACCTCGCCGAGGCTCGCATCCCGGAAGAGGCCGGCCACCTCGTCGATCTGGTCGCTGCCTACCTCCAGCAGCAGCCAGCCACCCGGGGCCAGCCACCGCCGGCTGCGGAGCACCGTGGCCGACACCAACTGGAGTCCGCCCGCGCCGCCATCGAGGGCCCGGCGGGGTTCGAAGTGCAGCACATCGCGGGGGAGGAAGGCCATGGCCTCTCGCGGGACATACGGCAGCACGCCGGCCATCACGTCCACTCGGGACGCCAAGGTGGCGGGCAGCGGGTCATCGAGAAAGCCGTCGTACACGACCAGGCCGTTGGCGCGGGCACAGGCCGCGGCGATGGGATCGATCTCCGTGCCCACGATCGTGGCCTGCGGGCGCCGGGACTGCATGACCACGCCGATCGCCCCGCTTCCCGTGCACAGGTCGACGCCCACGCCCGCCGGCGGGAGGAGCTCGGCGGCCCGCCGGGCCAGCGGCTCGGACTGCCAGCGGGGCACGTAGACGCCGGGCGCCACCGCCAGGTCCAGGCCGCAGAAGCGGGTGCGCCCGGTGATCCAGGCGATCGGTTCGCCGGTGAGCCGGCGGGCCACCATGGCGTCGAGGTCGCCGGTGCCCTGCGCCGCAACCAGAAGTTCCTCGGCCTCTTCCTCCGCGGCCACGCACCCCGCCGCGGCCAGCGCCTGGGTCAGGGCGGGGAGGCTCCATCCGTCGGCCACCGAGGCAGGCTAAACGGGATGGCCGGGACGCAGGTCGCGTACCTCCTGGAAGGAAAGCTGCGCCTCGCCCGGCCGGACGACCTCGCCGGCGAAGGGCTCGACGAGGAACCCGACGTGGTCGCCGTTGTCGGTTCGGGTGAGGATGGCGGCCCCCACCCAGCCCTTGGTGGGCAAAACGGGCAGGCGCTGCGGACCCTCCCGCCAGTCGCAGCGGGCGAACTTGTCGACGTCGTCGCCGGTCTCTTCGCCGAACAATCGGGCCAGCTCGACATCACCCTCGCCGAGGAAGTGCACGGCCAGGGCCTCAGCCGCCGCGGCCACCGTGAACGTGGCGTTGGCCTTGGAGAGGCACACCAGCAGTCGGGACGGCTTCAGGCTGGCCTGGGTCACGAAGCCGACCAGGCACCCACCTCGTGTCGCGCCCGCGACCGTCGTGACGACGAACATCGGGTAATCGATTTCGGACACCAGCTGCTGGAAGGCGTCAGCGGAGGGCATGCCACAGACCTTCCCTGATGAGCGATGGCGCAACACCGGGTGCAAGATGAGGTCATGACCGCGGAGGGCGCCCCGCCCATTCTGTGGGGGCGGATCCTTCAGGCCACCACGAGCGCCGTCGCCCCTCACCATGTCGATCTGGTGTACGTCCATCGGCCCGTCGCCGAGCCGCCCTACATCGCCGACGCCCTCCGCGGCCTCACGGACTGAGCCCCGGCGCCCACCCGTCTCGGGGTGTGTCGAAATTCGCCGGCCGGCGTCGACACCTGGCCGATCGGCGTCACCAGGCGCCGTCGACCAGGAAGGATGGTTCCATGCGTTTCCTGCTGCTGCAGAACTACGGGGCCGTTGAATCCGATTGCCCGCCCATGACCGAATGGACGCCCGAGGACATCACCGCCCACATCGCCTTTCAGCACGCCTTGAACCGCCAGCTCCTCGAGCGCGGTGAGCTGGTGGATGCTCAGGGGCTGGCCGGGCCGGAGTCGGCCAAATTCGTGGTGTCCGACGGGGTCGCCGCCCCGGTCATCACCGACGGGCCGTACCCCGAGTCCAAGGAACTGTTGGCCGGCTACCGCCTCGTCGACGTCGAGACCGAGGCGCGGGCTGTCGAGATCGCCGCCCAGGCGTCGGCCGCTCCCGGTCCGAAGGGGATGGCGATCCGCCAGCCGATCGAGGTGCGCCAGGTGTTGAGCGCCCCCGACCCGGAGGTGTGACGGCCACGTCCGGCATCGAGGACCTGCTGCGCCCGCTGGCGCCGCAGGTCCTCGGTGCCGTGGTCCGCCGCTATGGGGACTTTTCCGACGCCGAGGACGCGGTGCAGGAGGCGCTCATCGCCGCTGCCACGACCTGGCCCGCCACCGGGATCCCGGACAACCCGCCGGGTTGGCTCGTCCGTGTCGCCTCCCGGCGCCTGGCCGAGCAGTACCGCGCCCGCGACGCCCGGCGCCGACGCGAGGAGCTGGCCGCCTCCTGGTCGATGACCGCCCCGGGACCGGCGCCGGGGGAGGACGACACCCTCCTCGTGATGTTCCTGTGCTGCCACCCGTCCCTCACGCCGGCGTCGGCCATCCCGCTGACGCTGCGGGCGGTGGGCGGGTTGACCACTCGTGAGCTGGCCGCCGCCTTCCTCGTGCCGGAAGCCACGATGGGCCAGCGCATCAGCCGGGCCAAGGCCAAGCTCAAGGCGGCCGCCGTGCCGTTCGTGCTGCCATCGGATGACGAGCGTGCCGGGCGCCTCCGGTCCGTGCTGCACGTGCTCTACCTACTCTTCAACGAGGGCTACGCCACCAGCAGTGGACCCGAACTGGCCCGCTGTGACCTCTCAGGCGAGGCGATCCGATTGACCCGGCGACTCCACACCTCCCTGCCCGACGACCCGGAGGTCACCGGTCTGCTGGCGCTCATGCTGCTGACCGACGCGCGCCGCGCGGCCCGTACCACCGACGACGGCGCGCTCGTCCCTCTAGCTCGGCAGGACCGCTCTCGGTGGGACCGCAGCCGCATCGTCGAAGGGGTGACCCTGATCACCGCCGCGTTGCGATTCGAGCGCCTCGGCGAGTACCAGATCCAGGCGGCGATCGCCGCGCTCCACGACCAGGCGGGCTGTGACGCCGACACGGCGTGGCCGGAGATCCTCGCCCTGTACACCCGGCTCGAGCAGCTGACCGGCAATCCCATGGTGAGCCTTAACCGGGCCGTGGCTCTCGCCATGGTGTCGGGGCCCGTTGTTGGCCTGGCACTGATCGACGGGCTGGAGCCGCACCTCGGTCACCATCACCGTTTTCACGCCGTGCGGGCCCACCTGTGCGAGCAGGCCGGCGACATCCCCGCCGCCATCGCCGGGTTCCGCGCCGCCGCCGCCCGGGCGACCAACCTGCGAGAACAGCAGTACCTGACCACCCAGGCGGCCCGCCTGGCGAACCAATGACACCCCCTGTCGGGGTAAGGAAACGCTAGAAACCGTCGGCCGGCGCCGCCGCCGGCTGGATCAGGTCCCACTTGTTGCCGTAGAGGTCCTCGAACACGGCCACGGTGCCGTACCGCTCGTGGCGGGGCGCCTCGAGAAATCGCACGCCGGCGGCCCGCATACGCCGGTGGTCGGACGCAAAATCCTCGGTCTCGAGGAAGAGGAACACCCGGCCCCCCGCCTGGTCGCCGACGCGCGCCCGTTGGGTATCGGAATCGGCCCGGGCCAGCAGCAGGGACAACCCGCCGGCGCCGGGGGAGGCGACGACGACCCACCGTTTCCCATCCTCTTGGGCGTCGTCGGCGACCAGCCGGAAGCCGACCGCGTCAACGTAGAAGCGGATGGCGTCGTCGTAGTCGGAGACCAGGAGCGCCACCTGGGCGATGCGAAGCATCCAACATGGTGGCAGTCGGAGTTGCTCAGGCGCCCGCCTGATGGATGGCCTGGAAGCCGCCGTCGAGGTCGGTCGCTCGACGTAACCCCAGGCGCTGCAGGCTGGCGGCGGCCAAGGTGGACGCGTAGCCCTCATCGCACACGATGACGATTTCTTGGTCGGGGGCGGTCACCTCGGGGATACGCCACGGCGAGGTGGGGTCGAGGCGCCATTCCAACTCGTTCCGGTCGATGACGATGGCGCCGGCCAACTCCCCGTCGCGTCGACGCAGTTCGCTCGGTCGGGTGTCGACGATGAGGGCGCCTCGCGCCCTGAGGGACGGCAGATCGCCGGCCGTCGGTCGCGGCGGCAGCTGCCGTCGGGTCTCGGCCAGCAGGCGGTCGATCTGGCTGGCCGGCTCGTCGTCGGCCAGTTCGTGGGCGCTCGTGGTCCTGGTCATGCGTCTCCAGTATGGCCAGTGGCGCCCGTGGCGGCGCCGCCGAAGCCGATCTCGTTGCCATCTTCGTCCCGATAGACAACCTTGCGGACGCCGTTGTTGTACGTCTCCTGCGCCGCCGGCTCGATCCCCCGCCCCGAGATCTGGGCCACGCGCTCGTCGAGGTCGGCGACGAACACCGTCACGACTGACTTTCCTGCCCGCTCCGGCTCCAGCCGGATGTAGATCGACCGGTTCTCCGCCAACTCCCATACCGCCTCGGTGTCATTGGGCCAGAAGCTCGGCTCCTGTCCCAGCAGGCGGGAGTACCACGCCGTCGCCGCCTGGTAGTCGGCGACGTAGATGCCCGCAAACAGGCTCAGCGGCACAGCGCCCGACCCTAACGACTCCGGCGGCGAGGCAGGGAACTTGGGCTTTGACCGGGACGTCGCAACCCGAAGGGTCAAGGCTATGAAATGGACCCGCCGTCGGGACGAGGCTCCGGGGTCCGCTTGTCGTCGATCACCTGCTGCTTCTGCCGGCGAAGTCGCTGGGCAAATCGGCCACCAGCTAGACGGTCGACGTCATCGATAGGGTTTGGAAGACCCTGTAGCCATCGTCGCCAAACTCGAAAGGCGCCGGTCGGTCCCTTGCCGGCGCCAGCGGCGACCAAACCTCGAGTGCGCATGCTGGCATGCTGAAGAAAGAGATCGTACGAGTTCCGAGATGGCGTCTCGAGCTCTTCGCGGTTACCACCTGAATCCACACAACCATCCTACCCAAACTCCCCGGCCGTCAAGCTTTCATCGTTTCCATCGCGGGGGAGTACTCGGATGGCCTGGCCTTTTGCTTCTGTTCACTTCGGGCGTTGATAGCGCAAGGCCGCAATGACCGTTGCGGGAGTATCCACGCTATCGATGGACCTTAATGACTCTTGGTGGCAGACATTTGCGCGGCATCGCTCGCGCCGATGGGTGCCAAAATGAGGAAGAAAAGGCCAAGGGTGATACCGATCGCACCACCGGCGAAGCCTCGTATCGCCCGTTCGACCGGAAATGCCGTTACCACTGCCAGACCGCTCATGATGGGGAGCAGAATGATGAGCGTGATCGTGGCCCAAATCGCGGACCGAACCCCTCGGGCCAAGGTCGCCAGGTAGCAGCCGATGGCACCGCCCGCCCATGCTCCGCTGCCAACGACTCCAACGGTCGCACCTACGTGGTCCAAATTGTTCGGCGTCGGATCAACAACGGCTCCAAGGGCCATTCCGAGCACGACCCCAGCGAATGTCCCAACGCACACCTTGAGCGCGAGCCCCCAGTCCATAGGCTCGCCGCGTCGGACTATCACGAGCCCTGCGTCCGAGGTTGGGTCCGCCGGGAGATCACTGACCCTCGATTCTGCATCCCAAGAGCGACCGTGGTTATACCAGAGTACGGGCTCGGAGCGGCAACGTCGCCCCACGCCGCGCCAGACACCGGTAGCACGATCGATGCTATGTTCGAGCCGTCGAGTTTGGGGGAACCGGATGCTGCAGTGGCTCGGGCGCTCACGGTGAAAACTAAATCGCCTCAAACGACCGACGTAGTCGCACCCGCGCCGAGATGACCAGGGACGAGGCTCTCGCGGCTTCTCTCGACGGCGAGCCCGGCAGCGTGAACCTCAAATGTGATCCGGAACTCGCAGTTGCGCTCCGAGTTCAGTACCCGGCGGTCCGACCCGGTTATCACCAGGACAAGCGGCACTGGAACACCGTGGACCTCGACGGTTCGGTCACAGCGGGAGAGATCGCCGACATGATCGACCACTCATACCATCTCGTCGTGAGGCAGCTGCCAACGTCAGAGCGAAGCCGCCTCGACCAGGGCTAAGGCACCGCGGTTTCTCTGCTAGGCATGAAAAGCGTGGCGAGTTACGGTCACACCCTGTTGTGATACTGGGATGCATGGAATCACCCGGTGCCGGTCTAAGGGAGTTGCGCCAGGCTTTGGCCGGCTACGCCCGACGGTTCGACCCCGCCCTGATCTCCTGCACCGAGGCCGAGGTGGCGGTCAAGGAAGCGGCGGCTATCGAGAACATCGCGGCCACGATCAAAGCCATGGCCGCGGCCCGCGCCGCCCAGGCCCGCCAGTGGCGCACCGAGGGCCACCGCTCAGCGGAAGAACATTTGGCCCAGACCACCGGCATTTCGGTGGCCCAAGCCAAAGACACCCTGGAGCGGGGCCGGGCCTTCGATTCCCAGCCCGAGGTGGCCGACGCCGCCCGATCCGGTGACCTTTCGCCCGCCCAGGTGTCGGCCATTTCCGACGCGGTCGCCGACAATCCGGACGCGGCGGGTGAACTCCTCGCCGCTGCAGCCGGCGGCGGGTCGCTGGGGGAGTTGAAGAACCGCTGCGCCGACATAAAAGCCGCCGCCGCCGACCGCGAAGCGAACCGGGAACGCATCCACCGCCGCCGGTCCCTGCGGTCATGGACCGACCCAACAGGCGAAGCGCACCTCCACGCCCGGGGCAACCCCGAGGACATCGCCCAGGTCATGGCCGCCCTCGCCCCCCTGGCCCAGCGCGTCTTCAATGTGGCCCGCCTGGCCGGCCGGCGCGAGTCCCCAGACGCTTACCGCTTCGACGCCCTCATCGAACTCGCCGTCAACGCCACGTCCGCGAGTGACGACCCGCCCGAAGATGACGACAAAGCCGAGCCCGCCGGCGCCGAGGGCACAGGAGACGGCGGCGAGACGGTTGAGCCCGCCGGCGCCGGTGGCCCATCGCGTAAGGCGGCCGATTCCACCGGGTTGCCGCAACCGACCGACGCCGCGCCCATGCTGTGGCCCGCTGGCCCCTACGCGGAGCGATCCGACGCGACCGTCGCCTCACCAGGCGACCGACCCGCCGGCGCCGACGCCCCCGAGCCCAATGTCGGCGCCGCACCGTCCCGATCTACGCAGCGGGCACCTGGCGGCGACCCCCACCCGCACACAACGGAGCCGGCCTCCCCGGCAACGGCCACCAAAACCAGGCGGGGCGGCAAACGCCGAACCCAGGGTCCGCCCCGCACCCGGCGCGGCGCTCCCGCCAAACTCCTCCTACGCGTCGACCTCCAAGCCTTCCTACGCGGCTTTCCGACCACCGGCGAAACCTGCGAACTCGTCGGCTACGGACCCATCGCCGTCTCCGCCGTCCACGACATCCTCAAGCACGCCGACCCCTTCATCGCCGCCATCTTCACCAGAGGCCACGAAGTCGCCGGCGTCGCCCACCTCGGACGAAAACCCACCGCCTACCAACAAAGCGCCCTCGAATGGCTTTACCCAACCTGCGCCGCCGCTGGCTGTCCTGCCACGGCCCGCCTCGAAAAGGACCACCGCCTCGACTGGTCCGCCACGCATCTCACTCTTCTCGACTGGCTCGACCTCTTGTGCGCCCACCACCACCAACTGAAAACCCGCCACAACTGGTCCCTCACGACCGGATACGGCAAACGCCCCTTCGTCCCGCCCACCGATCCCCGCCACCCCAGCCACCTCGCCGACCCATGACCTAGCGCCAAACTCCCAACTGGGATGGGCGGTCCTGGAGGACCCGCGGCCTTTGACGCCGTGGACTCCTATTGGCGGACAATTGTGTCAAGTCGGATTTGCTTCACCGTTGTCACATGATCTGCCCCCACCTGACCGGCGCCCGTGCCACGCTTCATCGATGGAGCCGGCGGCTGAGCAGGACATGCGGCAGGTCGCTGAGCGAACAGTCGGGGGGCCGATCTTGGCCGCTGGATCGTTTAGGACCGTTGCGGACGTGGAACCGTTCGGAGGTAGCGTCGGCGCGCTCCTCGCGGTAGGGCAGTGGGTCTGGATCAAAAAGCGCACGCGGCTGCCTCCGTATCCGTTCGTCGTCGTTACCGAGAGCGAAGTCATCGTGCTCGAGTTCCGGTTCGGCTCTACGCTCCAGATGCGCCGCGTCGTGGGCCGCTGGCCGAAGAGGGACATCCGGGTGATAGGGGCCACACCTGAATGCTGGCGGGCCGCGGTGATCCTTCCCTTGAACCGATTCCCGGTTGAGCTGGAGGGTGCGTTCCACACCGACTCCGAGCGCGACGTCATCGACCATCTTCGGCGGCTATTGCCCGAGTCCTGAGGCGCTGAGTCAGGCCTTCTTGTCCCGGCCCGTGGCGGCCCGAGTCGTCCGCAGCCTGTAGCTCCGGTCCCTGTCTCGATGTGGGCGTGAAAGGTCAGCCGGTCCACCCATGGCGTCCACCAACCGGGGTTCGGCGATGATCGAGCCCCACTCGCTGAAGGAAAGGCTGCTCCCAGCGGCGATGGAGGCCTTCTCCGCCTGCGGAAGTTCTCTGCCATATGGAGGTAACTTTACATAATGAACATTCTCGGCGAAGGCGAGGAGGAGGGGTCGCCCAGCAGGGACAGCGCGTACGTGACCGCCTGTGCCCCGCGTGGGGTAAGAGAGTAGGTATGGACTTGGACGGCAAGGTCGTGATCGTCACCGGAGCGTCGTCGGGCATCGGCGAGGCAACTGCCCGGGCGGTCGCCCAGGCCGGAGCTCGGCCCGTGCTGGCCGCCCGGCGTCGCGCGCGGCTTGAGGCGCTCGCCGCCGAGATCGGCAATGACGCTCTCGTCGTGCCGACCGACATGCGTGACCCGGCGCAGATCCAGCGGCTCGTCGAGGTGGTCCGGGAGCAGCGTGGCGGCGTCGATGTCCTCGTCAACAACGCCGGCCAGGGCCTCCACGTGCCGGTGGAGAAGATCAGCATCGAGGATCTCAAGGCGGTCGTCGAGCTGAACGTGTACGGCGCGTTGCTCGCCATGCAGGCGGTGATCCCGTTGATGCGTGAGGCCGGCGGTGGATGCATCGTCAATGTCAGCAGCGGGACGACCCGCATGCCGGCCCCGATCGGGACCGCGGGGTACGCCGCCACCAAGGCCGCGCTCAACATGCTCAGCCGGGCGGCACGCGAGGAGCTCGCCGGCTCCGGCATCGTGGTGTCGACGGTCTATCCGTTCATCACCGCTACCGAGTTCCACGACACACTGCGCGCCGGGTCGAGGCCGGCGGGGCGGCCCGGCTTCGAGCCCGACTCGGCCGAGACGGTCGCCGAGACCATCCTCGACCTGATCCGCAGTGGCGACGCCGAAGCCGTCCTGCTCCCCGAGCGGCTGCGAGCCTGATCGCCGCCACCTGGGACGCCGAGGGCCCCGGCCCTAACGTCCCCAAGGCCGGTTCGAGGAGGCGCGCTGCTGATATTAGCGATGCAACGCCGTAACGTATGCACAGAAACCGGCGAACACTAAGCCAGGAATAAGGAATACCACGTCAAAGCGGTCACGATCACGGCAAGTACTCGGCCGCCAGATGATGCTTCTTCGTTCCCTTGTTCGCATCCCTAGACGGTGGACCACCTCGGGCGACCGAGACCGATCCTGCTCGACGGCGTCGAGGGAAGGCGACGGACATTTCGCGCCCTCCCTCGACTGCCGACCCGCTTATCCCTTCATGACACTGGCGACCTCTGTCATGGATGTCTCGGGCTGACCGCCCATGGTGACGCCCCGCCGTTCCATGACCTTCTGGATGGCCGGCCTGAGCCGGTTTTCTTCGAATGTCTCGTACGCCTGGCGGGATTCCCAAACGTCGACCACGTGCGACCGTCCGCCCTCGAGGTAATGCACGTGTACAACCAAACCAGCAGGCGGGTCAGACTGGATTCCCATCTCGGTCGTGACCTCGTCCAACATGTCAATGGTGACGCCCTCTGGCAGTACTTGTTGAAGTAGAACGGCCATTTGTCTCCTTTGTCCAAGTTGAGGTAACTCGGGGACCGAAGTGTAGGCGCGCCCTTGGTTGGACCATCGTCTCGAGCAGCCGATGGTCGTGGGCCCCCTGCGATCGGCGGTGCTAGCTCGAGTTCCCTACGCTGTCGTCGATGAAGGGCGATCGCGTGGAGGTGCTGGTCGATGTCGGCGGCGGGGCGGTTCAGCGCTTCGACATCACGGCGACCAAGGCAGGGCGGCGGGTGGAGATCACCAATGCCAGAGGCACCGTGGAGGTCACCGAGGTGACACGGTCAGGCCAGCCCGTGCGCTCGGGTCGCTTCATGGCGACCCGGGTGGTGGCGGTCATCGAGCACCCGGCCGCCGGATAGCAGCCGATCCCAGCGGTCATCGAGCACCGCAGCCCGGTACCTGCCGATCCCGGCTGACATCGAGCAAAGGCAGCCCGGTAGCCGCCGGTCCCAACTGGTCGCAGTGCGCCTGGCCGGCGGCGTGGTGCCGGGAAATCGGCCGCTGGCAGAAGGGGCTAGGCCTTGTCCTCGAGGGTGCCACCCTCGCTGTCGCCCTCGCCCTTGGCATCGGCGCCTGCCGACTGACCGGGGACTGTGGTCTTGCCTCCGCCCGCGGGGTCCGACTCGTCGTCATGGCCCTCGGTGTTCGGTGTATCGGTCATGGGCGCCTCCTCGCCCAGTCCCTACCCCCCGCACCGGCGGCGCTAACGGCGATGCCGGTTACCTCGTTCGCGATGGGCGCTCGATGGTCCAACGAACGACGCAGAACCCCCGAGCCAGGGCCTGTTCCAGGGTGGCCCGGTCGGTTGTGCCGTCTGCCCGGAGGAAAGGCACGAACGAGGCGAGGCGGGCGTTTTGGCCGAGCATGTGGCGGAGTAGGCGGTCTACCTCGTCGGCGTCGCGCACAAACTCAGGTCGGGCGAGGACGCGGCGGCCTCGGAGCCGTACCGATATGGGCTCGCCCGCCCGGAGATTCAGCTTCCATCTCCCCCCGCCCGGGGTGAGCAACACGTCGCCGTCGGGCACGAAGCTCACCGGCTGGAGGTAGGCGCGACCGCTCTTGCGGCCGGTGTAGGACAACAGCATGAGCCGGCGGCTGAGCGGCGTCGGAAACGGCAGCCGCAGCAGCGGCCGCATGACGACGTTGACTCGCCGCATGAGGCGGGCCTGCTTTTCCAGCCGGGCGGGAACGACGGGCGGGGTCATGGGAACCTCGGCGGCAGGGACGGTGGGAGGATCGGGCATGTCCCAAGCATAGACATCGAACGCTTCGATATCAAATAGTTTTGCGGCCGGGATTTGGCGCGTGGGGGGCGTTCGCTCGATAGCCTCCCCTGGTGCTGCTGCGACAGGAGGTCGTCTCCGGGCGCCGGTACCTCGACGTTGTGACCGCACTGCTCCAACGGGTGCGCCGGGGGGATCCTCGTTACGGTCTGTGGGAGGCGGCCGACCTGCAATGGTGGTGGCGTCGCCCCCGCCAGTCGGACGACGCGGGTCAGCTGTTGTGGCGGGACGGGGAGGGTCCGGTCGCCGCCGCCGTCTTCACGGACTGGGGGCGCACCTGGGCGTGCGACCTGGTTCTGCCCGCCGGCGGGGCCGGGGAACTCCGCGACCTCGTGTGGGAGCGGGCCGTCGCCCGGATGACCGAGCTCGTTCCCGGGGGGATCGAGGTGGCGGCCCGCGATGACGACGGATGGCTGCTCGAGGCGTTGGCCGGGGCGGGTTTCGCCCCGGCGGGTGAGAGCGCCGTGACCGCGTGGCTCGAAGCCCAGTGCCGACCGCCGGTCACTCCCCTGCCGCCGGGCTTTCGGCTCGTGTCCCGGGGCGACGATGGTACGCGGCCCCATCATCTGGCGGCGAGCTGCGGCGACGACGTGGCGGCTCGCCTAGCGGAATGCTCTCTCTACCAGCCGGACCTCGATCTGAGGATCGAGGCGCCCACCGGGGAGGTGGCGGCCTACGGCGTGTTCTGGCCGGACGCGGTGACCGGTGTGGGGCTTGTCGAACCGATGCGGACCGAGGCGGCGTTCCAACGGCGGGGCTTGGCTCGCCACCTGCTCGCCGTGGGCATCGACCGGTTGGCGCAGCAGGGCTGCCTGAGGATCAAGGTCAGCTACCTGGCGGCGAACCTGGCCGCGAAGAGGCTCTATGAGGGAGCGGGATTCCGGGCGGACTTCACCGCCCGGGTCTACTCCCCCATCGCCGGCCTATCGGCCCGGCTTGGCCACCGGCCGTAGAAGGGAGCGGTAGCGGATGTTCTCGCTGCTCACCCGGCGATTGAAAGCCTGAATCAGGCGCTGACGGGCGCTATCCATCTCCTTGGCGGTGATCTCGCCCCGGCAGAACCGCTGGTATATGCGGTCCAGCGCCCCATCCAGCGCCGCCTCCAGGTCGCGAAGCTGCTCCAGGGTGGACTTCCTCGGTCGCGGGTTGGCGTTCGGCTTCGCCATCCGTTGCCGCGCCGTGGCCTCGTCGGCGGCCTCGATGGCGCCCAGGTCGGGCGGCGGCGCCGCAGCGGCCGCGACTTCGTCGGCCTTGCTGTAGTAGTCGGCCGCCTTGTTGACGGCCACCGACGCCAGCATCACCTTCTTCATGCACTGCTGCTGGCATTCCTCTCGGAGGCAATAGTCATACCCGAGCTCGGCGCGCCCGGGATCGACCGAGCCGCCGCAATTTCGACACGTCAAACTCCACTGCTCCTCACTAACCCGACAGAAGTAGAACATCCCGGCGAGTCGGGTTGTTCCCGCTCGCTCAGGCGCCAGGATGGGCCGTGCGGTAGGCCTCCCAGACCTCGGGGCGCAGCCGTCCACGGTCGGAAACCGGATGCCCCTCGGCCATCGCCCACGCCCGCACGGCCGCCGTGGTGGGCGCGGGTGGGGCCACCTCGCCCGCCGGCACCAACTGGGCGGCCAGCAGGTCGGCCTGCCGGTAGGTGCCCAGCTCGTCGAGGGCGGCCCCAAGAAAGCGGTAGCTCCACTCCTCGGCAAGGGGGCGGGTCTCGCAAAAGACGATGGGCACGGAAGGAAACCGCACCTGCGCCTCGGCCAGCCCGTCGGCGACCACCCCCGGGCGGACCCGCTCCAGCCGGAACACGGCGGAATATCGGTCCTCGACGACCAACGCGGCCCGGGGCAGCGCCGCCAGGTCGGCCAGGAGGTAGCGCAGCTTGCCCGTCGTGAGCGTGGTGACCAGGTCGGCGAGGGATTTCCGCTCGACCGACGCCACCAGCGCCCCGTCCAGTTCGACGCCGTAGTCGCCGGCGCGGAGGGGGCGGCGAACCGTGGTCGCCTGCTGGTGGGTGAATCGCCACGGGTAAGTCTCATGGCTGTCCACGATGATGGTGAGCTCGCCCGCCGCGCTCCGTCGGGTGGGGATGCCGACATTCGGCCGGGCCTGCTTGGCGGTGCGGGCCGTCTGCCAGAAGATGGCCTCCCGGCCACCGCGTATCCGGGTGAAGACGATCTGCGAGCGATTCTCTCGGCCGCGGTCCAACACCAGGTCGATGGCCGGCCCTCGCCGCACGCAGCTGCGAACGGGGACCCGCTCGAGGATCTCGGCCTCTGCGGGCCACGCGGTGGCGGGATGGCAGAAGACCTTGGTGGTGCGGGGCCAGGTCTCGCGGGCCTTCAGCACGACCGCCTCGGGGCCGATCGGCAGGCGGATGAGATACGGCAGGGTGGATTCCGGGTCGGGGTTCCGGGCCACCACGAACTCACGGCGCACCATCTCAGGACGGGATGGTACGCCGCTTGGGACGCCCCGCTCGTGTAGCCGCCGCCGCGTGCGGGTAGGTGTAGGCCGGACGAACCACAGGGAGGGAGTGAGTATGGCCAAAATGCCTCAGCCGTGCGGCCATCCGGGGTGCCAGTGCACTGTGGACAGCTTGACTGTGGGTGAGACCTACTGCAGCGAGGTGTGCGCCTCCGAGACGATGCACGAGCATGCGGACAACTGCCCCTGCGGGCATTCCGCCTGCGCCCATTAGCCAGGAAATTCGCGAAAAATCCGGCGCCCGCACGGGCCGGTCCTTATGCTCGACTTGTCCACCCGGGAAAGGACATCACGATGAGCAACTATCCAGGCGGTTCGAGCTGGGCTCCCATGCCGCCGGAGCCGCCCCGGCCGCCGGTTACTCGTGGTGCCCCGCCGCCTTCGGTGCTGACCGCGGTGAGGTTGATGTTCATCCGGGCGGCGTTGAGCGTGATCAGTGTTGTCGTGGCGGTGACCAGCAAGGACGCGATCAAGAAGGCCGTCATCCAGAGCGACAGCACCCTCACGCCGGCCCAGGTCAATACCGCGGTCAATATCGGAATTGGGGTGGCCGTCGTATTCGGCATCGGCTTCCTGGTGCTTTATACCATTCTCGCCTTGCAGCTGGGCAAGGGGAAAAACTGGGCCCGGGTGGTGGCCTTGATTTTCGCCATCCTCGGGATTCTGGGCGGCTTGATCTCTGTCGCACGGCCGCAGCCGACCCTCAACCGCGTTGTGGCCCTCGTAATTGCTCTGGTGGACGTCGGGATTTTCGTGACCCTGGTGCAGCGCCGGACGAGGGAGTTCTTCGTCGGCGTTTAGCTGCGGGGCGACGCGCCGGCCCGGCCGCCCGGGCCCATGGGCAGCCGGCGTTGGCCGGCGGTGGCGTGCAGCAGATCATCGAGGCGGGCCATGTCGCGCGGTGCGACCCGGGCGACCAACGCGGGTAGTGCGGCTCGCGGTAGCCACAGCAGCGGCCGGATCCACGACTGGCCGTAGACGCGTAGGGAGCGTCGGTCGATACCGGTGAGGAGCCGCTCGACCGCCGGGGCGAGGGGCGCGGTGGTGTTGGCGGCCCAGGGAAGGCGGGAGCGCATGCGGCGCAGCGGCTCATCCTCGTCGGCGCCGCGCACCATGTCGGTATCGGTCCACGACAGGTAGGCGACGCCCACGGTGACGCCGCGGTGGGCGACCTCGGCGCCCAGCGCCTGGGCGAACGCCTCGACCCCCGCCTTGCTGGCCGCGTAGGCCGCCATCAGGGGCCCGGGGGCCACCGCGGCCAGCGACGCCATCTGCAACAGGTAGCCGCGTGAGTTGACGAGGGCCGGGAGAAAGGCCCGGGCGGTGGCGACCGAGCCCAACAGGTTGACCTCGATGACGCGGGCAAAGGTTTCCGGGTCGGAGTCGGCGACGGGGCCGCCGATGGCGATGCCGGCGTTGGCGACGACGATGTCGATCCGGCCGAACTCGGCGACCACCTCGGCGGCGACGGCCTGCATCCGGCTCAGGTCGGTGACATCGGCAACCCACGAGCGGGCGGGGCTATGGCGCCGGCACGCCTCGGCGGTGGCCGACAGCTCGTCGGGTTCCAGCCCGACCAGGGCGACGGCAGTCCCCCGCGCCGCCAGCCGGCGGGCGAGGGCGGCACCGACGCCTCGCGCCGCCCCGGTCACCACCGCCGTCCGCCTCTCGGGTCCGGTGCGGATGGGACCATCGCCGGCGCCGGGGAGCGTCACGGCGCCACCCGGGATTCCGCCACCAGCTTGCGGATCAGGTCGGCGACGACTTCGGGGGCCTCGAGGGGCGTCATGTGGCCCACGCCCGCCAGCTCGGTCACGCCGGTGCCGTGCGGCAGCCGCTCGGCGATGCGGTAGGCGTGGACCGGCGGCGTCAGGCGGTCGGCCGAGCCGACCAGCACGTGGACCGGCACGTCCAGCCCGGCCAGACCGTCGCCCACCTCGAGGGTCTCGAGCACCCGGCCCCAGGCGCCGCGGGACCGCCGATTGCAGGCGTGGACCAGCGAAGCGTTGAGGGCCACCATGTCCGCCGGGGAGGAACGACCCATCGTGCCGTAGCGCAGGGCGGCCCGGGTCAACCGGTTGGCCGGCCCGAGGGGAGCGGCGGAGCGCAGCAGGTGGCGGTGGGCGGCGGCGGCCAGACGGGCCGGGCGGGACGGGAAGACCCGGGCCGAGGCGACCAGGTCACCGAAGCCGGTCGAGGCGAGCAGGGCGCCGGCGGTCCGGGCCACCACCGCCGGCCGGCGCCCGGCCGCCATGATGGTCATGCCGCCCATGCTGTGCCCGACCAGCACCGCCTTGCCCCCGCCGACCAGCGCCGCCTTGCTCTCGTCGGCCAGCGCCGCCTTTCCCCCGCCGCCCAGCGCCGCCTCTCCCCCGCCGGGCAGGGTGGCGTCGAGGACCGCCGCCAGGTCGTCGACCAGCGCCTCGACGGAATAGCGGTCCGCCGCCGGCGTATCGCTGCGGCCATGGCCCCGCTGGTCGTAGGTCACGACCCGAAACTCGTCGCCCAACGCCCGCATCACGGGCTCCCAGACCCGCGTCGAGTTGCTCCAGCCGTGGACGAGAACGACCGTGGGCGCCTCCGGCCTGCCCCGTATTTCGGCGTGCAAGGTGACGCCGTCGCTCGACGGGATCCGCAGCGTGCGCGGCGATGACGGATGCAAAGCCATTTCGGCCCCCTTTTCCCCCAGGAAGTGATATTCGTGCCGGTCGACGCGTCGCGTCTGGCGGCGAAAGGCGAGCGTCGTGCCCGGCCATAGCGTCGGGTTGCGGCCGGCGGCGTTCAGGTACCAGCTGCGGCACCCACCCCGCGCCCAGACGGTGCGGGACAGCCGCGCCTGGAGATCGCCGTTCCACCGGGCCTCGGCCTCGGCCCGGGCGTCGAGGGCGCGGTGGCCATCCAGGGCCCGTAGGTAGTCGGTGACGTACGCCAGCTGCGACTCGATGATGTGCACCATCGAGGTGTGGCCGACGCCGGTGTTGGGGCCCACGACGAGGCAGAGGTTGGGGAAGCCGGCGATCGTCGTACCCCGCAGCGCCCGCATGTCGTCGCCCCAGACCTGGGCCAGGCTGCGCCCGTCGGCGCCGTAGACCCGCTCGGCGATGGGCAGGTCGACGGCGTGGAAGCCGGTGGCGAAGATGATGGCGTCGGCCCGCCGGGCGGTGCCGTCGGCGGCGATCACGGTGTCGCCCTCGACGCTGGCCAGGGCGGAGGCGACCACCTCGACGTTGCCCCGGGTGAGGGCCGGGTAATAGTCGTTGGAGAGCAGGATCCGTTTGCAGCCCATGACGTAGTCGGGGGTCAGGGCGGCCCGCAGGGCGGGATCGGCGACCGCCGCCGCCAGGTGGTGCTCGGCCAGCCGCTGGGCCGTCGCCAGCAGCGCCGGCTGGCGGGTGAAGGCGGGGACGTACGACTCCCGGGCGGCGTAGATGGACAGGCGGGCCAGCCGGCGGGCCGCCGGGACGTGGCGGTAGAGCCACCGCTCGGCGCCGCGGTAGCGCCGGTCGGTGCGGGGCAGGACCCATGCGGGAGTTCGCTGGAAAAGGGTGATGGTCGCGGCCCGGCGTTGTACTTCGGGCACGATCTGGATGGCCGACGCCCCGGTGCCGATGACCGCCACCCGCCGTCCATCGATCTCGGCGCCGTGGTCCCAGCGGGCGGAATGGAAGACCGTTCCCGGGAACGACTCGATCCCCGGAACGTCGGGGGTCGCCGGTTCGGCGAGGGGGCCGGCGGCGGACACGAGGAGGTCGGCCGCCAGCGGGCCCCGGCTGGTCTGGAGCCGCCAGCAGGCCGCCTCGCCGTCCCAGCGGGCCTCGGTCACCTCGCAGCCGAACCGGATGTGCGGCCGCAGGTGGTAGCGCTCGGCGATCCCCTCGAGGTAGGCCAGGATCTCGGGCTGGCGGGAGAAACTGTGCGTCCACTCGGGGTTGAGGGCGAAGGAGAAGGAATACAGCTGCGACGGCACGTCGCAGGCGCAGCCCGGGTAAGTGTTGTCCCGCCACGTCCCGCCCACGCCGTCGGCCCGCTCGAGGATGACGAAGTCGTCGATACCGGCCTCGGCCACCTTCACGCCGGCGCCGAGACCGCCGAAGCCGGTGCCGATCACCGCCACCCGGACGTGCTCGACGGTCACGGCGTCGCCGCCCGCCGGCCGGCGGACCACGGGAGGTCGGGATCGACCACGACGCCGGCGTCGCGGAGGACCCCGGAGAGGGCGGCCCACACCATCTGGGTGACGTAGCCGACGACCTGGGAGCGGCTCATGGCCCGGGTGCGCAGCCACCACTCCCCCGTCGCCTGGACCGCCCCGGTGATGCCCTGGGCCCAGGGTTGCGAGCCGGCGGGGTCGAGGTCGAACAGCCGGACGGACTCGTCGATGAGCGACGCCAAGGTGGCGGCGATGAACGCCCGGTGTTCCTCGGCCGGCCCCGGGCCGCCCGAGCCGTCGACCGGCGGCTTGCGGGCGATCAGCCAGTACAGGTTGGGGTGCTCGTCGATCACTTCGAAGTAGGCGGCCACTGCGTCCTGCACGCCCGCCCGCGCCGGACCCTCGGCGGTGAGGGTCGGCAGCAGGCGGGCGAAAAGCAGCTCGCCGCCCCGCTGGTCGAGGGCCTGCACCAGCGCCGCCTTGTCGTGGAAGTAGCGGTACAGCACCGGCTTGGAGATCCCTGCCTCCGCGGCCACGGCATCCATGGCCAGTTCCGGGCCCTGAGCGGCCAGCACGCGAAGGGCGGCGTCGACGAACTCCCGCCGGCGCCGCTCCCGGTGCTCACGCCACCGGTCCCGCCGGCCGTCAAGGTCCTGAGGTGCGGACACGCTCACCCAGGAGATGCTACTCCTGGTAACGGTTACCGCACGTCACGCGTGGCGCGCCACGGGCCCGTGGTACCGTCACGATGTGCAAGAACCCGTTGCATCTTTACTTCCGGAGGCGACCGGCGCTCCATCGCCGGCGGCGCCGGCGGACTCGGACGCGACTGACGCGTCCAAGGGGGAGCGAACCCGCGCCGCCCTGCTGGCGGCCGCGACCCGCCGCTTCGCCCTCGACGGGTTCCAGCGCACCTCGGTCTCCGATGTGGCCCGCGACGTCGGGGTCACCGCCGGCGCCCCCTACCGCTATTTCGCCGACAAGGAAGCGCTGTTCCTGGCGGCCGTCGACGCCGACGGCGCCGAGCTGATCGACCTGGTTCGGGTCAGCGTCTTCGGGCAGCTGGGCGGCCCGATCAGTGCGCTTCTCGGCCGCCTCGCCGACCAGCTGGGGGCGGCGCTCGACCGCCACCCCCTCGTCGCCCGGGTCCTGAGCGGGGCCGAGCCGATGGGGCCGGCGCGGATTCTGGCGTTGCCCAACCTGGCGACGCTGCGGGGTGAGATCACCGCCCTGCTGCGCGTCGGCCAAGAGGCGGGCGTGGTCAGGGCCAGCGTCGACCCCGCGGTATTGGCCCTCGCCATCGAAACGACGGTGCTGTACCAGCTGGCCTACATCGCCACGCTGCGGGGTACAGGCTCCGGCCCCGACGAGGACCGGTGGGCGGCCATGGCGGCGTTGGTCGAGGCGGCGCTGGCGCCCTGACGGGGGGTCGGGGGCCCGCCCCTACCCCGACGTGGCCGCCCCGAGCGCCAGCACCGCGTCCATGGTCTCCATGATCGCCACCGACTCGGCGAGCGGCATGACCGGGCTCTCCCGGAGGCCGGCCCGCAGGCAGCGGGCCACCTCATCGGCTTCGTAGCGCAGGCCGTTGCCCTGGCGGGGGTGCTCCACCCGCCGGCGCTCGCCGCCCCGGGAGATGACGGTGTACGACGTGAGGGCGTAGAAGTCGCTGTCGATTTCGATGCGCGCCTCGGTACCGACGATCGCGCCCACCGTCGGGCTGCGGGCCGACGACGTGCAGGTCAGCACGGCATGGGCGCCGCCGGGGTAGCCGAAGATCATCGACGTCTGGCCGTCGACGCCGGTGAAGGCGGCGTCCACCAGGGCGACCATCCGGGCGGGGCGGCCGAGGACCATCGAGGCGAAGGAGACGGGGTAGACGCCGAGGTCGAGCAGCGCCCCCCCGCCCAGCTCCGGCGCGAACAGCCGCGATTCGGGGGCGCGGGGAAACCACTGGCCGTGGTCGGCGGCGACGGTCACGATGTCGCCCAGCGCCTTGTCGGCCAGCAGCTGGCGGATCTCCACCATCCCGGGGAGGAAGCGGGTCCACATGGCCTCCATGAGGAACAGGCCGCGCTGGCGGGCGGTGGCGACCAGGTCGTGGGCCTCGGCGGCGTTCATGGTGAAGGGCTTCTCGACGAGGACGGGCTTGCCGGCGTCCAGGGCCAGTCGGGTGTTGGGGTGGTGAAAGGGGTGCGGGGTGGCGACATACACCGCGTCGACCTCGGGGTCGGCGACCAGGGCGTCATAGGTACCGTGCCGCCTCGGGATCTGGAATGCCTCCCCGAACGCCTCGGCCGACTGAGCCTGACGGGAGCCCACCGCCACCGCCACCCCAGAGTCGGTCAGATCGAGGTCGGCGGCGAACGTCCGAGCAATGGCCCCGGTGCCCAGAATGCCCCAGCGCAGCGGATCAGTCATCGGTCGGCCGGTCTAGCACCGCCGGCGCGGGACTGTCGCCCTTCCCCCAGCCGCCCGGCGGGATTCGCCAGCCGGAGTAAGGAGTACATTTGCCGGCGCGCCACTCGCTGACTGACGGGGTATTCAGCGTGATCCTTTTCGTGAACGGATTCAACCGCAGCGGTACCACGGTTATGCAGGAGGCGGTGGCCGCCGCCACGGGAGGCACGGCGTTCACGGTCGGCGACCTCATCGCCCACGGGTCGCCGCCGATGGCGGCGGCGCTGCACGCCATTGTGACCTCCGCCGCCCCGGTGGATCGCGGCGTCGACCGGCGGCCGGTCACCGCATCGCTGCCCGAGGAATACGGCTGGTTGCTGCTCGACACCCCCGCCGGGCGGCGCAGTACCCGGTTCCGTCCTGCCGTCGCCGCTCAGCTGCACCGCGTCGTCGACAGCATCGCCCAGCGCGGCGACCCGGTCGTCATGAAGAATCCCCACGATTTCGGGCTGGAGGCGGAGCTCCTCGACAGCTTCCCCGCCGCCAAGATGATCGTCGTGCGCCGGAACCTGCCGGCGGTCATCGACAGCAGTTATCGGGCCATGACGCGCCTGGCCGCCAGCCGGCGATACCTTCTCGCCCTCACCAACAACAGCCGGTGGGTACGGTTCATGCTGTGGGCGGACGGACACGGGGCCAGCGCCGCCATCGTGCGCTTCGTTACCCGGTGGGCCCTTCGTGGCGAGGTCCTCATCCGCATGCGGACCGTGAGTCGCTTGCCGCCGGACCGGGTGGCCTTTCTCGACTACGACGAGATGACGGCCGATCCCCACCGCGGGGCCCACTGGGCGTCCCATCTGCTCGACGCGCCATGCTTGGCACGAGAATTTGGTGCCGCCCACTCGCTTCCCGTCTCGCCCAAGGTGGCGGCGTCGTGGATCGATCGGCGGGTCGACCGCTACTGGGCCGACGTATGGGACCGCCTGCGGCGTGACCAGCTCCGCCGAGGAGTGATCGTTCCCACCGGCACCGGTGCCACGGCGTAACGATGGGCCGCGGCATGCCGCCGCCCTGTACCCGTGGTCAGCCGTCCGGCCACCCTGCCCCTCGGGCCAAGGCGACCGCGGCCACCTGGGAGTTGACGCCGAGCTTGCGAAAGATGGATTGGATCTGCGAGCGAACCGTGGCCAGCGAGACGTACGACTTGGCCGCGATCACCTCGGCGGAGTCCCCGGCGACGAGGAGGGCGAGGACCGACTGCTCCCGCGCCGTCAGGGTTTCGAAGGGTTGCAGTCGCTCACGGTCGGCGGAGCGGCGGGCCCGCAACTCGGCCAGCAGCTCATGGCGCTGATGGTCGGCCAGGATGGCCTCACCATCGAGAAACCGGCGCACCGCGCCGACCAATTCCTCGAAGCCGCCCGCCTTGCTGAGGATTCCCTTGGCCCCGGCCTCGACGGCCGCCGCCAACCGGGCCCGTTCCGTGACGCCCGTCATCAGCACCACCGACGCCCCGGATTCGGTGATCGGTCGCACCAGGTCGAGCCCCGAGCCGATCTCCGCCCCGAGTTCCAGATCGAGCAGGACGAGCACGGGCCGGAAACGGGCCACGGTGTCAAGCACCGCCTCCAGCGACGGCCCGGCCGTCGTCTCGACTTCCATTCCTACCTGGCCCAAGGCCAGCGCCAGTGTCTGGGCCACGAGTTCGTGGTCCTCGACGATGAGCAACCGGGGGCGCGCCGCCGGGTCAATGACTTGCTGAGAAAAGTTTCTGGAAATCACAGAACGCTTCTCGGGAAATGGCACCACGGCAAGAAATCGTCCAACTCCCGGGATTCTTGAGCAAATCCCGCTAATGTCGCGCCAGAATACCGGGTTCGCCGGTTCCGAAGGGACCGAGACGTTTGGCCCATTTGCCCGGTTGGGGACCAGTGGTGGTGGGAGCGATCCAACAAATCCCGGGTCTTCGGCCGCTCGAGAGCGCCGCTTTAGCCGGGTAACGCCACTCGGCCCTGGCCGGTGAAATCTCGGCTGGGACGCGAAGGACCACTCAGGACGACGAGGCGGGCGACCGACACCTCCGCCATGACACGGCGTTACGCCATCCCGGCATGTTGGAAGCTTCTCGGCCTGACGATCCTCGCGGTCGCCACCTTGGTCGCTCCCCTACTCCAGGCGGTGGCGGCCCCGGCGTCGGCCTCGGCGACGACCCGAACCCACGCCTCGGTGCTCCCCGTGGGATCGGCCGGCGGCGCCAACCTGGTCTTCAGCGACGAGTTCAATACCACCAGCCTCAACTCGAGCAACTGGCAGACCTGTGCCTGGTGGTCGAGCACGACGTGCTCCATTACGACCAACAACGAGGAGGAGCTCTACACCAAGAACAACGTCGCCGTTGGCAACGGCGCCCTCGACCTGCAGGCCCGGCACCAGGACGCGGTGGCGTGGAACGGCAGCACCTATCACTACACGTCCGGCATGGTGAGCTCGGGGGGCCGCAGCGGCCAGATCGTCCCGGGGTTCTCGTTCACGTACGGCTACACCGAGGCCCGGGTCAAGGTTCCGAAGGGCCAAGGTCTGTGGCCGGCGTTCTGGCTTCTGCCCACGGATTACTCGTGGCCACCCGAGATCGACGCCATGGAGATCCTCGGCAGCCAGCCGAACGTCGTCAACATGACCTACCACTACCTGAACCCGGCGGGCGCGGCGGCGAGCGTTGGCGGCACCTGGACGGGCCCCGACTTCTCCGCCGGCTGGCACACCTTCGGCGTTGACTGGGAACCGAGCGCCATCGTCTGGTACGTCGATGGCGTCGAACGGTTCCGTTTCACCGATGCGTCCGCCATTACCAGCAAGGCGATGTATCTGGTCCTGAACCTGGCCGTGGGGGGCAACTGGCCCGGACCGGCCGACGCCACCACGCCGATGCCGAGCGACTATCTGGTCGACTACGTCCGGGTGTGGGACCGATTCGGGACTCCCGCCCCAGCCGGCGCCTTGACTGGGTACGCGGCAGGCGTCGCCGCCGACGGGCCGGCCGCTTACTGGCGGCTCGGCGAGACCTCGGGCACCCTGGCCAATGACTCGGTGGGCAACAACACCGGCATCTACAACGGTGTGACGGAGGGGACGGCCAGCCTGCTGACGTCGGACGCAACCAATGGCTCGGCCTCGTTCGACGGGACCGACGACGTCGTGTCCATCCCCAGTTCGGCGGGACTCAGCCCGACGACGGCCTTCAGCGTCGAGGCCTGGGTACGCCCCGCCGCCCTCCCCGCGGCCGGCAGCTTCAACTCGATCGTCACCAAGGCGGAGTCCTACTCGCTGCAGTTCGACGGTCCGCAGCTCGAGTTCACGACCATGCAGAACGGCACCAGGAGGCGGGTCAAGGCACCCGTCGGCGCCGTCGCCGTCGGGCAGCGGTACCACGTGGTCGGGACCTACGACGGCACGACGCAGCGGCTGTACATCAACGGTGCCCTGGTGGCGTCGGGAGCCTTCTCGGGCTCGGTGAGCGTCAACGGCAACGCCGTCAAGCTGGGCTCCTGGGACGGGAACTCCGAATACCTGAACGGGACGCTGGACGAGCCCGCGGTCTACGGGAAGGTCCTCACCGCCACCCAGATCACCAACCACTACAACGCCGGCGTGGCGGTTTCCTAGCCGGGGCACGGCTCATCCCGCCTCGAGGGTATCCACGCTGTGTAGCCGTGTCCGATGCACGCCGTCGCCCTCGTCGGGGCCGAGATCGGGCAGCCAGGGCAGGCACAGCCCGAAGGAGCAGCCCCCACCGGGACGCTTCTCGATGCGCAGCTCGCCCCCTGCGCCCCGGACCAGCCGGGAGGCGACGTGCAGGGGCAGGTCGTCCGTGGCCTTGGAACGGCCGCCCTCGGAGTCGATGACCACCCGCCGCCGGCGGGCCGGCAGGCCGGGCCCGCGATCGTCAATCCACAGCACCGACCACCCGCCACTCCTCACGGCGCGCATGGTGATGCCGCCGCCGGGAGCCCGCCGCGTGGCGTAGGCCAGCAGCTGGCGCGCCGCTTCGATGCTTTCGCCCGTCGAGCCGGTCGCCGCCAGGTCGGGCGGGACGGCGAGGCGCACCCGCCCGGACCAGCGGGGGTCGTCGGCCGCCCGGGCGGCCACGTCGGCGAGGGCGACGACCTCGGTGCGGGGCGATTCGTCGAGCAGCTGGCGCAGCCGGTCGACCCCGGACGTGAGTACCCGGCGCAGCGACTCCCGATCGGGAGGGCTCAGCGTGCCGCGTTCCAGGAGCACCGAGGCGCCTTCGACCGCCGTCAGGGCGTTGGCCAGGGCATGGCGGTGGGAACGGGCCGCCGCCTCCTCCACCCGTTGTCGGATGGCGGCGGTCTCGGCGTCGACCTCGAGGTCGAACAGTCGGGTGTTCGTCCGCTGCCACCTCCTGACCGTGGCCGCGCCGAGGGCGGCCACGGTCGTCGACGCTCCCACGATCCCCGCTCTCTTCGCCCATGCGTACACGTGGCACCCCCAGGATCTCGTCCCTCCCTCTATCTTCTCCGCCGGCGGCCCCCTCGCGAATCATCAAAAATGATGAAGGCCTCGCCGGTCCTTGTGCCGACGGTTCTCGGCTCCGATTCCTTTTCATCAATAGTGACGACGCCGCCGCTGCCGCCCTCGTGCACAGTGACGGGGCGGGCATCGAGGCCCACATATCTCCCAGGAGACGGAAGGGGCGACGTCACATGATCAGCACGGTGGTTGCAGAACGGACAGGGTCCGATTCAGAGGGCGCCAGGGTCTTCACGTTGGCATTCGGTTCTGAGGGGATGCCGGCGCCTGGGTCGCGCTATCCCTCGATTAGCGTCGTCATCCCGACGATGAACGAGGCGGCCAACCTCCCCTACGTGCTGGAGCGGATTCCGCACATGGTGAGCCAGGTGATCATCGTGGACGGGCACTCCACCGACGACACCGTCGAGGTGGCCCGGGCCTGCCGGCCCGACGCCACGATCATCGTGCAGGACGGCAAGGGAAAAGGAAACGCCCTCGCCTGCGGGTTCCGGGCATCCACCGGAGAAATCACCGTGATGCTGGATGCCGATGGCTCGACCGATCCCGCGGAAATCCCCCGGTTTGCCGCCGCCCTCACCAACGGGTACGACTTCGCCAAGGGCACCCGGTTTATGACCGGGGGCGGCAGCTCGGATATCACGCCGTTGCGGCGCTTGGGCAACTGGGTGCTGACCGGAATGGTGAATCGCATCTGGCACGTGAAGTACAGCGACCTTTGCTACGGCTACAACGCCTTCTGGACCAAGCATCTCCCGCCGATGGCCGACTCCCGCGGCTTCGAGGTGGAGACCTTGATCAATATCCGCCTGGCGCTGTCCACCTCCAACGTGATCGAGGTCCCGAGCGTGGAGGCGCCCCGGCGTACCGGAACCTCAAATCTGCGGGTGCCGCGCGACGGTGTGCGAGTCCTGCGCACGATCTTCGCCGAGTGGCTGCGGCCCTCCTGAGATGTCCACGACGACGGCCGTGACCACTCAGCGCCTGGCGTTGAGCGTCGTCATCTGCGCCTACACCCTCGACCGCTGGCCCCAACTGCAGGACGCCGTCACCTCCGTCCGGGACCAGCTGCGGCCGGTCGACGAAATCATCGTCGTCATCGACCACAACGACGACCTCCTGCGCCGGGCGGCGCAGCTCGCCGCACCCGGGTTGGCCCCCCAAGTCCGGGTCGTGGCCAGCGCCGGCCAGCGGGGCCTGTCGGGCGCCCGGAACACCGGCGTGGCCATGGCCGGTAGCCCGATCGTGGCTTTCCTGGACGACGATGCCCGGGCCGACGCCACCTGGAGCGACCGCCTTCTCGGGCCCTACGCCGATCCCCGGGTCGTGGCCTGCGGCGGCGCCGCCGAACCGGTCTTGCACGGTCCCCGGCCGGGATGGTGGCCCCGGGAGTTCGATTGGGTCGTCGGCTGCTCGTATATCGGGCTGCCCCACGACCGGGCCCAGGTCCGCAACCTTATCGGCGCCAACATGTCGGCTCGGCGCAGCGCCATGGTCTCCGTCGGCGGTTTCGGCGAGGGCATCGGCCGGGTCGGTGCCCGTCCCCTGGGTTGTGAGGAGACCGACCTCTTCATTCGAATGACGCAGCGCTGGCCGGAGGCCCGCATCGTCTACGAACCCGAGGCGCGGGTGCACCACGCCGTGCCCGCCGCCCGGCTGTCGTGGTCGTACTTCCGGTCCCGCTGCTTTGCCGAGGGATTGTCGAAGGCCCAGGTCGCGGCTCGCGTCGGGCGGGTCGACGCCTTGGCGTCGGAACGTCGCTACGTCCTTCGCGTCCTGCCGCTCGGGGTGGGAAGGGGCGTGGCCGACGCCTGGCGGGGCGATGGAAAGGCGCTGCGGCGGTCCCTTGCCATCACCGCCGGCCTCGCCCTGACCACCGCCGGCTATGCCGCAGGAAGGATCCAGGACGCCATCCGGTCCCCTTTCTCCACCCGAAAGGCGGTCGGGGCATGAGCGTCATCGCGATTCTCTCCTACCACAGCGTCGCCCCGTGCCCACCGGATTGGATCGCCCCCTTCGCCGTCGCCCCGGCGGCGTTGGCCCGCCACCTCGACTTCGTGGTCGCCGGCGGCCACGCCGTGTTCACCGTCGCGGAGCTGGCCCGGCGGTTGGCGCGCGACGAGGTCCCGACTCGCAGTGTGGCCATCACCTTCGACGACGGGTTCGAGGACAACCTCTCGATTGCGGCACCGCTCCTCCGGGAGCGGGCGTTGCCGGCGACGGTCTTTGTCACCAGCGGGTTCCTCACCGCCCGGCGACCGGCCGCCATGCTGACCGCGGAGCAACTGGTCGAGCTGGAGGCGGCGGGCGTCGAGGTCGGTGCCCACGGGCACACCCACCGCCAGCTCGACGTCCTTCCCCGCGCCGAGGCCCGCCGGGAGATCCGGCTCAGCAAGCAGCTCGTGGAGTCGGCGGTGGGCCACCCCATCGAAAGCTTTGCCTACCCCCACGGCTATGCCTGCGGCGGGGTGGAAGCGGAAGTCGAAGCCGCCGGGTTCCGGTCCGCCTGCGGTGTCGGCAATGCCTTCAGCCATCGGCAGGACAACCGCTGGCGCCTGTCGCGGCTCACCGTCGGTGCCGCGACCAGCGACCAGCGGGTGCAGGAGTGGCTCAGGGGGACCGGCGCCCGAGTCGCCCCGGCCCACGAGGCGCCGCGGACGACGGCATGGCGGACGGCCCGGCGCCTTGGCGTCGCCGGCGGCCGCAACATGGCGCCCGTCGTCACCGTGGGGGCACGGGTATGAGCCCCGACGCCGCCGTCCAGGGCTCGATCTGGCTGGTCGACGCCGAGATCGGTGAACCGCTCCCCGACCTGCTGGCCCCGGATGACCATCGGGAGGCCCGGGTGCTGGTGCGCCTCCACGGCTGTCCGATCGGCACACTGGCCGTGCGGCTGGACGGCAGCCCCGTTCCTGCCTCGTGGCTGGCCACGGCGATATGGGAGCGCCTGGCCGACGCCATCGTGGCCCATTGCCACGAGGACGGCCTTCCCGTTCCTACCGCCCTCCCGCCTACCGGCCTGGCGGGCGGCGCGGGCGGCGCCCCCCTCCCGTGCTCGTGGCGCTTCTGCGTCGACGGCGCCGAACTGCCCCTTGCGACGATCGTCATCACCACCTGCGAAGGCTCGCCGGCGCTGGTCGAGACGACGGCAGGGGCCCTGGCCCAGACGTACCCCCACTTCGAGGTGGTGGTGGTCGACAACCGCCCGGCCAGCTCGGGCGTCGCCGGCGTCCTGGCGGCCGCCTTCCCGGGCGAGGCCCGGCTGCACCTGGTCACCGAGGCGCGACCGGGGCTGTCCCACGCCCGGAACCGGGGAGCGGCGGCGGCGCGAGGCGACCTCATCGCCTTCACCGACGACGACGTCGTCATCGACCCGGACTGGCTCGGCCACCTGGTGGCGGGATTCGAGCAGCCCACCGTGGCCTGCGTGACCGGGCTGATCCTGCCCCGCGAGCTCGAGACCGCCGGCCAGCGTCTCGTCGAGGAGTTCGGCGGTTACGCCAAGGGCTTCGAGCGGCGGACGTGGGACTGCCGGGAGCACCGGGCGCCGAACTTCCTCTATCCCTACACCGTCGGCGTCTTCGGCTCGGGCGCCAACGCCGCCTTCCGCCGGGAGGCGCTCACCGACGTCGGCGGCTTTGACGGCTCCCTGGGCGCGGGGACGCGGGCCCGAGGCGGGGAGGACCTGGACATCTACGTGGCGTGTATCCAGCAGGGATTCCAGATCCGGTACGAGCCGGCCGCCATCGTCCGCCACGCCCATCCGCGCGATCTCGAGGCGGTGCGCCGCAAGATTCGTGATTACGGCGTCGGCCTCGGCGCCATGCTGACCAAACACCTGGTGCGGGACTGGCCCACCTGCGCCGCCTTGCTGGCCCGCGTTCCCCTCGGGCTGCGCCACCTCCTGAGCCACCGCTCGACCAAGAACGCCGGCAAATCGACGACGTACCCGTCGTCGCTGACCCGGGCCGAACTGGTGGGCCTGGCGTACGGGCCGCTGGCGTACCTGCGCAGCCGGATCGGATCATGAGCGTCGCCGCGCCAGTGAACAGCCCGGCAGGCTTCCCCGGCGCCGCCGAAATGCCCATGGGGGCCGCCCCCATCGCCGCCCTACCCGCCCCAGCCGGGGCCCGGCCGCGTCGCCGGCGGGACCATCTGGCCACCACCGCCTGGGCGCTGATGGCCAACACCGGTCTTACCTCCCTGACCGGGATGGCGTTCTGGATTGTCGCCAGCGGGGTCTACAGCCCCCAGCAGGTGGGCACCAGCGCGGCGCTGATCTCCGCCATGATGCTGCTGTCGGTCATTTCCCAGCTCGACCTGGCGATGGGCATCTCCCGGCTGCTGCCCCAGGTCATGACCCACCGCTGGCGGGCCGTGCTCGGCGCCTACGGCGTCACGGCGGCGGTGGGCATCCCCCTTACCGCCGTGTTCGTGGTGGTGGCGCCGCGCCTGTCGACCAGCTTCCGATTCCTCGGCCATTTCGGCTTCCTCTCGATCGCCCTCATGGCGGCGGTGGTGCTGTGGAACGTCTTCGCCCTCCAAGACGCGGTGTTGACCTCGGCTCGCTGGTCACCGGTGGTCCCGCTGGAAAACGGCATCTTCGGCGTCATCAAGTTGGGGCTGATGGTGCTGCTGGTGCACCATTTCGCCGGCCAGGGCATCTTCCTCGGTTGGGTGCTGGCGATGGCCGTGATGCTGGTCCCCGTGAACTCGCTGATCTTCGGCCGGGTGCTGGCCACGCCCGGCGGGACCACGTCCGGCGACGCCTCGGCGCCGGTCAGCGCACTTCCGATCGCCAACCGGGCGTCGGTAGCCCGGTACCTGGCCGGCGACTACGCCGCCGGGCTCTTCAACCAGGGCTACACCGCCCTCCTTCCCCTCTTGGTGCTGGCCGTGCTCGGACGGGAAGCCAACGCCTACTTCTACATCGTCTTCACCATCGCCCTGGCAGGGCGGGCCGTCGCGCAGAGCATGAGCACGGCGCTGGTGGTGGAAGGGTCCCATCGGGAGGCGGGGGTCGCCTCGATGGCCCGGCTGAGCGTGATCCGCTACGCCAAATACGCCCTGCTCCCCCTGGCGGTGGTGTTCGTGGGCGCCGGTCTGGTTCTCAAGCCCTTCGGCGCCGCCTACGTGCACCACGGCACCACCCTGCTGCGGCTGTTCCTCGCCGCGACCGTCCCCCACGCCGTCATCTCCCTGTACCTCGCCGTCGAGCGGGTGCGGGCCCGAGTCGGGCGGGTCCTGGCCGTCGAGGCGCTCATCGTGGTGCTGGTCACGATCGGGGCGCTGGCCGGCATGCACCGCTTCGGCTTGGCCGGAATCGGAATGGCGTGGCTCGGGGCCCATACCTTGGTGGCGGTGATGGTGGCGCCCGCCTTCTGGAAGGCCTGCCGGCAACGGCCGGCACCGGCGGCGGCGTCGTGAACCGTGTCCCCTGAAGCGGTCGCGCTCCGCCGGGTGGATCTTGCCGGGGCGTTGGCCACCTTCGCCCTCCTCGCCATGGTGGCCGCCGGTACCGGCGGCCTGGCCCGCATCCTGCTGGCGCTGGTCTTCGTGACCTTCCTTCCCGGCTGGGCCCTCCTCGGACATTGGCAGGTCGTCCCCGAGTTGTCCCGGGTGGCCATAGCGGTGGCGGCGAGCCTGGCGGCCAGCGTGATGGTGGCGTTGGCCATGGCGTGGCTGCGTTCGTGGCATCCACTGTTCGTCTTCTACATCCTTGGCGTCGTCACCCTCCTGGCTCTCGGGTGGCGTGCCGCCCGCCCGCCCCGCCAGGGTCACCGCCACAGCCCTCCGCCCGACGCCGCCGCGCCCGGCGGGGAATAGCGCGTTCCCTCATGGGGTCGCCCCGGGCCGCCGGCGTCCGGGCGACCGACCTCCTCCTCCCGGCCGCCCTGGCGACCTGGCTCGTCGCCCTCCACGGCGTCCACAGCCCGGCGCTGGACGACTGGGGCCTGCTGAGCGCCCTGCCCGTCGCCTTCTACCTGGCGCTCGCCCTCCTCGCCCTGTCGACCGTCGTCGTGTTGTTCTCGCCCGCGCCGTCGCGGCTGCGGTTGGCGCTGCACCTCGTCGCCCTAATCGTCATGTTGCACGGCACCGTTCCCCTGATCTTCCCCGAGACCAACTTCCCGTGGGCGTACAAGCACATGGGCGTGGCCGGCAACATCAACCTTCGGGGCGGCGCCAACTCGACGATCGACATCTATCAGAACTGGCCCGGGTTCTTCGCCGCCGCGGCGTGGTTCGACCACATCGCTGGGGTGTCCAGTCCCCTGTCGTACGCCAAGTGGGCCCCCGTCTACTTCAACCTGTTGTTCTGCCTCGAATTGGCGTTCATCCTGCGCCAGCTGCGCCTTTCGTCACGCCAACGCTGGCTGGCGCTGTTCATTTCGGTGGGTGGGAACTGGGTGGGCCAGGACTACTTCGCCCCGCAGGCGTTGGCCCTCGTCCTCAGTCTGGCCGCCTACGGCATGATGCTGGCCTGGTTCCAGGCGGACCGGCCACCCGCCGTCCTCCGGTGGGTCGCCCGCATCGGCCGGCGGATCGTCGGGGCCCGGGCCGACGCCACGTCCGCGCCGGCGGTGGTGGCCACCGGCGATGCTGGCCGCCTGGCCGGCGCCGATCGCGTCTTCGGCCTGGTGCTGGTGTTCGCCGTCTTTTCGGTGGTGGTCGTCACCCACCAGCTGTCGCCCTATCTCGTCTTCGTCGGCTTGGCGCTGGCCGCCGCGGCCGGCTTCGTCCGGCCCCGGTGGATCGTGGCCGGCCTGACCGCGGTGACCATTGCCTACCTCGTCCCCCACCTGGCCTACCTGCACCGCAGCCAGAACCTGGCCGGGTCGCCCCTCAATCCGCGCGATGTGCTCAACGCCTTGAGCAATCCCCTCGACAATTTGAGGAGCGGCGGATTCGGCGGCAATCCTCGTCCCGGCCGCGCCATCACCTCCAAGGGCGCTCCCCTGTTGATCGTGGGCCTTTGGGCGCTGGCCGGCTGCGGCGCTCTGCGCCGGTTCCGGGCCCGCCGCCCCATGTTGCTCATGGTCCTGCTGGCCGGCTCCCCGCTGTTGCTGGCCTTTGGGCAGAACTACGGCGGCGAGGCCATCTTCCGGATCTACCTGTTCTCGCTGCCGTGGGTCTCGGCGCTGGCCGCCTGCGCCCTGGTGGGCGACGGGGTGCGGTGGCCGCGGGTACGGTCCGTGGCGACGGGCGTGGTGCTGGCAGGGGTCCTCACCCTGTTCCTGGCGACGTTCTACGGCTCCGTGGAGCTGTACCGGGTCCGGCCCGGATCCGTGGCGGCCAGTGAGTACTTCTACGCCCACGCCCGCCCGGGCAGTGTGCTCGGGTTGGGGGCGCCCAACTTTCCCGGCCGGGTGGCGGCGAACTACGACGAGTTCCAGACGGGGTCCGTCCCGCCGACGCTGACGACGCTTCCCGCTTTCGTCGGGCACCAGCTCGGACCCGGTGACGTCACCGCCCTGAACGCGGTGTACCAGGCCCACGTGGCCGCGACGTCGGGTTCGGTCTACCTCTGTCTGGGCGCCGACCAGGACGAGTACGCCCACGCCCTCGGCTTCTTCCCCGAAGGCTCCCTCGCTCACCTCGACCAGGCGCTGGCGGTGTCGCCGCGGTGGCGGGTGGTGTACCGCAACCGCGACGCGGTGATCTATCAGTTCCTGCCTTCGGGCGGCACGGCGCCGTGACCATCGCCCGGCGGCCCCACCGGCGGAACGGGGAGCGGTAGGGCGACCTGGTGGCGCCGGCGGAGAACCCGCCGGGCCATGGCGGCGGCAGGGCGGAGGGCGAGAAGGGCGGCGGCGGCGGCCGGCAACGGGTCCCTCGGCGTCACCCAGGCGGGGCGGATCCGGAACCACGGCACCGTCGGCCCGGGCAGCGGCTGTGCGCGCCGGGCGCGTGCGGCGAGGGCGGCAGGAACGTCGAGATGCTCGACCCGCATGCCCCGGCCGTACACCTGCGGTCCGTGGGGTATTTCCTGGCCGGTCAGGTCGAGGTACAGGGCCCGGACCACGTCGACCTCCCTGCTGTTCCGGAACAGGGCGAACTGGGCGCCCACCCGGGGGTTGAAGTCGAGCAGCCGAAATCCGCTCCCTCCCGGCTCGGCGCGCCAGTCGAGATCGGCCACCCCCCGGTAGTCGACCCGGCGGCACAGCTCGGCGGTGCGGGCGGCAATCTCGTCGTTCGGGACGGCGTAGAGGAGGGATCCGACCCCGCCGCCCTCCGGCCAGCAACGCACCTTGAGCCCGGTGAAGCAGGTCAGCGCGGCCCCATTGCCGGGGCAGTAGATGTTCGCCACCCAGTCGGAGCCCGGCCCGCCGGGCAGGAATTCCTGGACAAGCACCCGGGGCAGTTCGGCCTCGGTGCCCCACCCGGCAATGAGCCTTTCCAGGGCGTCGGGGTCGGAAACCACCGTGCTGGACCCCACCGCAGGGCGACGGAGCCGGGTCCACGGCTGGGCGTTCTTCACCACCACCGGGTAGCCCAGATCGACCGCGGCCGCCCGCAACTCGGCGGCAGAGGCGGGCAGGTAGGACCGCGGAGAGGGGATCCCGTGGGCCGTGCACAGCTCGGCCAGGCCGTTCTTGTCGGCCAGCCGGCGCGGTAGTCCGGGGGCGACATCGGGCAGAGAAAAGAGTGGCCGCAGCTCGGAGGCGTTTTCGGCCAGGAGAACGCCCGCCTCGTCATCAGTCGGAATGGCCACGATCCCGGCGCCGGCGCCGCCATCTCTCCGGGAGCGGGCGGCGACTTCCCGCCCCACGGCCAGCAGCCCGGCGACCAGTTCGTCCCTCGCCTCCAGGCCCGTCGTCGGCCACACGATGGCGCCCCGCAGATATCGGGACAGGGCGGCGGGAGTGGCTCGTCTCTCGGTGATGGCGTACACCGGCGCGCCGAGGCGGCCGAGCGAGCGGATGGCCCCGACACCGCCGTGGTGGAGGGGATACGGGCCGATCTTGACGAGGAGGGCGGGGACGTTGGCGTCAGACCGGCGACCGGCGGCGGTGGTCGTCGGCACGGGAATACGCGACGGTACCAAGTGGTGCCCGCGGACAAAGCCGTCCCTGTCCCTAGGGAACCCTGGTGGGGCGCCGCCACGCCAGGACCGCCATCGACACCAGCCAGGCAATGCCGAGGACGGTCCCGAAACCCACCAAGATGCCGCCGACGCTGTCGGAGAACCGGTGGAAGTTCACCCGGACCACGGCGACGGCCATCAGTGGGACGACCAGGGCGACGGGGGCCACGACCGCCAGTCCCCGCCAGTGCCACTCCCGGTACGCGATCAGGGCCAGAATGGCGACGACGGTGGCGATCACCGTCGTGTGCCCGGAGGGAAAGCCATAGCCGTGTCCCTCTTGCCGACCGATCAGCGGCTTCCCGATCTTCTCTGTGGCCAGCACCGCGACCGGCGCGGCCAGGAGAGCAACCGTGGCCGACAGGCGGTCGCGCAGGGTGAGGGCGGCGACAACGAGAATCGCCACCGAGGAGAGGAAGAAGGCCGTGGTGCCCAGTCTGACCAGCTCGCTGGCGAGCCGGAAGGACATGATCGAAACCCCGAGAACGTGGCCGAACGCCAGCCGCTGGCCCTCGACGTCGATCCAGAGCCTGGAGCTACGGCGCACCGTGGCGGCCAGCAGGTAGAACAGCGCGGTGCCGGCGAGGGTGAGGCCGAGCGCCAGCCGGCGGCCCGGGCGGTCGAGGGGCTCCACCCGTCCATCTTGGACGACGGGGCCAGACCTCCGGGACCGGACCGCGGTATCCTCCACGCTTTCGCTGATTCGGGAAGAAATGGAGATGGCGCGTGGACCCGTCGAGGGCGGATGAGCAGCCGACCAGGTGGCCGCCCGCTCGATCGAGACGCACCCGCGCCACGGCCCTGCACCGGGTCGACTCCGGCGCCCGGCTGCAGTTAGGCAGCCAGGGAGAGCGGCTCTACTCGGTCTCCTGCTCGTGCGGGTGGGTCAGCGAAGCGTGTGGTACCGCGGTACTGGCGGAGGCCGATGGTGAGCAGCACGTGACCCTGACCCAGGCCCGCCGGGCTACTCGCCGGTCTGACTCGGCGTAAAGACCAATTCGGGGTTGGGGCGGCGGACGCCCCAGATCAGCCCGAGCCGTTCCAGCCCCTGGATGACCCACTTGGACGGGTCGAAACTGCTCGGCCGCCACCCGTGAAAGGCGCAGCACGGTTGGGCGTGGTGATTCGAGTGGTAGCCCTCGCCCAGCCCGAGCACCTGCACCAAGCGGTTGTTGCGGCTGGCGTCGCCCAGGTACCGGGCGCCGGTCGAGTCCGTCGCCGGGCGGCCCCACCGGTGGCAGACCGAGTTCGTCGACCAGGTGATGTGAAGCACGAACACCACCCGCAGGAATCCGGCAAAAAGGAGGCCGTCCCAGCCGGCCACGGCCAACGGGATGGCGAAGCTGGCACCCGCCAACAGGAGGTACCACTTCCGCTGCCACCGCACGAAGGGATCGGCCTCGAAACGCGCCGAGGTGCGGAACTGCACCGGCCGCTCGTATCGGCACAGGAGCCAGCCGACATGGGACCACAACAGGCCCTTCAGTCCGGGGTACTCGAGCGGGGTGTGGAGATCGAGGCCGGGCTGGTCCTGGTAGTGGTGGTGGACACGGTGGTTCAGCACCCAGCCGTTGACGTCGCCCTGAACGGCCAACGATCCGCACAGCAGCAGGGCGTTGCGCACCCACGGGCGGGCCTTGAACCCGTTATGGGTCTCCATGCGGTGGTAGCCGACGGTGATCCCGAGCTGCGGGACGATCCAGAGGGTGACGAAGAGGATCCACAGGGTGGCGGATGGCGGCCGGTGCAGTGCGTTCCAAAGGCCGACGGCCGCCACCGCATGAAGGAAGGCGAGCAGGCCGATGCTCTGTGGGTTCAGCCGGCGCGCCGTGGCCGGCGCGGCCGGGGCCGGAAGCGGGCTGGGGGGCGGTGACGGATCGAGCAGCGTCACCGAGGACGAGACCTGGTGGCGCCGGTCAGGCGTTGGCGCCGCCCGGTTGGGTGGCCGCACCTTTTGTACGACCGTACGTGGAACTCCACTGCTCCTGAACTCCTGCGTCGCTAGATGGGTACGACGCTGCCGGGGTCTGGGACAGCGGGTCTACGGAAAAGGATGCACCGCCCGCCTGGCGGGTAGCGGCGTGACAGTACTCGACGCGGTCCCCCGTTACCATCCGGGGCGGGCCGCCCCTCGGCCGGCGGCGGTTCGGCCCACCCGGCGACAGGTGTAAAACCGGGACATGCCCCCTACCGCACTTCGTGATGACGAACTTTCGGTGCTCGACCGGTGGTGGCGTGCCGCCAACTACCTCTCCATCGGGCAGATCTACCTGCTCGGCAACCCCCCGCCGGATCTGTCGCTGCCGCCTGAGCTGATCAAGCCCCGGCTCCTCGGGCACTGGGGCACCACCCCGGGCCTGAACCTGCTGTGGGCCCATCTGTGCCGGATCATCCGCCGCGACGATCGAGACGTCCTGTTCATCTGCGGCCCCGGCCACGGCGGACCCGGCATGGTCGCCAGCACCTGGTTGGAGGGCAGCTACAGCGAGGCGTACCCGGCCATCGCCCGGGACGCTCAGGGCATCGGCCGCTTGTTCCGCCAGTTCTCGTTCCCCGGCGGCATCCCGAGCCACGCCGCGTCCACCACGCCCGGTTCCATCCATGAGGGCGGCGAGCTCGGATACTCGCTGGCCCACGCCTACGGCGCCGCCTTCGACAACCCCAATCTCCTCGTGGCCTGCGTCATCGGCGACGGGGAGGCGGAAACCGGGCCGCTGGCGACCGCGTGGCACTCGAACAAGTTCCTCGACCCGGCCGGCGACGGCGCCGTGCTGCCCATCCTGCACCTCAACGGCTACAAGATCGCTAACCCCACCGTCCTCAGCCGGATCAGCCGTGACGAGCTCACCCGCCTGCTGGAAGGGTACGGGCACCGCCCGTGGTTCGTCGAAGGTCACGAACCAGCCGCGGTGCACCGGGCGCTGGCGGCGGCCCTCGATGAGATCACCGCCGAGATCGGCCGTATCCAGGCGGCCGCCCGGCAGGGCGACCGAAGCCGCCCCCGCTGGCCGGCGCTGGTGCTCATCACCCCCAAAGGCTGGACCGGTCCGAAGGTGGTCGACGGCAAGCCGGTGGAGGGGACGTGGCGGGCCCATCAGGTTCCCCTCGACGCGGTGCGCACCAACCCCGAGC
>DATARN010000218.1:0-11527 GCA_036264135.1 Acidimicrobiales bacterium
TGGCGCGCTTCACCGGACCGGCGCCGGTGCCCGGCAGCCTCACAGGCGCCACGGTGCTTCACCAGATCGGCGACCTGCCGCCCCGCTACGTGGTGTCCTGTTCGGAACTAATTCACACCCCGAGCATCGGCCGCTGCCCCCCGGGCGTGGCGGCGGTGACGATCGCCGCCAACCTCTTTCTCAACGATGTCAACAGCCAGACGCGGCTGGCCACGACCACCTGGCCCCCCGCCGCGGTGGCGCTGCAGGACCTCCCTGTCGGTGGCGTGGTGGTGGAGACCGATGGGAAAAAGGGGGCGGTGGAGCGGGAACGCACCGCGCTGGAACTGGCGTTTCCCGGTCAGGCCCCGCCGGCGAGGCTCAGCGAAATCAGTGCCCAAAAGAACCGTCAGACCCTCGAGTTGCAACAGCTGACCAATGTGGTCATGGTCGTCAGCCTTGTCGTCGCCGGTTGCAGCCTGGCCGTCAGTGTCACCGGCGGGGTCACCGAACGTAAACGCCCCTTCAGCCTGCTGCGCCTGACCGGCGTTCCCCTCGGCGTCCTGCGCCGGGTCGTGGCGGTGGAAGCGGCCGCTCCCTTGCTGGTCATTTCCGTGGTCGCGATCGCCATGGGCTTCCTCTCGGCCGGCCTCTTTCTGCGCGCCCAACTCGGCGAGTCGCTCCAGCCGCCTGGGCTGGGCTTCTACGTCCTCGTCACCGCCGGGCTGGCCGCATCTCTGGCCATCATCGCCTCGACGTTCCCCGTCATCGAGAGGATCACCGGCCCCGAGGTGGCTCGGAACGAATAGCCGTCGTCCTATTTCCGGCTTCAACCGGTATTGCGAAGGCCGGCGGCGATACCGTTTATGGTGATAAGGAGGGCTCGGCGCAGCAATGGGTCATCTTTTCCCATCCTCCATCGTGAGAGGAGATTTACCTGGAGGTGGCTGATCGGATCGAGATAGCTGTCGCGCACTGACAACGTCCGTTCCAAAATCGGTTGCGATTCCAGCAACCGCGCTTCGCCGGTGATGGCGAGGACCTGGGCGACCGTTTCCTCGTATTCTGCCTCGAGACGTTTGAACAGGTAGTGCAACGAGGGATCGACCAGTCGGTCGACATATCGGTGGGCGATGCGCAGGTCGACTTTGGCCAGGACCATTTCCACGTTCGAGATGAACGTGCGGAAGAAGTTCCATTCGCCGTACATGTCATTGATGGCGCCGCCATGGCCCTCGGCGCGCGCCGCCGCCAATCCGCTGCCGACGCCGAACCAGCCGGGAACGATTTGCCGTGACTGCGTCCACGCGAATACCCAGGGAATGGCCCGCAGGGCGTTGATGTCGTTGCCCCCGGGGCGGCGCGAGGGCCGGCTGCCGATATTGAGCTCGCTCAGCTCGTCGAGGGGTGTCGACGCCCGGATGTATTCCGCCAGGCCGGGATCTTCGATCAGGGCCCGGTAGCTGGCGGCGGCGGCCGCCGAGACGGCGTCCATCGTCTGGTCCCACGCCGCCAGCACGTCGAGGTCGAGGCGGGAGGTCTGGTGGAGCACGGTGGCTTCGGTCACCGCGGCCAAAGCCAGGTCGAGATTGTGGCGCGCCATGTTGGGGAGCAGGTACTTGTCGGAGATGACCTCGCCCTGCTCGGTGAGTTTCATGACGCCTTGGAGGACGCCGAAGGGCTGCGCCATGACGGCGTCGTGGGTCGGTCCCCCGCCCCGCCCCACGGTGCCCCCGCGGCCGTGGAACAGCCGCAGCAGCACGCCGTGTCGGCGGGCCACGTCACGGAGGAAGCGCTGCGCCCGGTGGATCTCCCACTGCGACGTGGTGATGCCCGCCTCCTTGTTGGAGTCGCTGTAGCCGAGCATCACCTCCTGGATGTCGCCGCGGAGCCGCACGACTTTCCGGTAGGCGGGCTCGCACAGCAGCTGGTCGAGCAGCTCGCCCGCCGAGCGCAACTCCTCGATCGTTTCCAGCAGAGGGACGAATCCGATGCGGGCCACGCCGAGATGGAGATCCACCAACCCCGCTTCCCGGGCCAAGATGGCCGCCGCCAGCACGTCGTGGGGCCCCTTGGTCATGGACACGATGTAGCTCTCGAGGGTTCCCGGGCCGAAGCGGTCCAGAATGGCCCGCAGGGTCGTGAACAGGGCGAAGGTGTCGGCGGTCTCACCGCTGAGGGCGGGAATGGGCCCCATGAGCGAGCGATGATTCTCCAACTCGCGGCTGAGGAGTCGGCGTCGCTCCTGGCGGTCCAGCGTCGCGTACGGCACGCCCAGTTCGCCCAGCCGGTCAACGGCGGCGGCTACCACATCCTGATGGCGTTCCGAGTGCTCACGGATGTCCATGGTGGCCAGCTGGAACCCGAAGGTCGTGACCGCCCGGATCAGCCGGAGTAGCAGGCCGTCGGCGACCAGCTCGCCGCGGTGGGCCAGGAGCGACCGGCGGATCACCGCCAGGTCGTCGAGGAGGTCGCCGGCGTCGCGGTACTCGTCGGCGGCCACGTAGGTGCGCCCGTCGGAGAGCCGGTCGAGTGTCTTGCCCAGCCGGGCCAGCATGAACGACGCCTTGAGGCGGTAGGGCTCCTCGGCGTTCAGCCTTCCGAAGCGGCGCACCACGTCGGGCATCAACTGGCCGTCGAGGGCCAGGCTCTCCGTCAGCTCGTCGGACACCCCGACGATCTCGGTTGAGGTGCTCAGCTCGGTGATGAGGGTGTCGAGGCGGCCCATGAGGATGCGGATCCCGAGCTCGTGCTGGCGGGCCAGCACGCTTACCGTCACCTCGGGGGTCACGTTGGGGTTGCCGTCCCGGTCGCCCGCCACCCAGGTGCCGAAGCGCAGCGGGCGGGCAGTGGTCGGCAGCTCGATGCCCAGCCCGCGCAGCTCGGCGACGAAATCGTCGACGACGAGGGGGACGACGTTGCGGGCCAGGTCGTCGAGGTAATAGTTGACGGCACCGGCCTCGTCCACGGGGGTGGGTCGTTCCCGGCGCAGCTCGTCGGTCTCCCAGAGCAGGTCGATGATCTCGGCCAGCTGGCCGTCGATGGCGGTCTGGTCGGCCGCCGGGCTGCGATGGCGCACCTCCAGCAGTTCGCCGATGCGGCGCAACTTGGTCAGCACCGACCGGCGGGCCACCTCGGTGGGATGGGCGGTGAACACCGGGCGCAGCTCGATGCGCGCCGCGACGGCGGCCAGATCGGCGACGGCGTCGGGGTCGGCGGCCACCCGGCGGATCATCTGGTGGATGGCGCTGCCGCGGGTGACCCGCAGACGGTCGAGGGTCGACGCCCGGTGCACCTGTTCGGCGGTGTTGGCCAGATGGAAGTACATGGCGAAGGCCCGGGCCAGCCAGATGGCGGTTTCCAGGTCCGAGCCCTGCAGCACCGCGGCCAGCTCATCGGACCCGCCGGTGTGCGGAGCCCGGCGGCTGAGCTCGCGCACCTTTTCCACCCGCGCCAGCAGGTCGGGGCCGACCTGGCGCACCAGTGTCTGACCGAGGAAGGACCCGAGCAGGCGGATGTCCGCCCGGAGGGCGCTGTCAGACTCCAATTCGGCGACCATCCCGACAGTCTCGCGGGCGTTCGGGGGCCTCTCGTTCACGGCCTGGCAAAAAGGGCTTGACATTGACCTCGCGTCAACCCAGGACGATGGCGCCATGACGACACTGCGCAATGCCCCACCGGCGATTGAGGTCCACGGTTTGCGAAAAGCATTCGGTGACCAGCTGGTTCTCGACAACATCGACCTGGAGGTGGGGGAGGGGACGATCTTCGCCTTGCTGGGCCCGAATGGGTCGGGGAAGACGACGACCGTGCGGATCCTTTCCACTCTGCTGCCTGCCGACGCCGGCGCCATGCGGGTGGCTGGGCACGACGTGGCCCGCCAGCCCGACGCCGTCCGCAAGGCGATCGGCGTCACCGGCCAGTTCTCGGCGGTGGACAAGCTGCTCACCGGGCGGGAGAACCTGACGATGATGGCCGACCTGGCCCATCTGGGGCGAGCCGAGGGCCGGCGGCGGGTCACCGAGTTGCTGGGCCGATTCGACCTGGCCGAGGCGGCCGACAAGACGGCGGCCACGTTTTCTGGCGGCATGCGCCGCCGTCTCGACCTGGCCATGACCCTGGTCGGCTCGCCGCGGGTCATCTTCCTCGACGAACCCACCACCGGCCTCGATCCGAGGGGCCGCCACGCCGTGTGGGAGATGGTGCGCACCTTGGTGGCCGCCGACGGTGTCACCATCTTCTTGACCACCCAGTACCTCGACGAGGCCGACCAGCTCGCCGACCACGTGGCGGTCCTGGATCGGGGCGTGCTGGTGGCCCAGGGCACGCCGGCGCAGCTGAAGCGCCGTGTCCCCGGTGGTCACATCCGCCTCGAGTTCCCCGACGCCACCCAGTTGGACGCCGCCGCCCGCCTCCTGGCCACGGCCCGACGCAACGACGAGACGCTCAGCCTGGAGGTGCCGGCCGACGGCAGCGTCACTGCGGTGCGTTCCCTGCTGGTCGAGCTCGACCGGCACGCCATCGGCGTCGAAGGCCTTTCGATCCACACCCCCGATCTCGACGACGTCTTTTTCGCCGTGACGGGGCACGCCACCGCGGCCGCCCCCACGGCGGCCACGACCTCGGCGGCGGTCCCGACGGCGGGCGTCTCGGCGGGGAGCGCCCGATGACCGCGGCCCGGGACACCTGGACCATGGTGCGCCGCAACCTGCGCCACATGCAGCGCTACCCCTCCCTGACGTTCATGCTCGTCCTGATGCCGGTCGTCTTCCTGCTGCTCTTTGTGGACGTGTTCGGCACGACCCTCGGCAACGGCCTCGGCCAGCTGGCCCGAGGTCGCGGCGCCTACGCCAACTACGTCACGCCCGCGATCCTGCTGCTCACCGTGGCCACCGCATCCACGGCGACGGCGATTTCGGTCGCCACCGACATGACCGAGGGCATCATCGACCGGTTCCGCACCATGGCGATCTGGCGTCCCTCGGTACTCGCCGGCCACGTCGTCGGCAGCATGGTCCAGGCCCTGCTGACCGTGGTGGTCGTCACCCTGGTCGCCGTGATGGTCGGATTCCGACCCGCCGGCACAGCTCTCGGGTGGGTGGCGGCGGTCGGTGTCCTGGTGATGATCATCTTCGCGCTCACCTGGCTGTCGGTCGCCCTCGGGCTGGCGGCCAAGACGGTTGAGGCGGCCAGCAACAGCCCCATGTTCCTGACCCTGCTGCCCTTCCTCGGCAGCGGCTTCGTCCCGGCCAGTTCGATGCCGACCGCCCTGCGGATCTTCGCCACCTACCAACCGTTCACCGCCTTCACCGACACCCTGCGGGGACTGCTCAGCGGTGGCGCCATTGGCAACCATGCCCTGGTCAGCGTCGGGTGGTGCGCCGCCATCGCGGCCGCTGGTTACGTTTGGGCGGTGACCCGCTACAACTCGACCGCCGTGGTGGTGCGGGCGCAATGAGCGCTCCTCTGCCGGCGGGCCGATCGGGCCACCAGGCCGGTGCCGTCCTCACCATCGGCGAGCTGGCGACCCATGTCGGCGTCACCGTGCGGGCCATCCGCCACTACCACCAGCGGGGCCTGCTGGCCGAGCCGGTCCGGGATGCCTCCGGTTACCGCCGCTACGGCCTGCAAGCCGTCGTGGACCTCATCCGGATCAAGACGCTGGCGGCCGCGGGTGTGCCCCTGAGCCGCATCCGCCAGCTCCTCGACGCGGGACCGGAGGAGTTCGCCCAGGCGGTGGCCGACATCGACCACAACCTGGAGCGGCGGGTCGGTGAGATCCAACAGCTGCGCCGGGAGTTGGGCGAGTTGATGAGCGGCGAGCGCCTGGTTCTGCCAGCCGAGGTCGCAGCGCTCCTCGAGCAGATGCGCGCCCTCGGTGTCCGGGAAAGCACCGTCGCCCTCGAACGCGACGGGTGGACGCTGCTCATGGGGTTGGCCCAAGACCATGTCGCGGAGTGGGCGGCGCAGAAGAGCGCCGCCCTCGCTGATCCCGATTTCCAACGGGTCTACCTGGAGTGGGAGGAGGCCTACGACTGGGACCCCGACGATCCCCGCCTCCTCGACTTGGCGGCGGCCGCGGCGTCGTGGCTGGAGGTGCAGCCGCCCCGCCCTATGCCCTCCTCTGACGACGCCGGCCTCGCCGCCGCCAACCGCCTGCTGGCCGCCCAGATGAGCACGGCGTCACCGGCGTGGCGCCGCCTCGAGGAGCTCTACCAGGCCCACCTCACCACCGCCGCCGTCCCGGCGGTGCGCAACGCCGCTCAGCTGCCGTCGGGGTAACCCCCGCGGGACGGTGATCTGGCGGCGCTATGCCGCCAGGCGGGTCAACAGCTCGTCGTAGAAGTCGGGATAGTGCTGCGCGACCTGGTCGAGGGGGAAATGCTCCCAGATCGAGGTGGACGGCTCCCGGTCGAGCAGGAACCCGATCGTCTGGCGCACCACCTCCACCGGGTCGGCGTCGGCGATCCCGAGGTCGTCCAGCAGCTCCGGCTCCACCGCCACCCGGTGGCCGGTCGTGATGTCACCCTCGGTGATCTTCACGCCGTAGCGGTCATTGCCAAGGGCGGTGACGACGATCGAGGTCATGACCGGCTCACGCCAGGAGGTCCTCGTACGTTCGAGGCAACTGCGCGGCGATGTCGTCACGCTCGCCCTCGGAGATGGCGGCGGTGACGGTGGTGAGGACGGCGACGGCGTGCCGGTGGGCTTGGGCCAGTGTCAGATCGCGGCCCTCCCGGGCCGCCACCCGCCGGTCGAACTCTTCGATCCCGAAACGCTCGCCCCGCCCCTCGATAGGGAGGGCGAGCGCCAGCTCGGGAGGCAACTGCGCCGCCAGATTGGCCGGCTCGCGTCCCGCCAAGCGCTCGCCCAGCACGGAAAGCACGGCTTCGGCCGCCACCTCGGCCTCGGCGCGATCGCCGAACTCACCCGCTCGCTGGATGGCCTTCACCATTTGGTCGTAGTTCATTCTTCCTCCCCCCGGCGCTCGGGATGACCCCCGATCGCCTCCCACACGTCCTCGACATTGGCGAAGCGGCCCTGTTCCGGGAGTTGTCGCAGCCAGCCGAGGACCTCGTCAGGCGCGTATTCCTCCTCGGCAACAGCGAGCAGGGCCGCCCGGTCGGCAGGAAACACCGACGGCCGCACCGAGGCCGCCAATGTGGCGCGCTGGTCCAGTTCCTCGTCGGTGAGGGGGCCGGGCGGCGGCAGGGGGCGGGTGTTGGCGTCGGGGATCGGGCCTTCCTGGAACCGGTCCTCGTCGGCGCGGGATTCGACGGGGGCGCCCTGCAGCATGGAACGGACCTCGTGTTCCATCTCGTCGTCCAGCCGCGGCGAATGCTTATCGCTCTGCCGGTCCATGATGTGAGAATTGTCCCCCTCCCGGGGCGGCCGAAACCCGCGTCGTCGCGTGGCCGCCTTGCTCGGGGCGCCACTGGCCTTGTGGCGAGGGTGGGCGTCGGTGGGGTGGGCGCCGGCGTCGGTGCGGTGCCACTGGCCTTGTGGCGACAACATCGGACCCCGCCACACCTTCTCGCCATGGCCTGGTCGGTCCGTCTCGCCGTCCGCCGGCCGATCCCCACCTTGTGGCGACAACGTGCGCACCCCGCCGCCCGTAGTCGCCGCGAGCTAGCCATGGTGCACCCCGGCATCGCTACCCTCGCTCCGGCGGCCGCCGCAGGGACCGTAGGCCCGTTCGGGCTCCGTCGTTGGCCAGAACAGTGGGACCCGGTGCGGGATCGGTAGGTAGGCTGCACGGGCCGTGATGTCGTCGTGAATCTGGTGCCCGTACAACGTTTCGCTGTGGTGTCGAAGCCGCCGTCATGACCGGTGGCGGGGCGTTTGGGGATGAGAATGGCGAACCGTTCGCCCAGATGTTCGCCCGCCGGACCCTGTGGCTTCGGGGGCCGCTCGACGACGCGGCGGCGTCTCGCCTGTGCGCCGAACTGATGGCGCTCGACCGCGCCGCCCACGACCAGCCCATCGAGCTGATCATCAACAGTGGCGGTGGCCCCGTGGACCCCGCCCTGGCGGTGATCGACACCCTCGACCTGGTGGAATCCCCGGTGGCGACGCTGTGCCTGGGCCAGGCGCTGGGGACCGCCGCCGCCGTGCTCGCTTGCGGTCGTGCGTCGCGTCGGGCCACCCCCACCGCCCGGCTCGGGCTCCGGCTGGCACCGAGCGGCGCCGAAGGGACGGCGTCTGTGCTGCGAAACCATGCCGAAGGCGTGGCATTGTCACGTGACCAGTTGGCACTGCGCCTCGCGGCCGCCACCGGGCAGCTGCCGGCGATGCTGGTGATCGATATGGACGAGGGGGGCTTCATGACCGCAGAGCAGGCTGTGTCCTACGGCCTGATCGACGAGATCGCTGCCCGTCGCTGACTGTCACGGCGATCCTCAGGGGCGGTCGGCGGCGATCACGGCGAGGTCCCGGTGGGCCCACACAATCGCCGGCCGGAGACCGGCATCGCGCAACCACTGAAGCTGCTCCACTGCGCCACTGGGCCGGTCATGGCGGCCGTCGATCGGGGTGACGATGTCGGCGGGATCGTCGGGAATCACGACGTCGCCCATGACGAATCGACCGCCGGGGCGAAGTCGCTCGGCGATCCGCCGGAACAGGTCGGCCTTGCCCTCGCCATCCAGATGATGGATGGCGAGGGCGGACACGACGAGGTCGTAGGGGCCCGCCGGCAGTGGCTCTTCCAGCCGTTGCACCCGGAAGTCGGCATGGGGCAGGCGCTCCCGTGCCCGTGCCAGCATGGCCGGGCTCTCGTCGATCCCAACTAGCCGGGCGGCGGGGTGGTTCCCCAGCACCCCGGCCGACGTTTCACCCGTGCCAGCGCCCAGATCGAGGATCAATTCGGCGGTGACTCCCTCGGTGGCCCGCCCCACCTGCTCCTGCAGGTCGAGGTATGCCGGCACTTCGGTGGTGACCATGGCGAGGTAGCTGTCCGGATCAAAGTGGTATTGCTGAGGTCGGTCGCTGCTGTGCTCCACGACGAGAGGTTGTCACGATGCGGCGGACGCCGACGGCCAATGGCACCGTTCGAGTCCCCGCCGTGTGCGATCGGCGCCGGGTGTTAGGCCCGCCGGTAGGTGACCTCGAGGTCGTCGTTCCAGTTCACGTCGTCGTAGGACAACTGCGCCTTCCCGGCAATCTCCTGATCGGCATCCCGGAAGCGGTAGGTCACGCGCTGCGCGAAGTGCGGATCGCTCGACGCGAATGCGCCCGGCGGCGCCTTGCGGGCCATGGCAACCGTCCATCCATCGGCAGCCACCGTTACCTCGTAAATCCGGTAGACGCCGCGGCTGTCGAAATAGTGCAGGTGGAGGCCATCGGTGTCTCCGATGACGGAGATGGTGTCGGGGAAGTCGGGGTGATCGTAGTGAGAACGCTGGATGAGGAACTGCTCGCCCTCGAGCCACTCAACGTCACTTGACCCGGATATCACGGTGCCGGGAAACGCGGGATGGGTAGCTTCGGCTATCCACCGGCCCACGAGCGGCCCCCCGAGCTGCTGAAGATCTGTGCGCATGATCAGGTCGACGTCCGCGACACCCCAAACTGATCGTCGGATCGGCCCGGCACCTGACAACAGGCTGGGCGCGGCAGCGACGAGACCCGGGTAGGTCACCCATTAGCGTTGGGCTACCCCGAAGGGCGAGGTCTCGGAGGCAACGGTGCGAGTAACGAGAGTGATGGCCAACCTTCCCGTGACGGACATCGACGAAGCACGCGACTTTTACCGCGATTATCTGGGACTGAGCTGCGAAGCGTTCAACCTGGGCTGGGTGGCACGCTACGAGACGCCCGATGCGAAGGCGGCCGTCCAACTGGTCACCCGAGATGCGGCCTCTGCGGTGGACTCGGTCATCTCGGTCGCCGTGGGCGCCGGCGTCGACGAGGCGTACGCCGAGGCACAACGCCGGGGATATGAGATCGTCCATCCGCTCACCGATGAGCCCTGGGGCGTGCGGCGATTCTTCGTCCGTGCGCCGGATGGAAACGTGATCAACATCGTCAGTCACTCCGACGAATAGACATGCCTGGTGGGCCTACCCGAGCCTGCTCATTCGCCGGTTGGCCGTCATCGCCTATCGGCTCTCAACGAGTCCAGCATCCCGTGCAGGTGCGCCGCCGCCTGCTCGACGTCGAGGTACTTCCGCTGCCCCGCCCGGGATTCGGCCGCCAGGACGCCGCAGCGGTGCACGTTCTCGAAGTCGCCGTAAGGAAATTTGTAGTGCTGCTTGGTTTCCGGCTGGGACTCGTCATCGATGCCGAGGTGCCAGCGACCGTATTCCGCAAAGCCGTGCTTCTCGATGAACTCCGTCTCCTCGGCCGCAGAGGGCTGGTGTTCGCTCCACGCGTCACGGTCGTCGACGACAGCATGGCCCGCCTTGATCTGGTCCTTGGCGAACTCGAACGCGCTCGAATTTAACTTGACGGCCATCGTCTCCAGCTTGGACCGCGAACGTGCTGGGACACCCCACGCGTGCTGGTGGTTTCCACAACCACGCGCCCTTGGGGTGTGGGGCGGTGGCGCGGGCGCGAGATTGAGAGAAACGGCAACCTGGAAGGAGGACAGCCATGGCAGGCGAGTAGGAACCGCGCATCATTTCGGACCCGCCCACGATCGATCCGAGAGGAGATCTCCTGTGGGAGCGTTCGCCGGGGGAGAATGACCCGAACGGGCTCATACCCCCCTATCCGAAGCCGCATCACGAATCGGGCGGTCCGCCGCCCGAGGGGCAGCCTGAGCCCCGGATCGTCGACGACGTGGAAACCATCGATCCGAGGGGCGACCTGCTCTGGGAGAAGTCCCCAGGTGTCAACGAGCCCCAGGGCCTTGTCCCGCCGTACCCCAAGCCGCACCACGACGAGGGCTGAGCCGGGCCCTCCCGCATACCACAACGCCCGCCCCGCCCACGGCTGTGGGCGGGGCTTTCCCGGCGTCGGGTTCGGGGCGTCTAGCGCGGGGCGCCCTGGGGCACCGATGGATGTGGTGCGCCGTACCGGGCGGTGTAGCGGTCCAACTCGGCCCGGACAGCGTCGAGCATCGAGTGGACGGAGCCGGCGGGCAGAACCACTTCGACGACGGCTCGAGGCGGGCTCGGCGGGACCTGGGCGTCGTCGACGGGGCGATCGTGCGGGGTCTGGAAGAGGGAAAAGGTGAGCCGGAAGTCGTACGGGGTCGACGACACGTGGGCGACGTTGGCGTAGATCGGCTCGTCCAGGCCCGACAGGTCGGGTTGGGCGGTCATGCGAGTGAACAGGTCCATGGCTGTGCACCTCCGTGGTTGGTTGTCGCTCTAAAGGGATGGCCCCGGTTCATGACGGCCGCACCGAGCTGAAGAGCACCCTCAGCTCGTCGAGGCCGCGGACCGCGACATCGGCCCCGGCGGCGGCGTCGGCCCGGGCGGTGGCGTCGGCGCTGCGACTGGCAGCCAGGGCGCGCTCGTCCTCCCACACCGACTCGGTCATGCCCCGGCCCTGGCGGGCGTGAACTAGGAGCGAGGCGCGGAAGAAGCCAGGCGTCGTCTCC
>DATARN010000224.1:0-11465 GCA_036264135.1 Acidimicrobiales bacterium
ACCCGTGCAGCCATCCTTGGTTGACGGCCACTCCGAAGACGGCTACGGCGGCGGTGAGGAGCCCGGCGATGCCGGTGACCACCCCGGCCAGACTGGAGAAGAAGGACTTGTTGGGCGCGCTCATTACGGCTCCTTCTAGACGGCGCCCTTCGACCCGACCACGCTACCCCACGCCCAGGGCGGAAAGGTTCCGTTGCGTAGCCTCGGGGGCCGTGGCGGGGACGGCGGAAGCGTGATGGTCGGGGCGGGTGCGGCCTGCGGCGCCTGGCGTCGGTGGGGCGGCCTGGTGGTGTTGGCACTCTTAGTCGGCCAGGCGAGCTGCAGCTCGTCGAACCCGCCGGCCCACGCGTCGGCGACGCAGATCCGCGACCCGGCCCACACGATTGCCGCCAACCCTGACTACAGCGCGTCCTGCGCCCCCTCGGGTCTCGACAGCTCCCTGACCTGCATCGCCGTGGCGTTGCAGGCGGTCGACAACGCCCGAGCCAAGGAGGGGCTGGCGGCGATGCGGCTCCCGGCGGGCTACAGCCGACTCAGCGTCCCCGAGCAGGTCTTCGTCGCCGTGAACACCGAGCGCGTCGACCGCGGGCTGGCCCCGTTCACCGCCCTGACCGACGCCCTCAACCAGCTCGCCGGCCGAGGGGCGGACACCGCCTCTGACCCGCCCGATCCCGGCCAGGGGTACGTCTCGGCCGACACGGAGTGGATCGGCGCCGTCGCCAACGGACTCGACGCCGACTACCTGTGGATGTATGACGACGGGCCGGGCAGCGGTGTCTCCGGCTGCGGGAAGGCGGGCGGATCGGGCTGCTGGGCCGATCGTCACGTGGTGCTCGACCGGTTCGGTCCCGGCACGCTGGTCATGGGCGCGGCCCTCAACCCCACGGCCGACACCGGCAACGACCGGGGCGGCCCGTCCCTCGCTGCCATCCTGGCGAACACGGCCAACGACCCTGGCCCCATCGCCTACCGGTGGGCCAGCGCGGTGGCCGACACCCAAGCGGGCACCATCCGGCCCCGCACCGGCCCCCCTCCGAACACCTCGGCTTCGGGCATTCCCGACCCGGGACAGACCGAGCCGCCGGTGCCCGACTACACCCAGGCGTGCGGGGCCACGCTCGACAGCAGCCCCCCATGCCTGGCCGCCATCGTGGAAGCGCTGAACAACGCCCGGGCCAAGGAGGCGGTGAAACCACTGGTGCTACCGGCGTCCTTTTCCACCATGACCATCCCCCAGCAGCTCCTGGTCGCCATCAACCTGGAACGCGTCGATCGAGGCCTGGCCCCGTTCGCCGGTCTCACCGCCTCGCTCAACGCCAACGCCCAGCGAGGCGCCGACATCGCCAACGACCCCCCGGACCCCGGCTCGGCCTACAACGTCAGCGACACGGAATGGGCCGGGGGGTCGGTAAATGGGCTGGACGCCGTCTACGGATTTATGTACGACGACGGCAAGGGCAGCGGCAACCTGGACTGCCCGGCCAAGGGCGGACCGGGCTGCTGGGGCCACCGCCACGGGATCCTGGACAACTTCGGGACGGTGGGAACCCTCGTCATGGGCGGCGCCGTCAACCCCACCGCCGATACCACCAATGGGGACAAGGGTGGTATCTCCATCGCCGCCACCCTCGCCATTACCAGCCGGCCGACCGGGCCGCTGGTGTTCCGTTGGACGCCCTGATCGGGAAAAGTCTGGCCGTCGGTCACCTACGGGCACGACGCAGTCAGGCCCAACAAGCTGACCACCTTTCGCTCGGCGGAGTTAGGTCCTCGCCAGAGGTGATTGACACTGCGAACCACGAAGAAGTTGTTTCCCGACGAAACGCCCGTGTTCGTGGACGTTCCGGTACCGACGTTGCTGTAGGTGTACGGGCCCCCCGACGTCGTCGACACCCCCAGCTCGTAGCCGAGGACTTGGGCGGAATCGCTGGGCGCCGACCAGGTGAGCGTGACCGTAACGATGCCCAACCCGCTGCAGACCGGCTGGCCCGGGGCAAGGAACACATGCGTCGCGAAGGTGTTGGTCTCCGCCCCCGACGCCGTGCTGCGAGCCCACGCCCAGACAGGAGCCACCACCGCGGCCATGACGACCGCGGCGGTGACGACCAGAACGGGCCGGCGCCACGACATATCGACTAGCTCCAGGCGAAGCTTCCCGCCGGCGTGCACACGGCACCGGCGGTCGGTGAGGTCCCGCCGGCGGCGCAGTTGATGCTGTTGTTCTTCGACTGCACGGCGTGAGCGGCGAGCACGACGACCGCGCTGCTGCCCTGGTAGGTGTTGGGCTGGGTGCTGGGCAAGGTGATGGCGGTGGTAAAGGTGACCGTCCCGCTGCTAAAGGCGGTGGCCGACACAAGGAGGTTGGAGAGGAGGTAGCACTTGTCGTAGCTGGTATAGCTGTTGCCGTCGAGGCTCGACCCGGCGCCCGGGCAGGTGATGGCCGTGCCGAAACTGGTCGGCGACCCGCCGGCCACCACGTAGTTCACCGTCGGCGTGGTGCTGCTGACCGTGATCTGGGCCTCATTGGTGGTGTCGCCGGGGTTGTACAAGTCGGTGGCGCCGGTGCCCCCGGCGGTCGTGTTCTTCTGCGTGGCGATGAAGACGTCGAGGGCCATGTAGCCCGACAGGGTGCCGGCGTAGGTGGAGGCCAGGGTGCACGAGTTGCTGTCCGTGGGCGCCATGTTGTTGGTCGACGCCAGGCAGGCGCCGGTCGCCACGTTGGTCAGGCTCACCGTCCCGGCGACGAACGTGTTCGTTTCGCCGGTGGGCTTGTTGCTGTACAACGCCAGCGTCACGCCGACACTGGTCGACGCCACCGCGGCGAGGACCAGAACTGCCAGGACCGGGCGGTACCGCTTCCATTTCATGGAGACTCCTTCTGGTCAGCTCCAGTTGAAGCCGGAGGTGCAAACGGCGCCGGCGGCGCAGCCTGCGGGCAACGAGTTGTTGTTTGCTTGCACGGCATGGATAACGAGATCGATAGTGGTGCTCGCCGAGTTGTAGGCATTCGACGCCGAGGTAGGTAGCTGGTAATTCACGGTGATGGTCTCGGTGGTCCCGCTGGTGAAGGAAGCCCGTCGAATGAGCAGACCTTGCACCGACGAGGTAGCGGAAAGCGCGAGCGCCGACCCCGCCTGGTTCTTGTAGGTGGTGTTGTTGACGAAGGAGGTGGACGCGCCGTCGGTCACGATCACCTGAAGTCCGTTGGCGCTGCCGTCGAACAGCCCGGGCGCGGCGGCGGGTGTGGCGCCACCGTAGGGAGCGACCGGTGTGCCCGCGACCCCAGTGATGGTCATGTCCAAACCGAGAATGGCGGGGATGGTCCCGGAGTAGGTGGCCTGAAGCGTGCAGGTCGCATCGGCGCCGGCCGGGGTCCAACCGGTCGACGCGTCGCCGGGTGACATGGGGTTGATCGTGCAGGTCGTCGCGACCGGAGACCCGAAGGACACCACGCCGGCAGAAAAGGCGTTGCTTCCGCTGGCGTGCCCGGCGCTACTGAACAGGCCGACGGTCACTCCTGCGGCGAGCGTCGCGGCGGCTGCGAGGGTGGTGAACCCCGCAGCCGCCGCAAGGAGCCGTCTAGCTCGTCGGCGGGACACGTGCTGGTGGCTAGCTCCAGTTCATGCCCGTCGAGCACACCGCGCCGGCGACGCAGCCCACGGGCAGCGCGTTGTTGTCGGCCTGGACGGCGTGAACGGTGAGCACGATGGTGGAGGTGGCCACGTTGTAGGCGTTGCCGGCCGTGTTCGGCAGGTTGTAGTTGACCGTCAACGTTCGGGTGGCGCCGGCCGTCACCGGGGTGGTGTTCATGAGCAAGTCGGTAACCGATGCCGCACCGCTCGTCGGTGTCAGCGGGGTGGGAGGACCCCCCGACTGGTTGTTGTACTGCACGCCGTTCAGGTAGGTGTTCGTGCCGTCACTTATGTTGAACTGCAGTCCATTGGCGCTGCCGTCGTACAGGCCCTGGGCGGCCGACGGGGCACTGGCGCCGTAGGGCGTCGTGGGTGTGCCAGCGGTCCCCGTGATGCTCAGGTCGAGGGCGAGGAAGGCGTTGACATTGCCCGTGTACTTGATGACGTACCTGCAGGCAGCGTTGGTACCCGACGCCTGGCTGTCGCCGGGCGACATCGCCGTGATGGCGCAGGTGACCTGGGTGCCACTTGGATCGAGCCCGACGAGCACGTTGCCGGCGGTAAACCGGTTGCTGCCGCTCGAGACGCCTGCGCTGCTGAAGAAGCCAAAGGTGGCTCCGGCCAGCAGAGTGGCGGCCGCCCCGATACTGGTTACGAGACCGCCGATGACCAGCGTCCGCTTCCGACGATTGCTTTTCATTTTGGTAGCCCCTTCTGTTGGTTGTCCGAAAAGGAGAGCGACTCGGCCTCGTCCGGCTCACGTGCCCAATGCCACAGCGGCTGGGCGACGAGCCAGAGAAGCGGTGACACCAGGAGCAGGCCCAGGACGAGGGGACGGTGGAGGTCATTGAGGAGGTAACCGCCGGCCGGTATCCGCGACTGGAACAAGCCCACCACCGCGGTGGACGGGACGACGGGCCCGTCGCGGGCGTCATTGGCGTCGCCCTTGGTGACATAGCCGACGGCGCCTCCCGCGAGGCGCTGGACCGCCACGATCCGGTGCGTAAAGATCTGACCACCTGTCGGGGCCCGAAAACTGATGATTTGCCCGGGACGCAGATGATCGGCTTGAACCGAAGAAAGGCGATCGTCGACCACCAGGTCGCCGGTCTTTATGGTGGGAGCCATCGACCCTGAGAGAACGCTCATGACGGGGTGGCTGAGAATTGCGGCCTGTCCCTTCTGACCGGACGTACGCAGGCTGACCGCCAGAAATACAACCAGTACGGCCACGAATGCCACGGCGAAACCGCCGGCGGTGGAAACAGTCTCTCTGGCGGCCCGGATTGGATGTCCTGCTGCCATCGGGTCACCCAGCGCGGCGGTCATGACATGTAGTTTGAGTGCTCCGGCTGGAAATCCGCCGGCATTTGCCGTCGATTCCTAATGCCGTCGTCTGCCGACCGGAAAGAACGAAACGGCGGAAGAATCGGACACACCGCAATGGGTCATTTGGCCGACGCCATCGTTGCAAACGGCCAACATCTACTCATCTCGTACTGTTTCGCTCGATAGGCTTCCCGCCATGCCCAGCCTCCATCTCAGCGGCGATTCCGAGGCCGATGCCCTCCTCTCCAGCGATCCTTTTGCCCTCCTTGTCGGGATGGTCCTCGATCAGCAGGTCCCCCTCGAGTGGGCGTTCAGCGCGCCCCGCCGGCTGAAGGAGCGCCTGGGAGGCCGGCTCGACGCCGTCCAGGTTGCCTCCATGGACCCCGAACAGTTGGTCAAGATTTTTTCTGAACGGCCGGCGCTGCATCGCTTCCCCGGCGCCAACGCCAAGCGGGTCCACGCCCTCGCCGAGATCATCGTCAACGAGTACGACGGTGCCGCCGACCACGTCTGGTCCACCGCCGAATCCGGCCAGGACCTCTACCGCCGCGTCAAGGCGCTACCCGGGTTCGGGGAGCAGAAGGCCAGGATCTTCGTCGCCCTGCTGGGCAAACAGCTCGGCGTCCAGCCGCCCGGGTGGCAGGACGCCGCCGGCACCTTCGGCCAAGCGGGGACGCTGATGTCGGTGGCCGATATCACCGGCCCGGACACCCTGGCCGAAGTTCGCGAGTACAAGCGGGCCAAGAAGGCGGCCGCCAAGGCCGAGGCCGCCGCCGTCGAGGCGGCCGCCGTCGAGGCCTAATCGGCGAGGTTCTGGCGAGAATGGTCGGCAGGGTGCGCACCTTGTTGCCACAAGGTCGCCATGTACCGCCAGCGCCCGCCGTCACCCGACACCGCCAGCCGCCGGCGGGAGGCGGACCAGGTCGACGTAGCCTGCGGCTCATGCAGGTGTCGGTGAACGGGTCGGCCATGGAAGTGGAGGCGGGCACGTCGCTGACCGACCTGCTGGAACACATGGGGCTCGGGGCGCGGTGGGTGGTGGCGGAACGCAACGGGCAACCGGTGCCTCGCGGCGAGATGGCGGCGACGGCCCTGGCCGAGGGGGATCGCATCGAGCTGGTCCGCGCCGTCGCCGGTGGCTGACCTCGCCGGCCGGCGGCTGTACCTGTGCACCGAGGACCGGGCCGACCTGGCTTCATTCCTCGCCGCCTGCATCCGGGGCGGTGTCGACGTGGTCCAGCTCCGGGACAAGGAGCTGGAGGCGTTGCCCCTACTGCGCCGGGCGGAGGTGGCGATCGACGTGTGCCGGCAGTTCGGCGTACCGTTCATCCTGAACGACCGACCCGATCTGGCCCTGGCCTGCCGCGCCGACGGCGTGCACGTCGGCCAAGACGACGCTCCACCCTGGCTGGCGCGGGAAATCCTCGGTCCCGGCGCCCTCGTGGGCCGTTCCACCCACGCCCCCGCCGAGCTGCGGGCCGCGGCCGGGGAACCGGTGGACTACCTCTCCGCCGGCCCCGTCAATCCCACGCCCACCAAGCCCGGGCGCCCGGGCACGGGCCTCGGGTACCTGGAGCTGGTCCGGCGAGAGGCGGCGCTTCCGTGGTTCGTCACCGGCGGGGTCACGCCGCAGACCGTGGCCGCCATGATGGCCGCCGGCGCCCGGCGATTCGTGGCGGTCCGCTACCTCACCGCCGCCGCCGATCCCGAGGCCCAGGCCCGCCGCCTGGTCGATGCCATCGACGCCATCGACGCCTCAACTGCCCAGGATTGAAGCAGGCGCCGGCGGGTACGAAGGTTTCACGAACGCCAAAGGAAAACGTGGACCCGTTGCCGTCCTCGTCGTCGCCGCCGTCCTGTCGGCCGGTTGCACGAGCAAGAAGGCGGCCCAAGACGTCAGTGTCACCGCCTGCACCGCCGACCCCGCCGGCGGTCGGCCGGTCGCGACCGGCACGATCGTGAACCACAGCTCGCAGGCCAGCACCTACGCGGTGGACATCGCCTTTTACGACTCGTCGGGCAACAAGGTGAGCGAGGGCGGGGCGACGGTGGGCAAGGTCGAGCCGGGGGCCACGGCGACGTTCCACGCCGGCGGGCTGGCCAACGCCAAAGGCCCGCTGACGTGCAAGGTCGCCAACGTCACCCGCACCGTCGCCCCGTAGTCGCGGGGAAAGGCAGCCCAAGGAGGCCGGCTTCCCCCGACGCTCGGAGCCCAGCGGCCGCTAGTGAGGGACGCCGGCTGCGGTCAACGTCTGGAACCGGCCGGCGAAGGCGCTGACCCCTTCGCCGGCGGTGGACGGATTCAAGCCGTCGGAGAACAGGTACAACGGGTGCCCGTTGTAGGTGACCTGGAGGCTGCCGTCGGCCCGCATGATGGTCCCCAACAGTCCGGCAGTGGCGCCGGCGCCCGCCACCGGCGGGCGGCTGGTGAGGAGGGGCGGCCAGAACTTGGCGCACAAGCCGCGGCAATCGCTCATGGTGGCGGTGTCGCCGGTAAAGGCATAGACGGTGGCCGTGGTACCGCCGCTCGTGGTCGCCGGGGTCGAGAGGAGGCCACCCGCTTCGGCCTGCACGGTTATCGCCCCGGGATTTACCAATCCGTTGGGGGAAATGGTGTCCCACACACCGAATGCCGGCGGGTCGATGAAGTTATTGCCGTTGGTCTGGCCGGACGGCTGACCGGCGCCGAGATCGAAGGCGAACAGATAGAGGGGCTTGCCGAAATAGGTCACCTGCATCGACCCGTCGCCCCGGCGGAGCATGCCCAACCCGGTAACAGACACGCCGAGTCCGGCGGCGGGCATCTGGTTGGTGAGCAGCGGCGGCCAGATTCCGGTGCACGGACCGGTGCAGGTGCTCATGTTCGGCAGATCGAAGGAAAGGTGGTACAGGGTGCGGGTGGCGCCAAACGCGGTGGGCGTATCCAGGACCAGCCCGTTGGCCGACCCTTCGAGGTGCACCGCCGCCCGGTCGGCGGCGGGAATGCCGGCGACTGAAGTCAGGCGCCAGAATCCCATGAAGGAGGTGACATTCTCGCCACTCTCCTGACCGGCCGCCAGGTCGAACACGAAGGTGTAGAGCGGCTGGCCGAAGTAGGTCACCTGCGACCCGATGCCGGGGCGGGTCATGTGACCGAGTCCCCGCGACAGCACTCCGTCGGCCGCGACCAGCGGTCCGGTGGCCATCACCGGCCGCCAAATACTGGTGCACGGTGCTCCCATGGTGCTCATATTGGTAGGAAGGCAACCGGTTATCGACGAAAGGGCGTCGCCGCTGAATACATACAGCGACGCCCCACGGGCGTTGACCAGGACCCGGCCGACGCCGAGGGCACTCTGTTGTGCCGATACGACGACCGGGGCGTTTGCGGCATTGACGGGTCCAGTCGCCGCAGCCACGGCCGGGTTGCCGGATAGTGCAACGAGTGCGATGACGCCGGCCAGAACCGCGCCCATTTTTCCACCCCGAAAAACTCCACCCCGAAAGTTCATGCCTTCTGTTACGGCCGAGGAGCCCTTTCGGATTGCAAAAGGCGCTACACCAGTTGGCGGTCCAGCCAACCCAGCAGGATGGCGATGGCCCGCGGGTCGTGGCGGAGGTGGTGGCTGGCCGCGGCCAGGATCCGCAGCTCGACCTGGCCCTCGGCGGCGTCGGCCAGGGCCAGGGCGTCGAGCATGGGGACGATGTCGTCGTTGGCGCCGTGCACGAGGAGCAAGGGCCGGGGCGGGATCTTGGCGATCAGGGCCAGCGGCTTCACCTCGCGCAGCTCCCGAGCCCAGGCGTCGCTGTCGAGGGGAAAGTTGGCGTGGCGGATGACCCCGACCGCCCGGGCCTGAGCCAGGAACCGGCGGGGGTCGGCGGCCCAGTCGTTGAAGTCGGCAGGCGCCGCCAGCGCCGCCACCCCCCGCACCCGCTCGTCCTCCCCGGCGGCGCAGATGCTCAACGTGCCGCCGGCGGAAAAGCCGCACAGCCACACGCCCTCCACCCCCTCGCGGCCAAGGAGGAAGTCGACGGCGGCGCGCAGGTCGGCCAGCCAGCCGCCGAGGGAAAAGTCGCCCTGTGATTCCCCTGTCCCCCGGAAGTTGAAGGTCAGGACCGTCCACTCGGCGTCCCTGGCCAGCCGGTCGGCCAGCTCGGGAAAGGTCTTGCCCGCGGCGTCGGCGCTCTGCGACGCCTCCGGGAAGCCGTGGCTGATGATCAGGCCGTACCGTGCGGAGCCCGTCGAGGTCGACGGCTTCGCCAGGTAGCCGGCCAGGGCCAGGCGGCCCGAGGTGATGGTAACCGGCTCACCCATCGGCGGAGGCGCACGCCCGGTGGGCCCGGTAGCCCCGGTTGCGGGCCTCGGGCAGCCAGTCGGGCCCGAAGGCGGCGAACTGGCGGGAGGCGAGGAGTTCGTCGATCCGGCACGCGGCAACGGTGTGGTCGAGGTCGTGCACCACCTGAGTCCGCTTGTCGCCGAGCCAGCGGTGGTGCTCGAAGCGGGCGGGGCGGCTCACGGTGCCACAACGTAGCGTCCGCCGGACGCGTCGAGAGGGCGCCGCTGGGGCGCCCTCTCGGACAGAACATGCTGGAAAGACAGGAGTCTCCGGTTCGCTACCGGCGGGACCAGGTTCCGGTGGGAGCCTCCCGGGTAACTGGCTGGGATTCACCAGGTGGTCCAGCAGCCGCCTTAGCGGCCAGCCACCTCCAGGGTCCCAAAACTTTTATGACTCTGCAGTTGGACCACCTCCTTTCTCTGGTACCAAGATCGTACCCAAACAGCGACCGTTGTGGTGATCAATTCGCCGGCGGCTCGGGGCCGGCGTCGGGGTCGGTCGACGCCGCCGGGCCGATGGCGCCGATGGCCTCCAGGTAGGTCATCTGGGCGTCGAGCACGGCGTGGACCTGGGCGGCGGTGTAGCCGGCGCCGGTCTGCTGCGCCTTGGTCATGACCCAGTCGACCGTCTCCGCCCCGCCCACCACGACCTGGGCATCGAAGTGCGGTGTGGAGCCGTTCCCCGATGCCCCCTTGCTGCGGAAGTACTCGAGGTTCCAGTCGATGATGTTGCGCACGTCCGAGTGGCTCAGCACCGCGCTGACCTCGAAGGGGAGGTGCTCGGCGACCCACGCCACCGCCTCGTCCATGTCGAACACCGGCCGGGGCGGCACGGCATCCAAGCGGCGCGCTTCGCGGCCGACCACCGCCAGGGCGATGGCCAGTACCGCCACCAGCCCGATGATGCCAAACACCCAGGTCATTGCTGCGTCACGCTATCTGCGCGGTGGGCGGGGCCCGGCGGGCGGCCGGTCAGATGCCGATCCGTTGCGCCAGCAGCTCCCGGTGGTAGGCGGGGTCGCCGAGGATGAGCTCGGAGCTCTTGGCCCGCTTGAAGTAGAGGTGGGCCGGGTGGTCCCAGGTGAACCCGATCCCACCGTGGATCTGGATGGTCTCGGCCGCCGCCTGGAAGTAGGCGTCGCTGCAGTACGCCTTGGCCAACGAGGCCATGACCGGCAACTCGTCGTTGTTCTCGGCCGCCGTCCACGCGGCGTAGTAGGCGGCGGACTTGGCCGATTCCACCGCCAGCAGCATGTCGGCGCACTTGTGCTTGATGGCCTGGAAGCTGCCGATGGGCCGGCAGAACTGGATCCGCACCTTGGCGTACTCGACGCTCATCTCCAGCACCCGCTGGGCCCCGCCGACCTGCTCAGCGGCCAGGGCCACGGCAGCCAGGTCGAGCGCCCGGGACACGACCGGCCAGCCCCCGCCCAGCGGGCCGACCAACCGGCCGGGCACCGACGAGAACACCAGTCGGGCCTGCTTGCGGGTCTGGTCCATGGTCGGCATGGGCGTGCGGGACAGGCCCGAGGCGGTGCCGTCCACCGCGAACAGCGACACCCCCGGTGTGCCCTCGGTGCGGGCCACGACCAGGATCACGCCCGCGGTGTGGCCGTCGAGCACGAAGGTCTTGTGCCCTTCCAGCACCCACCCCCCGCCCTCCGCCGGGCCGGCGGGCGACGCCTGGGCGGTCACGCCGGCCTCGTCCCATCGCCCCGTGTCCTCGGTGAGGGCCAGGGTGGCCAGCACCTCCCCCGACGCGATGCCCGGCAGCAGCTCCTTCATCCACTGGTCGTCCCCGCACGACAACAGGGCCGCGGTCGCCATCACCCCGGAAAAGAACGGGGCGCACAGCAGCGCCCGGCCCATCTCCTCCATCACCACCACCAACTCGACGAAGGAGAACCCGGCGCCCCCGTACTCCTCGGGGATGGCCATCGCCTGCAGCCCCAGCTGCTGGGCCATCTGATTCCACACCTCGTGGTCGTAGCCCGCCTCGGTCTCCATCAGTCGCCGCACCTCGGACTCGGGTGACTTGTCGGCCAGGAAACGGCGCACCGACCGGCGCAGCTCCTCTTGCTCGTCACTGAAGGCGAGATTCATCGACGGCTACCTTTGCCTTCCGGAGGGTGGTAGGAAGGCTACCAATGGCAAATTCGCTGCACTACCAGGACAGCCAGGCCGAGATC
>DATARN010000235.1:0-11598 GCA_036264135.1 Acidimicrobiales bacterium
ATCCCGTCGCCGGCGTCGATGACCCCCGCGTTCTCCCCCGGGCCGACCAGGACGTGGGGACCCTCGGTGGGCAGGCGGGAGAGGTGGATCTTGGAGGATTTGTAGGAACAGTGCTCGCTCCACATGACGGCATACATGGCCAACTCGAGGTGGTTGGGCTGGCGGCCGAGGATGGCGACGATGCTGGCGGCTTCGTCGTCGGTGAGCCCCAATTCCCGATGTATGGCCGTGTCCATGGGCGGCCACGCTACTGCCGCAACCGCAGACGGCCGGGTGTTACACGTCGGCGGTCAACGCCAAAAACTCCGCTTCCGGGGTGTATTAGTCGATGGCCAATGTGGAATACTGAGTATATGGCCTCGAGATCGAGCAGCGGAAAGGCTCCCATGTCTCAAGCGCACAAGGATGCGCTCGCTATAGGGCGTGAGGAGGGCCGGGCTGTTCGCCGCTATCTGGAGGCGTTGGAAGCGCACAAACCCAAGCGGGGCCGGAAGCGCAATCCGGATACCATCGAAAAGAGGCTGCAGCAGATCGAGGAAAGGATCGAAGCGGCCGATCCGCTGACCAAGGTGCACCTGGTGCAGGAACGCCTGAACCTGGCCAGTGAGCTGGCCAACAAGGACGCCGCCGTCGACCTGGTCGAACTGGAGGAAGGCTTCACCAAGGCGGCCAAGAACTACTCGGAGCGCAAGGGGATCACCTACGCCGCCTGGCGCGAAGCCGGTGTCGACGCCTCCGTCCTCCGCAAGGCCGGGATCCGCAGGGCGCCGGGGACCTCTGACCCCAGCAGAAGCGAGCCTAGAGGGCCCGAACCACCCCGGCGCCCAGGAGCGACCGCAGCAACGCCGCCCCGTCGGCGGAACCGAGCAGCGCATCCGACGCCCGCTCGGGATGGGGCATGAGGCCGACAACGTTGCCCTCGGCGTTGCATATACCGGCGATGTCGTCGACGGAACCGTTGGGGTTATCGACGTATCTCAGCACGATCCGATCGTCGGCCTTCAAGTCTTCCAGGGTGGCAATGTCACACGTGTAGTTTCCTTCGAAGTGGTTGATTGGGATCGTTAGCCGCTGGCCAGGAGCGAGATCTCTGGTCAATACCGAGCGCGACGACGACACTTCCACCTCGACCGGCATGCACAGAAACGTCAGGTTCCGATTCCTCTGCAGCGCCCCGGGTAGGAGGTGCGCTTCGGTGAGAATCTGGAAGCCATTGCAGATCCCGATGACCGGGCCGCCGGCGGCGGCAAAGGCGGCAATGGCGGCCATGACGGGCGAGAACCGGGCGATGGCGCCCGGCCGCAGGTAGTCGCCGTGGGCGAACCCTCCGGGCAGAACCACGGCGTCGACGTCGCCGACGCTCTCCGCCCCGTGCCAGATCAGCCGGGCGTCGCCGCCGAGGCCGCGGACGGCTTCCACCACGTCGTGCTCGCAGTTGCTCCCCGGGAAGAGGACGACACCGACGGTTGCGCTCACGCCGGCACCGGGGCGGGGGCCAGCGAGACGTGGAAGTCCTCGATCACCGGGTTGGTGAGGAACCGCCGGCACAGCTCCCCGACCTGACTTCGAGCCGCCGCCTCGTCGGAGGCGTCGATGGAGAAGCGGATGGCCTTGCCCGTGCGCACGCCCCACACCTGGGTGAACCCCAGGGCGGGAAGGGCCCGCTCGATGGTCGCCCCCTCGGGGTTGGCGATGCCCGGCCGCAGCCCCACCTCGACCAGCACGTCGAACGTCAACCCGCCACCCCCGGCCAGTCGGCGAAGCGCCGGCCGGTCAACCGTTCGTAGGCGTCGACGTAGCGCTGGCGGGTCGACGCCACGACGGGGTCGGGCAGGGGCGGCGGGGGCGGCGCCTTGTCCCATCCCGTCCCTTCCAACCAGTCCCGTAGCGGCTGCTTGTCGAACGACGGCGGCGTGCTCCCCGGCTCCCACGTGTCGGCGGCCCAGAACCGCGACGAGTCCGGCGTCAGCACCTCGTCGCAGATGGCCAGCTCGCCGTCGATGACGCCCAGCTCGAACTTGGTGTCGGCCACGATAATTCCTCGGGCCGCGGCCCACGCCGCCCCCCGACGGTAGGCGGCCAGGCTGATCTCCTCGGCCAGTTTGGCGGTGTCGGCGCCTACCAGGTCCGCCGCCGCCGCCGGGGAGATGTTCTCGTCATGACCCGACGTGGCCTTGGTCGACGGCGTGAACAGGGGCTCGGGGAGCCGTTCGGACTGGCGCAGTCCGCTCGGCAGGGCGATGCCGCACACCGTCCCCGAGCGGCGGTACTCGGCCCACCCCGACCCCGACAGGTAGCCCCGCACGATGCACTCGATGGGCAGCATCTCGGCCCTGCGAACCACCATGACCCGCCCCGCCAGGTCCGACCCCAGCGAGGCGGCGGCCGGCGGGACATCCAGGCTGACCAGATGATTGGGGGCGATGTCGCCCAGCTGGTCCAGCCAGAACGCCGTCAGGGCGGTGAGCACCCGGCCCTTGTCGGGGATGGGCTCGGCCATGACCACATCGAAGGCGGACATCCGATCGGAGGTGACGAGCAGCAACTGGTCGTCACCCAGGTCGTAGATCTCCCGGACCTTTCCCGACGACAGATGGGACAGGCTCACGACGGCTCCTTTCCGCCAACCGCCTCCAGCTCGGGGAACACCCGGCCGGCGTGGCGCAGGCTGCGTTTCAGGTCGAATGCCTCATCGAGGGCCACCTTGTCGAGCGGCACCTCGGGGTCTTCCTCCAGCACCTCCCGGAACGGCCGGGCGCCGGTCCACGACGCCTGGGCGTCGCGCTGCACGATGCGGTAGGCAGCGTCGCGGGTCAGTCCCGACGCCACCAGCGCCAGCAAGACCGGCTGGCTGAAGACCAGCCCGTACGAGCGGTCCAGGTTGGCCAGCATTCGTTCGGGGAAAATGAGGAGGCCTCGCAGCAACGCCGCCATGCGCACCATCGCGTAGTGGGTGAGGATGGCGGCGTCGGGGAGGACCACGCGCTCAACCGAGCTGTGGGAGATGTCGCGTTCATGCCACAGCGCCACGTCCTCCAGCCCGGGCCCGACATACCCCCGCAGCACCCGGGCCAGGCCGGAGAGCTGCTCGCTCTTGATGGGGTTGCGCTTGTGGGGCATGGCGGAGCTGCCCTTCTGCCCGGCCCCGAACGGCTCCTCGACCTCCCGCACCTCGGTTCGCTGCAGGTGGCGGATCTCGGTGGCCATCATCTCGATGGTGGCGCCCACCGAGGCGCACGCCCACAGGAACTCGGCATGGCGGTCGCGGGAGATGACCTGGGTGGCCGGCACGGGGGTCAGGCCGAGGGCCCGGCACACCTGGGCCTCCACCTCCGGTTCGATGGTGGCGTAGGTGCCCACCGCGCCGGACAGCTTGCCCACCGCCACCTGGCGCCGGGCGGCCCGCAAACGGGTCCGGTCGCGGTCCGCCTGGAGGGCCCACAGGGCCAGCTTGCGTCCGAAGGTTGTCGGCTCGGCGTGAATGCCGTGGGTCCGGCCGACCATGGCGGTGTCGCGGTGCTCGACCGCCCGGGCTCTGAGGACCTCGATGAGATCCCCGATGGTGGCAATGAGGAGGTCGGCGGCGGCGGTGAGGGTGACGGACCAGGCGGTGTCGACCACGTCGGACGACGTCAGGCCGTAGTGCACCCATTTGCCGGCCTGGCCGCCGATGCGCTCCTGGACGACATCGACGAAGGCGGCCACGTCGTGGTCGGTAACCTGCTCCCTCGCCGCCACCGCGGCCACGAACGAGTCGTCGACGACCGGGGCCCGCTCCCGCACCGCGGCGGCGTCGGCGGCGGGGACGACACCGAGGGTGGCCCAGGCCTCGACGACCTGGATCTCGATTTCCCGCCAGGTGGCGAGCTTGGCCCGGTCGGTGAACAGCTCGGCCATGGCGGGCAGCGAATACCGCGGGATCACGGCGCTCCCCACGCCTGGCGGTAGGTCGCCAGCCGGCCGGCCAGGCCGGCGTCGGTCACCGCCAGGATCTCGATCGCCAGCAGGGCGGCGTTGGCGGCGCCGTCGATCGCGACGGCCGCCACCGGCACGCCCCGGGGCATCTGGACCACGGCGTAGAGGGCGTCGACCCCCGACAGGGCGCTCCCCGACAGCGGCACGCCGATGACCGGAAGGGTCGTGTGGGCGGCGACGGCGCCGGGAAGGGCGGCCGCCATGCCGGCCCCGCAGATCAGCACCCCGTAGCCCTCGTCGCGGGCGGCGCGCACGAAGGCCGCCAGCGTCTCGGGGTTGCGGTGCGCCGAGATGACGTGCTCCGTCGCGTCGACGCCGAAGCTGCCCAACAGTTCGGTGGCCGGCGCCATCCGAGCCTGGTCCGACGCCGACCCCATGATGACTGCGACCCTCATTTTCCCACCTTCATTCCCTGCGCCGCTCGGGCGGCGATGTCGGTGCGCATCTGCCGGCCGTCCCACCGGATGTGCGCCGCCCCGGCATAGGCCCGCGCCCGGGCCTCCTGCAAGTCGTCGCCCAGGGCGGTCACGCTCAGCACCCGGCCGCCGCTGGTCACCAGGCCCGGACCCACCCCGGCGGCATAGACCTGGACGCCGTCGCCGGTCTGCTCCAAGCCGGTGATGGCGTCGCCGGCGCGGGGCGACACCGGATAGCCGTGGGCCGCCAGGACCACGCAGACCGCCGCCTGGTCAGAGAAGCGAGGGCTGTCCGTCAACCGGCCGCCGGCGGCCGCGGCCAGCGCCGCGGTGACATCACCCTGCCAGCGGGGTAGGAGCACCTGGGCCTCGGGGTCGCCGAAGCGGACGTTGAACTCGAGGACCTTGGGCCCGTCGGACGTCAGCATGATGCCGGCGTAGAGGACGCCGCGGTAGTCGATCCCGCGGCGACGAAGGGCGGCCAGCGTCGGGAGCACCGCCTGGTCCATGACGCGGTCGACCAGGTCGCCGGCGCCGGGGACGGGCGAAAAGGCGCCCATGCCGCCGGTGTTGGGGCCGGCGTCGCCATCACCCGCCCGCTTGAAGTCCTGGGCCGCAGCCAGCGGCTGGGCTCGCGTCCCGTCGCAGACGGCTATCACCGAGAGTTCGTCACCGCTCAAGCCCTCCTCGATCACCACCCGCCGCCCGGCGGCGCCGAATGCCGCCCCGGACAGCTTGGCTCGCACGTCGTCGGCCGCCTCGGCCAGCGAGTCGGTGACCAGGACGCCCTTGCCGGCGGCCAGGCCGTCGGTCTTCACCACGTAGGGCGGCGGCAGGGTGCGCAGGAAGGCCAGCGCCGGCGCCTCGTCGGCAAAGCTCCCGTGGGCGGCGGTGGCGACACCGGCGTCGACCAGCAGCGCCTTCATCCACGCCTTGGAGCCCTCGACCCGGGCGCCGTCGGACCCCGGTCCGAACACCAGTTTCTCCTGGGCCCGCAGCCGGTCGGCCAGGCCGTCCACCAGCGGTCCCTCGGGGCCGATCACGAAAAGGTCGGCGGCGATGGCCTCGGGCGGCTCCGGGGTGCAGCGGACCCTCGACGCCGGCGAGGCGGGATCGGCCAGCGCCGCCAGGGCGGTCATGCCGGCGTTGCCCGGGCTCACCACCACCGACGCGGTGCGGGCCAGCGCCACCGCCAGCGCGTGCTCCCGGGCCCCCGCGCCCACCACGCAGACGGCCGTCACGAGTCGAAGCGCACCAGCTGGTCACGGCCCGGGCCGACGCCCACCAGGCGGATGGGCACACCCACCTGCTCGGCCAGGAAATGGATGTACTCCTTGGCCGCGGCCGGCAGCTCGCCGAGCTCGGTGACCTCGGAAAGGTCGGTGTTCCAGCCCGGCAACTCCTCGTACACCGGGGTCACCTCGTGGAGGATCGACTGGTGGTACGGGAGGTGGTGGTAGAGCTCGCACTCGTGCTGGTAGGCGACGCACACCTTCAGCGTGTCGAAGGCGTCGAGGACGTCGAGCTTGGTGACCGCGATCTCCGACAGCGAGTTGAGCCGCACCGCGTGGCGGACCATGACGGCGTCGAACCAGCCGGGGCGGCGGCGCCGGCCGGTCACCGTGCCGTACTCGTTGCCCCGCTCGACCAGGGCCTCGCCGGCCTCGTCGAACAGCTCGGTGGGGAAGGGACCCGACCCCACCCGGGTGCAGTAGGCCTTGGCGATGCCGATGACCCGATCGATGTGGCGGGGCCCGATGCCCGCCCCCACGCACGCGCCGCCGGCGACGGGGTTCGACGAGGTGACGAACGGATAGGTTCCGTGGTCCAGGTCGAGGAACGTGGCCTGGGCCCCTTCCAGCAGGATCTGCTTGCCGGCCTCCAGGGCGTCGTGGAGCAGGTTGACGCAGTCGGCGATCATGGGCCCCATCCGCGGGGCGTACTCGTCGAGGTAGCGGTCGGCGATGTCGTCGGCCGAGAGCGCCAGGCGGTTGTAGACCTTGGCCAGGATCTGGTTCTTCTCCTTCAGCACCACGTCCAGCTTCTGGCGGAAGATCTTGGGGTCGAGCAGGTCCTGGACCCGCAGGCCGACCCGCGACGCCTTGTCGGCGTACGCCGGGCCGATCCCTCGCTTGGTGGTACCCAGCTTGTTGCGACCCAGGTAACGCTCGGTGATGGCGTCGAGCTCCTGGTGGTAGGGCATGATCAGGTGGGCGTTGCCGGAGACCCGCAGCTTCGAGCAGTCGACGCCCTTGGCGGTGAGCAGGTCGATCTCTTCCAGCAGGACGCCGGGCTCGACGACCACGCCGTTGCCGATCACCGGGGTGATGTGGGGGTACAGGATCCCGCTGGGGACCAGCTGCAGGGCGAACGACTCACCGTCGACGACGATGGTGTGGCCGGCGTTGTGGCCGCCCTGGTAGCGCACGACCATGTGCATGTCCCGGGCGAGGAGGTCGGTGACCTTGCCCTTGCCTTCGTCGCCCCATTGGGTACCGACGACCACGGTGGCGGGCACGGCGTTTACTCCTCGGAAAATCGGGCGGTCGCCTGAGCATACCGGCAACCAGCCGCCGGCTGGCGTTAGCCGGCGGGGTCAGCCGGCCGGGGTCAGCCGGCGGGGGTCAGCCGGCGGGGGTGGGGACCTCGGGCTCCTGCACGCCCCGGACCAGTCCGAAGAAGTCGTTGTCCTCACCCTCCGCCGTCCGCTCGGGCGCCCGGACGCGCTTCCGACCGGGCGAGACAAGCGGCGGTAGGTGGCTCAGGCCGTCGGGAACTGGGTCGGCTGGCGGTTCTGTGAAGGCTTTCCTGCCATGTATGGCACCAGATGCTGCTGGGAACGCTGGCGTACTCACAGTTTCCGCCTTCGCCCGGTCGTCGCGACCAGTGGCCCCGGGCGGAGCGACCGGCTCGACCGCGGCGCCCTGGCCCTCGACCGGCTCGACCGTGCTCGACCTGCCCGCCCGGGCCGCCTGGGCCACCCGCTCCGAGACACCGGCCCGCTTCGTGGTCTCACCACGCGCCGTCCTCTCGCCGCGCCCCGCCGCCGCCGGCGGATTCAGGGAGGCGCCGGCGGATGCGTCGACGGCCTCGCTCGCGGCCCCGGACATGGCCGCAGCCGTAGCCGTGGCCGTGGCCGTGGCCGCTGACCGTGCCGCTGCCCGCGCCATGGCCTTGGCCGCCGCCGAGGCGGGAAGGGACCTGGCAGCCGGCCCGGGGGGCGAGGAGAGCGACGCCGGCGAGGGGGGAGAGGGGGACGACGCCGGTGCGGCCACGCGGGGCGCCCGAGGGGGCCGAGGGGGCCGGCGCCGGCGGGCTCGCCGGCCGCCAGCCGGCTCGAGGGCGGGGACCGCCGACCCCTTGTTGGCGTTGCGAACGGCCAGGCCCAGTACGCACAAGAGGAGGCCGCCGGCGATCGAATACAGGATGCCCCGTTGGTGGGTCGTGGTCGACCGGCTGGGCAGGGCGATGCGGGGGGCGCCGGCGGCCGCTTTTGCCTGGCTGCGGCTGCCGAAGGGCAGCGTCGGCTGGTAGGTGTCCGGCGGCCCCTGGGCGGCACCGGGCAACACGACGTGGGGTGCGGGCGACGACGACACGCCGCCGGAGGCGGCGTGGGTCACGGTTCCGCCCTTGTTGGCCTGCGCCAGGAACGCCGACAGGTCGGGGCCCGACGACCCCGACTGCCCGGCCGACGTCGGCGGCGTGGCCGCCGTTGTGGTCGTGCTGTCGGACGTCACTCCGCCCGCCGGAACGGTGGTGGTCGACGGCTGAACCGGTACCGGGACCGAGGCGGTGGCGGTGTTGGACGCCGACGAGACCGCGGAGGCGGCGGTGCCGTCGGCGCCCGGCCGGAAGGCGTAGACGATGTAGCTGAAGCTGCCGCCCTGCGTGGTGCTGGTGTCGGTCCAGCTGGTCTGGGTGGCCGGCGCCGAGGGCAGCACGGTGGCGAAGCCGGAGCCGGAACTGCGCTTCACCTGGTAGCCGAGCAGGTCGGGCTCGGCGTTGTGGCTCCAGTTCACCGTGACCGAGCCGTCGGAGTTGAGGATCGTGCTGACATGGGGCGACGCCGGGGGTACGGCCACCGTGAACCCGGAGGAGGCCGACGCCACTCTCGTCTGGTGGCTGAGGCCGGTGCTGAGCAGCGACTCGTCGGCGGTGGCGGTCGCCGTCACCGAGTACGGGCCGTTTCTCCCCAGCCCCGAGGGGGTGAAGGCGAAGCCGGCGCCGGAGAGGCAGTGATCGCAGGAGGAAACGGTCTGGCCCGTGTAGCTGACGGTGACGCTGACGTTGCTTACGCTGCCGCCGAAGCCGAAGTCGGGGGTGAAGCCGACGGTGCCCCTGATCCCGCTGGGCGCCACCGAGGTGAAGCTGACGACGGGCTGGTTGGTGCTGGCATACGCCGCCTCACCGGAATATCCCGCCCCGGAAAAGGCGGCGGACACCGGTGAGGCCGCGGCGGGCGACGACAGCGCCAGCAGGGCAACCAACGCCGCGCCGAGGCCCAGGCCGCCGGCCAGACCACACCGGCGGTGGGCGCCGCGAGGAACCGGGCGGGTCACCGCGGCTGAAGGTCCTTGACGAGGATCCCGGTCACAGCGGCTGCAGGTCCTTGACGACGGTCGCCCGCACGACCAGGCGCTGGGCCGCCGAGCCCTTCGGATTGCATGTCGTCAGGGTAAGGGACCGCACGGTGGTCGTGGCCAATACCGACACATCGGTCGGGGTGACGACGAAGGGGTCCTTGGCCACGGTGTACACGCAGCCCCCGATCGGCGTGTCGAGCTCGATGGTGTCCCCCGGCTTCAACCGGTCAAGGTTGGCGAACGGCTTGCCGTAGGTGGTGCGATGGCCGGCGATGGCCACGTTGCCGTCCTCGCACGGCAACGGGGTCTCGGGGTAGTGGCCGGCGCCGGCCTGCAGCGCGCTGTCGGTAGTGCCCTGGACCACCACCATGTCCACCCCGAGGGCGGGGATCTTGATGCGGGTCAGGCTGTCACCCGTCGCCAGGCGGTGGGCCCGGTAGGCGTCGGCCAGCTGGCGGCTGGTCAACTGGTGGGCTAGGCGGTCCTGGAGGCGGTTCTGCCAGAAGTTCGTCCACAGGGGGTACCCAATCACGACCACCCCGGCCACGACCAGCCCGATGGAGACCACCGAGACCAGCCGGCGCTGCCAGGCGGGTCGGGGCGGGCCGTCGTGACGGCGGCCCGGGGCGGGCCGCGGCTCGCCAGCGGTGGACCGGGACCCGGGGGAGTTGAGCGTCATCGAAGAGTGCGGTGGTTTGGGCCGGGATCCCGGCAGGCCTTACCGAGGTGCTCGTGCCGCTCGGCGGGAGCGGAATGTACGGCGAGTCAGGTAGCCGGCCAGGACCAGCACGAAGCCCACGGGCAGCACCGGTGCGCTGGTCCCGGTGGTCGCCAGCCGCACCGCCTCGACGGACGTGACGACCGGCAGGCTGGTCGTCGTGCTGCCGGTGGTCGTGGGCGTCGCCGCCGTCACCGTGTCGGTGTGGCCGCCGGCCGCCGATTCGGCGTGGGCCAGGTGGAGGCTGATGCCCCCGTTGATGCCCTTGAGGAGGTCGAGGCCGACGCCGTCGGCCACCGCCGACACCGACTTGTCGGCGTTGGTGGTGGTGGAGCCGGCGCCGAGGGAGATGACCGATTCCAGGGGCGTGCCGGCCAGCAGGTCGATGGGCGAGCCCAGCTTGATCGGGATCACCGAGCCCAGCAGGTCGATCGAGAGGATGGCGGGGTCAAAGGTGGCCGCGCTGGCGCCCGATACCCGGTTGTAGGTCGAGGTGGTGTGGGCCATGCCGACGGTGATGGACAGGAGGGGGTCGCCGTTGACCAGCAGGCCGGGCAGTACGTCGATCTTGGCGCCCTGGGCCACGCTGTCGGCGACGACCGCGCCGGCGGTGGTCGCCACCTGCGAAGTGGTGTCGCCCACGTGGATGGTGATGAGGTTGGTGGCCTTCTGCAGGGCGGTGATCAGGCTGCTGACCGGCTTGTTGATGTCGATGCCCAGCTTCCCGAGCAGGTTGGTCAGGGTGCTGCCCAGAAGGGGCTGGACCACGTTGTTCACGGTGGTCAGGACCGTGCCCAGGACCTGGTTGGCGAGCGGAGTGAGGGCGTCCAGGATGGGCTTGAGGAGGTTCAGGACCGGGTTCAGCAGGTTGACGTCGATGTCGGCGATGTTCGACGTGGCGCTGGCACTCGGCACCGCGCTGGCGGTGACGCTCGTCGACTGGGAGCAGGCCAGCAGCACGCCGGCGAGGGGCTGGAGGGGAAGGACGATGCCGCAGTTCTTGGGCGTGGTCACCGACTGGTTGGCCCCGGTGGAGTCGGCCACGCTGGACGAGGCGGTGATCAGGGCGGCGCCGGCGCCGTCAGCGTGGGCCTTGGGGGTGGTGTCACCCTCGGCATTGGTCGACGAGATGGTGAGCGTCGTGCCGAACAGGCTGAGCTTGAGGGCCTGGGCGGACGCGGTAGCGGCAAAGACCTCGGGGAGGTTGGCCGATGCCGGGGTGGCCGACAGCGTCGACGACGCCACACCGGACAACATCCCCGCGGTCAGTACCCCGAGGACTCCCAGCGAACAAAACCGACGAAGCACCTTCATCAGACTCCTGCCCCCATAGTCCACCCATTTGGACGTTGGGGGACAGTACTACCCAGAAGGGAAAGGCGCTACCTTCCCCGGCCTTTGGCCCCGCCACAGGAAAATTGGCAACGTTCGGGTACATCGACCCAACAAAACCCAACGCCGCGGTCATTACCTACCAACCAGCAGTGTTGTAGGCGGGGCCCACTCTCGCCGGTGGGCCCCGCCGGCAACTCCGATTCGGCCGGTACTGCCGGCACTGCGCTTACCGCAGGACGAGGCCGTCGCCGAGCTCTATTGCTCCGTCGGGCGCCATGACCGGTGGCGCGGCGTCAACGGTGACGGTCGAACCCTCCGGATAGTTGCCCTCCAGGAGGGCCAAGGCCAACCGGTCGGCGATCTCCCGCTGGATGAGCCGCTTGAGCGGCCGGGCGCCGTACGCCGGGTCGTACCCGCGGTGGCCCAACCAGGCAATGGCGGCATCGGTCACGTTGAGCGCCAGCCGTCGGGCGGCCAGGCGCCGATCCAAAGCGGCCAACTGAATAGTGACGATGGCGGAAATGTCCTCCTCGGAAAGCGAGCGGAATCGGACAATCTCATCGATCCGGTT
>DATARN010000002.1:0-3267 GCA_036264135.1 Acidimicrobiales bacterium
GGCCCGCAAGCTGGCTTCGATCGAGCGCAGCGGCGCCCAGCTCGTCGCCAGCGCCAACCCGGGGTGTTCGATGTGGCTGGCCGCCGCCGGCGTCGATGTCTGCCACCCCGTCGAGCTGGTGGCGGCCGCGATTGCGGGGCATGGCGATGGCGGGTGAGTTCCAGGACATCCGCGAGCGGTTGAACGCCATCGCCGAGGAGCTCGCCGATCTGGCCATGGAGCGCCTCCGGGAATCGATCGACGCCGGCGGGGTGGAACTTCCCGTCGACGAGCGGCGCTTGACCCGTGCCCGGCGGGCGGTCGAGAAGGCGGCGGCCATTCTGGCCGAACCCGACGACAACGGGTAAGCCGCCGGCGTTCCTGCCATCGCCGTCCAGCAGCCCGGGCCACTTGCTGCGGGCACAGGTGCGGTTTGTGGCCACACCCCGGGGCTAGACGCTCCGCCGGGGCAACCCCGGTCAGTTGCCGGCGGCCAAAGCCGCGGTTTGTGGCCGGACCCCCCGGCCGGCGGGGCGAGGCGGGGCAGCGGGCCACTTGCTGCCGGCTGGGGTGCGGTTTGTGGCCACACCCCGGTTCCCGAGTTCCCGGGCGGGGCAGCCCGGCCACCTGCGGTCGGCAGGGGCGCGGTTTGTGGCCAGGGCCGGCGGGCGAGGCGGGGCAGGCCGGGCCAGTTGCTGCGGGCGCAGGTGCGGTTTTTTTGTGGCCACACCCCGGCCCCAGCGAGACCTGGCGGGCCGGCCCGGGCCACTTCCCGGCGGCGGGGGTGCGGTTTGTGGCCACACCCACGATCGGGCAGCTGGTGGTCGGGGGTCAGGTGGTCGTGACGACAATCGCCGGTAAGGGAGGGGAACTCGGGAGCCGGTTGAGGGCGTCGATGAGGAGCCGGAGGCGGGCGTAGGACATCCGGTCGAACCGCAGCGCGATGCGGGGCAGATCGGGGTGGTCGTCGGTTCGCGACTCGGCGGGAAGGGGGCCGTCGAGGGCGCTGATCCGGCCGCCGGCGCTGATATCGGCGAACTCCTCGGACAAGGCGGCCAGTTCCGACTCGGTGGGCAGCACCCGGAGGCGGATGACCAGGGTGTGGCCCACGAAACGCATCGAGTGGTAGTTCCGGTAGAAGCCCAGGATCTCCCGAGCCGCCTCCTCGACACTGTCGGTGATGCGGTAGAAGTACCGGTCGTCGGGGTTGATCAGCTTCCTCGGTTCCACCTCATTGATCAGCCAGTCCTCCCACGCGTGCCAATAGGTCCCGCCGGGAACCTCGAGCAGCACGATCGGGGCGGGCGCCGCCTTGCCGGTCTGGAGAAGGGTCAGCAGCTCGAACTCCTCGTCGAGGGTGCCGAACCCCCCGGGGAGGACAGCGAAGCCATCCGACTCCTTCACCAGCAGCAGCTTGCGGGTGAAGAAGTACTTCATGGACACGAGTTTCGGGTCCGAGGCGATGAACTCGTTGGGTTCGGTTTCGAAGGGCAACTCGATATTGATGCCGAAGGCGTGATCGGGGCCCGCGCCCTCGAGTCCGGCGGCCATGATGCCTGGACCGGCGCCGGTCACCGTCGACCACCCGTGCTCGGCCAGTACCGCCGCCAGGTCGCGCGCCTGGCGGTACAGCGGGTCGGTGGGCAGGGTGCGGGCCGAGCCGAACATGGTCACCTTCGGCACCTGGCGATGAGGGGCGAAGACCTGGAACCCGTCGCGCATCTCGCGGAGCGCAGAGTTCACGATCTTGAGGTCCAGGCGGTCGGTCTTGTCGGTGGCCAGCCGGACGGCGGTGGCGAAGATCTCCAGTAGCTGGTCGCGGTTGGCGGTGACGCCCAGGGTGTCGAGGATCCTCTCCAGCTCCTGGTCCACCTCGGGATTCCCGGTGCGACTGGCCCGTCGGCGCGGTGCGGTATCGCTCATGGCGCGCTCAGCCTGTCACGCCCGGCCGGCGCCCGACGGCAATCTTCCCGGGCCATCCGGCGGCCGACGGCGATCTCCGCCGCCGCGGCGACGAAAATCGGCGGAGTACCTGCCCCGGGTTCCGTACCGTCTTGCTATGGAGACCGGCCTCGTCGTGGTGCGACCAGCGGTCGAGGCCGACTTCGACGCCTGGTTCGCCATCTTCCGGGCGGTCGCCGCCGAGGGGCGGTGGATCGGGCGCGAGTTGCCCATCGACAAGGAGGAGCAGCGGGAGAGGTTCGTCGCCGCCTTTCTCGACGGCGACGAGCCCGATCAGCTCGCCCTGGCCCTGCTGGCCGAGGTGGACGGCCAGGCGGTCGGCCATCTGGGCCTGCGAAGCCGGCGGGGATTGGGTGATCTGGGGATGGCGGTCCTGGAAGGCTGGCGCGGTCGGGGGGTGGGTGCGGCGCTCATGGCGGCGGCCGTCGACTGGGCCCGCGTGCAGGGCCTGCATAAGGTGAGCCTCCAGCTGTGGCCCCACAACGTGGCGGCCCTTCGGCTCTACCAGAAGTTCGGGTTCCAGGAAGAGGGCAGGCTGGTTCGCCAGTACCGGCGGCGCAACGGCGAGCTGTGGGACGCCATCGTCATGGGCCTGGTGCTGGACACCACCTCGCCCAGTTCGCCGTACGCCGAGCCGGGCGGCGCCACTTCGCCGGGCGCCGAGGCGAGCGCCGACTCCGCCGCCGGTTCCACCGACTCGTAGCCGTCGGCGCCTATTCCGGCCAACGGCTCCTAACGGGCGGCCAGCTTCGGGGGAGGACGGCCATCGTGGTGATCGTGACTCCTCGCTCGATCGGCGACGCAAGCGCCTCCGCGGCACACTGGAGGCACGACTACCGAGTGCTGTCGCTATAGCGCGTCCCCCGAAAGGAGCTGGCTCCGGTGGCAGATTGTCGGTTATGTGGCGCTGGGCCTGGTGCTGTTGGCCCTGGACGTCGTAAGCAAGATTGGTCTGCTCTGGATCGCGGCGCTCATCGTGGCGCTGCCGGTGCTGGCTTACCGCGGCCTGACGAAGATCGTCTATGAGCTGGAGCTCGACGGGTCGACGCTTCGGTGGCGGTCGGCCCTGCGCTCGGGCGACATACCGGTCCACGAGGTGGTGGCCGTCAAGTGCAGCGACCCGTGGTGGAACAACTTCAGGCAGCACAGCTCTATTCGCTACGCCGGTCGAAAGCGACTGTTCTTCGTGCGGCGTCCAAGCTTCGAAAGCTTCCTCGACCAGCTGATCGCCGCCAACCCCGCGATCAAGGTCGATCCGAAGCTCCGCACCAGGAAGGCCCGATGGGGCTACTGAAAGCGTCGCGGTCAGCGGCGTACATGGAGGCG
>DATARN010000057.1:0-7523 GCA_036264135.1 Acidimicrobiales bacterium
ACGGCTAAGGAGCGGCGGGCGGCGTCACCGGGGAAATGGCGGCGGTGGCGGCGGCCGAGGGGTTGGCGCACACCATGAGGTGGGTGGGCACGGTGAGCGCCGCCGTCCGGTTGGGTGGGGAGACCCGGATGGCGGCGGCCACCTCCGGCTGGCAGCCCGGAGCGGTGGCCACGTAGGCGTCGTGGTAGGCGAGCACCGCCTGGGCGGCGCCCCCTTTCGTCAGGGTCACCAGGGCCGCGGCCGCCCCGGTGCGCGACGCCGGCGCGCCGATGGAGTGGCCGCGGGCGTCAAGGAACGACACTCCCGGGTAGCCCTGCAGGGTGCAGGCCGGGGCCAAGGTGTTGGTGAATACCAGGTCGAGGTATGCGGTCCCGGCGGCGGCGCCGGCATCGCTCGCCACCACAGCCAGGGCCCCGGTCGCACAGGCGGTGGGAGCGGCGGCAACGGCCGGCCCGGTGGTGGCCGGGGCGACCGGCGCCGGCGGGACACCGCTGGTCGGCGGGGTGCCCGGCGCCTCGGTCGTGGACGTGGTGAGGGCGGCGCGGGTGGAGGGCCCAGCCGGTAGTTGCGACGCCGCCCGGTGGTGGCAGCCGCCGGCCAGCACCGCGATCGCCGCCGCCGCGACCCAGCGACTCCGGGGCATCCGACTCAGCCTGCCAGGAACGGCCACGCGATGATGGGCCATGCCCTCTGACGCCGAGACCGAAACCGAGCTGCTGGCCCGCATCGACGGCGACCTGGGTGAGCTCACGTCCCATGTCAACACCTGGCTGGCCGATCGCTTTCTCACCCCGGAAACGGCGGCCGGGCTGAACCTGGAGGACGTCTCCGGTCTCATCCTGTGGCTGCAGCAGTGGCGGCTCCATTTCGAGGAGTACGCCGCCGCGGCGACCGAGCTGGCCGCCGCCGGTCGCCCGGCGGTGGTGGACCGGCTGGCCCAGATCCGGGTGGAGAGCGACAACTCCATCGCCCAGTTCACCGCCATGGCGGCGGGCCTGCTAGAGGAGTCGGGGGAACCGCCCCCGCCTACCAGTCCCGAGCCCCGCCGGGAAAGGCGGCGATGACCGGGCCGAAACGGGCCACCGCCTCGGGGTCGAGGGCCGGCATGTTGACGATGGCGGTGTGGACGCCGGCGTCGGCGAACTCCCGGAAGCGGCCCACGTGGTCCTCTACCGTGCCGGCGTTGACCCGGACGGCGTAGGCCTCGGGCGACACCGAAGGCGGCCGGAGGGCCTCGAGCCGGGCGGCCACCTCGTCACCCGAGGAACCGACCATCACCGTCGAGAGGTGCGTCACGGTGATCTCCGAGGGGTCTCGTAGCTCGGCGCGGCAGTGGGCGTGGAGGACGGCGAGCTTGTGGCGCACGGTGGCGGGATCGCCGAAGAGGTTGCAGGCGTCGGCGTAGCGGGCGACCAGGGCCAGGGTCCGCTTCTCCCCCGATCCTCCGATCAGGATCGGGAGGTGGGCTTGGAGGGGTCGGGGGTAGCAGATGGCTTCCTCGACCTGGGTGGTGCGCCCGGAAAACGGGGGCGAACCCGGTCCCCACATCAGCGGCAGCAGCTCGAGGGCATCTTCCAGTAGCTGGTAGCGGACCGCCGGGGCGGGGAACTCCCAGCCGTACAGCCGGTGCTCCCGTTCGAACCAGGCTGCTCCCAAGCCGCAGACGGCCCGGCCGGCCGACAGGACGTCGAGGGTGGCCACGATCTTGGCCAGGTGGGCAAGGTTGCGGTACGTGATCCCAGTCACCAGTGCGCCTAGGCGGACGGTGCGGGTGCGGGCGGCCAGGAAGCCGAGGGTCGTGTAGCTGTCGAGCATGTCCTGCCATTCCGGGCCGACCTGGGGGATCTGGAGGAAGTGGTCGATGACCCAGAGGCTGGTGAAGCCGGCGGCCTCGGCGGCGGCGGCCATGTCGCCGAGGTGGCCGGCGATGGCGGCCGGGCCGCCGGCGTGGTGGAAGCTCGGGATCTGCAGCCCGAAGCGCAGGGGCACGGGATCCTCCTTCTGACGGCCGGCGAACGCCGGCGCGGCGAGCAACGCCGGCGGTACCAGGCGCACCGGGCCGGGTGGGTGAACGCCGGCGAATCCCTCCTCGGCAACGGCGGCCAACGCCGGGGTGGCGGCCAGCTGCGAGGTGAGAACCTTGGCGGGAACGGGCCGGCTGCGGGTCTTGTTGCGGGCCCGGCACACCGCGGCCGGGGTGGTGAAGACGACGGCATGACAGGCGACGCCGTGGCGGGCGGCCAGGGCGAGGTAGGCGGCCCGGCGGGCCGGGTCGAGGCCGAGGGTGTCGACCACGGTGGTCAGCCGGCGCCGGAGGCGGCGTTCGAGCACCAGGTCGAGCACGTCGAAGGCGTCGGTCCCCGCCCGCTGGTCGTCGGGGCCTTCGCCGACCACTGCCCGGAGGTCGTCGGAGGCGATGACCTGGGTTGGTCGGAAGTTGGCCGCCGCCCACGTCGACTTCCCGCTCCCCGACGGCCCGACGAGGATGACCAGCGACGGGATGGGCAGCCGGACCGCCGGCAGGTCGGTCACCGGCAGGCGCTCAGCCGGCCAGCGGGCCTTCTGCCGGACGGGTCTCGGAGGCGATCGACGCCAGCAGCCCATTGACGAAGCGGCCGGACTCGTCGGTTGAGTACCGCTTGGCCAGCTCCACCGCCTCGGAGATGACGACGCCGGTCGGGACGTCCGGGCGGTAGAGGAGCTCGAAGGTCGCCATGCGCACCACGGTGCGGTCGATGACCGGCATCCGATCGATGGTCCAGTCGATGGCGAAGCGGTCGATCAGCTGGTCGATCTGGTGCCCGCGCTCCCCCACCCCGGCGACGATGGAGATCACGTAGGGCGGTGGCGTCACGGGGAGCTCGGCCAGCAGGTCGGCGGGCGCCAGGCTCTTGGCGTCCGCCTCGTACAGCAGCGACAGGGCCCGTTCCCGCGATTCGCGGCGCGAGCCGTAGGCCGGGAGGCGGTCGCCGGCGGCCTGGCCGGGCCCGGCGTGGGTCTGGGACGGCGCGCCGTCGAGCATCGCTGGCTCGTCCTCGGCGACCACCTCAACCAGTTCCGCTCCCTCGGGCGGCCCAAATCCCTCGGGCGGCGGAAAGGGCAGCGCCGTGTCGGCCGCCACCGCCCCCGCCGGCGCCCGGCCCGCCGTCGCGCCCTCCGCCATGAACGAGATGAGGCGCTCAGCCGCCGACGCGGGTCAGATATTCGCCGGAGCGGGTGTCCACCTTGACTTTGTCGCCGATATTGACGAACAGCGGCACCTGGACGGTCAGCCCGGTCTCCAGCGTGGCCGGCTTGCGGGCGCCCGAGACCCGGTCGCCCTGGATGCCGGGCTCGGTCTCGGTGACGGTCAGCTCGACGGCCGCCGGCAGGTCGACGCCGACGATCTCGGTGCCGTACATCTGCAGGACGACGGTGTCGCCCTCCTTCACGTAGGGGGCGGCGTCGCCCAGACCGGTACGGGGCGTGGACATCTGGTCGTACGTCTCGTTGTCCATGAACACGTACTGGTCCCCGTCGAGATAGAGGTACTGCATCTCGCGCTTGTCGATGACGGCCTGCTCGAGCTTCTCGTCGGCCCGGTAGGTGCGCTCGATCACGGCGCCGGTGCGGGCATTCTTCAGCTTGGTGCGGACGAAGGCGCCGCCCTTGCCGGGCTTGACGTGGTCGAAGTGGACGACCGAAAAGAGGCCCTCGGGCAGGTTCAGGCTCATGCCATTGCGCAGATCGTTGGTCGAAACCGACGCCATCAGCGAGCGACCTCGGGGTTATGAGACACGGAGTTCCTTGGGAGTAGTGGTGACGGGCCAGCAGCCCTCGTCGGTAACGATGACGGTGTCCTCGATCCGAGCGCCGCCGACCCCGGGCAGGTACACGCCGGGCTCAACGGTGACCGCCTGGCCGCTGGCCAGTGTATCGGACGACGTGGCGGCGACCGCTGGCGCTTCGTGGATGTCGAGGCCCACGCCGTGGCCGGTGCCGTGGACGAAACGGTCGCCCCACCCGGCGGCGCCGATCACGTCCCGGCACACCCGATCGACCTCGGAGCAGGCCACGCCGGCGCGCACCGCGGCCACGCCGGCCGCCTGGCTGGCGGCCACCACGTCGAAGACCCGCTGCATATCGGCCGACGGTGAACCGACACAGACCGTGCGGGTCATGTCCGAGCAGTAGCCGTCGACGACCGCTCCGAAATCAAGGGTGACCAACTCGTGGTGTTCGATGGGACGCGACGACGGGCGGTGATGGGGCTTGGCGCCGTTGGGCCCGGAGGCGACGATCGTCTCGAAGGAGTTGCCCCATGCGCCGAGCCGGCGGATCTCGAAATCGAGGGCCTGACCGAACGCCGCCTCGGTCGGCCCTTCTCGGAGGAGGGGCAGGACGTGGGCCAGCGCGGCGTCGGCGATGGCGGCGGCCCGAGCCAGCCGGGCGACCTCGCCGGCGTCCTTGACCCGGCGCAGCGACTCGACCAGCCCGACGGTGGGCATCAGGGTGGCGGCCGGGAACCAATCGGTGGCGAAGGCCCGCTGCCGGGCCCAGCTGACGTGGGCCGCCTCCAGCCCCAGCCGGCCGATGCCCGCGGCGGCCACGAGGGACTTGGCCGCCTCCTGCTGCCGGCCGGCCTGGCCGATCTCACGGCGCCCCTCGACACCGGCCACCGCCATCTGCTCGGCCGACTGGGTTTCGTACCGCCCGTCGGTGATGAGCACCACCTCGCCGGGCAGCACGAACACCATGCCGGCGGAGCCGGCGAAGCCGGTCAGGTACCGGACGTTGGTGAGGCTGGTCACGAGCAGGGCGTCGCAACCGGCGCCGTCGAGCAGGGCCCGCAGCCGGGGGATCCGCCCGGCGACATCCATGGCAGGAAGGGCGTCCATGGCGTTCATGCTGACAGCAATTGCGCCACTGCCTCGACGGCCAGGCGGTAGCCGTGGCCCCCGAAGCCGCTGATCACACCGGTGGCCACCGGGCTCACGACCGACACCTGCCGCCAGCTCTCCCGCGAGGCGGGATTGGACAGGTGGAGTTCGATGACCGGGCCGTCGAAGGCGGCCAGGGCGTCGTGCAGCGACCAGGCGTAGTGGGTGAAGGCGCCGGCGTTGATGATGATGGCGGCGGCGTGGCCCCGGGCGGCGTGGATGGCGTCGACCAGGTCACCCTCGTGGTTGGACTGGCGGTGGACGATCGAAAGGCCCAGCTGTTCACCGGTGGCGGTGGCCAGGGCGACGTGGGTGTCCAGCGTGGCGATCCCGTAGATCTCCGGCTCCCGCTGGCCGAGGAGGTTGAGGTTCGGCCCGGACAGGAGAAGCACCGTGGTGCTCATGGCGCCCGCAGCGCGTCGAGGGCGTCACGAACCGCGGCTTCCGGCACCCGGGACACCACCTCGAGGCCGGCGGGGCCGTCCAGCACGAAGGTCAGACCGGCGGTGGCCTTCTTGTCCCGGCCCATAACCCGTACCACCTCGTCGATGTCGGTCGCCTCGGGCAGCGTCGTCGGCAGCTCGTAGCCGGCGAGAACGGCGTAGTGGTCGGCCACCCGCCGGCTGTCGATGCGGCCCAGGCGGAGGGCCAGCTGGGCGGCGAACACCAGGCCGATGGCGACCGCCTCGCCGTGGCGAAGGTCGTAGCGGCCGACCGTCTCCAGGGCGTGGGCCAGCGTGTGCCCATAGTTGAGCAGGGCCCGGCGCCCCGACGGCCCTTCCCGCTCGTCGGCGCCGACGACCGCCGCCTTGCAGGCCACACACGCCGCCACCGCGTCTTCGAGCGACAGGTCGGGGAGGTTGGCGACACCGAGGAAGGCATACTTGGCCATCTCTCCGAGACCGCTGCGGTACTCCCGGGGCGGCAGGGTGAGCAGGGTCTCGGTGTCGCACAACACCGCCGCCGGCTGCCAAAAGGCGCCCACCAGATTCTTGCCCTCGGGCAGGTTGACCCCGGTCTTGCCCCCAATGGCGGCGTCGACCTGGCCCAGCAGGGTGGTCGGCACGTGGATGACGGCCACGCCGCGGTGGTAGACCGCGGCGGCGAAGCCGGCGGTGTCGGTGACCACGCCGCCGCCGACGGCGACGACGACGTCGGCACGGGTGAGGCCCCAGCGGGTCCACGCCCGGCATAGCTGCTCGACCGACTCCATGCACTTGGCCTCTTCGCCGTCGTCGAGGGGAAAAAGGGACTGCTCGACGCCGGCGTCCACCGTGACCGGTATGCCGTCTTGGCTCACGATGGCGGCGCGTTGGCAGCCGATGGGCAGCACTTCCAGCAGGCGGTGCCGGGCGCCGGCACCCACCAGCACCGGGTAGGTGCGCTCGCCCAGCTCCACCTTGACCTCACGCACGGTGCTCACGACCCCCGGCCGCGGCTGCCGCCCGGGCTGCCTCCTGGGCGGCTGCCCGGTAGGCGGTCACCACCTGGTCGGCGACCTCGCCCGGACCGAAAGCGTCCACGTCCACGACCACGTCGGCCAGCTCCTCGTAGTGCGGGCCCCGCGCCGCGTACAGGGCGGCGAGGCGGGCGGCGTGGTCGCCGGCCAGCAGGGGCCGGTGATCACCGCCGGTTACCCGGGCGGCCAAGGTGTCGAGCTCGGCGCGCAGCCAGACGACGAAGGCGCCCTCTCGGAGCACCGCGCGATTGTCGGGTCGGAGGACGGCGCCGCCGGCGACGGAGATGACCAGCGGGCCCTTCCGGGCCAGGGCGTCGGCCACCACTCGTGCCTCCTCGGCCCGGAACGCCTCCTCGCCCCGCTCCCCGAAGAGCCGGGCGACGGTGCGCCCGGTGCGGCGCTGCACCTCCTCGTCGCTGTCGACCCACGGCCACCCGAGGCGGGCCGCGACCAGCCGGCCGACGACACTCTTGCCCGCCCCCATCATCCCGACCAGCGCAACCCGATCTCCCCTGCCCGCCGGGAGGGGGTCGCGGCGATCAACCAAGGCCGGCGACGAAGGCATCGTGATTGCGGACGAACTCAGGCACGGAGTCACCGCCGAACTTGCGCAGCGCCTCGCCCGCCAGGACCAGCGCCATCATGGTCTCCGCCACCACCCCCATGGCCGGCACGGCGGTGACGTCGGTGCGCTGCTTGAAGGCGACCGTCTCCTCCTTGGTGACCACGTCCACGGTCTTGAGCACGGGACGGTTCAGCGACGCGAGGGGCTTCATCGCCACCCGGGCGACGATCAGCTCGCCGGTGCTCATCCCCCCCTCGACGCCGCCCGCCCGGGTCGTCTCCCGGCGATAGACGCCGGCGCCCGCGTCCCACGTGATCGGATCGTGGGCCTCGCTCCCCCGCCGTCCCGCGACCTCAAAGCCGTCGCCGATCTCCACCCCCTTGACCGCCGGGATGCTCACCATGGCCTGGGCCAGCAGGCCGTCCAGCTTGCGGTCCCAGTGGACGTGGCTGCCGAGGCCGACGGGGACGCCATAGGCCAAGACCTCGGCCACGCCTCCGAGCGAGTCGCCGTCCTTGGCCGCCGCCTTGATCTCGGCGACCATGGCCGCCTCGGCATCGGCATCGAAGCAGCGGACCTC
>DATARN010000063.1:0-12847 GCA_036264135.1 Acidimicrobiales bacterium
CACCATTTGGCGCGGTCAGGCGCTGAGTGGGTACCGCTTGGCGATCGCTTTGATGATTTCTCGGCGGCTTTGTTCGGCACTTTCGCCGTCCATTTCTTCCAGGTCCAAAGCCACCTGGGTCAAGGTGTCGTCACCGATGACGTGGTCGAACCAGCGGGAGTAGTCACCGCGCTGCAGATGGTCGAGCCAGGTGTCGTCATCGACGCCCGCGGCGAGCAGGGTGAAGAGTTTGAGGTTGTGGGCTCCCAAGTTGAGCCTGCCCTCAGGGGAACGGAAGACGAAGCTGTGTTCGGGCCTCACGTCGCCGCCGCCGTCGCCATCACCGAAGCGGCGGTGCTTGCGGCGTGTGACGCCATTTCCCCGACCGGCCAGGTTGTGGGCGACAACGCGGCTCATGGTGTAATGGGCCGATCCGTCGGGACGGCGTTTGACCGGCGAGATCCGGTCGATGTGCATGGAGATGCGGTCGCCGTCTATCACCACGTGGAGACTGTCCGTTGTCCGCATTTCTCGGTAGGAACGGGTGCCGGCATGATAGATGCGACCCAGGCATGTATCCCGATGGAACCGTACGCAGGCATCGAGCAACTGGATCACGGCCGCGACTGGCAGGGCGGTTCGACAACCGCCATCGAGCGGTTCGAGGTGTCCCGAGGCCCGAGTCATCGCGGTGTTGTCGTCCAGGTCGAGCTCATTACGACGCTATCGCGGTTGGTGCGACCCGTTCGACGAGGTTTTCGAGCTCGGCCACGAAGGTCTGCTCGAAACGTCGGGCCGCCGCTGAGTCGAACAGTTGGCGGCGATAGCGGAACACGAGATGGAGCCGGTTGTCGACGGTGACGGCGCCGATTGTCAGCCCGAGGGGCATGCGGGCGGGCGGAGAAAACCACGCCTCGACCGTGCGCCCCGCATCGGTGCCGAACGCCGGGGGATCGGGGAGGGCGCCCAGGTTGGAGAGCATGGCGGTGTCGACGAAGCGGTTCCCTCCCAAAGGCAGCGACATGACCAAAACCTGCTTGGCCCACAGAGGGAGGCGATGCGAGCGTTGCAGGACCTCAAGCAGGGCGGTGCCGATGCCAATGTCCTTCTTGCGCTGCGTCTGGGCGGTGAGGGCCGCCAAGGTCGACTGCGGATGGCGGCGGTGGCGCCGGTCGGTCGAGATCCGTGCCGGCAAGGAGAAGTTGCCGACCACCTCGTGACGCCACTGTGACGGGCGAAGATTGGCGGGGACGAGCACCCCAATCCGTCCGCAGGGCCGGCCGCGATGGAAGTTCCAGTCGGCAATGGCCAAATGGAGGGCGGCGAGAAGTAGGTCGTTGACGGTCCCCGGGTGGGGGAGCGCAACCAGTTCCCCGGTGAAATCCTCCGATAGGCAATGGTGGTGGAAGCCGTAGCCGGCCTCTCCGCTGGCACCCTCCGCAACCAGGTGGGCCGGGCGGAGGATGAGGTCGGTAAGCTTGTCGACCAGGGCGAGGCGCCGGCGGGTTCGGGTGCGGCGATCGGCGTCGCTGAGCTGGCGCAGCCGGTCTCGGGCTTCGATCGGATCGGGACCGATGGCGGGGTCTCGGGTCTCCATGCCCTCCAGACCATCCGACGCCTGGTGTCCCTTGGTGTAGGCGGTGGCCACCGATCGCAGGACGCGCAGCGCCCCGAAACCGTCCATGGCGGCGTGGTTGGCGTTCAGCATCAAGACGTCGCCGCCCGGAGAGTGCACAAGTCGGGCCCGCAGGGGCGGTGACTCGGTCAGCGGAACCGCCATGTTCTGAAGCTCCTGGCGGACTTCGGCCACGACCCCCTCGTCCGCGCAGTGAACCGCCCGGAGAGGGTCGACGTCGATCCGGGGGGTTATGTTCCACCGGTCGGCGTGCTCGCCCCCCCGGGACGGCTCCTTGCGGGCCCGGGCCATGGGGTGCTCTGCGAGGGCTCGCCGAAAGGCCTGACGCAAGCGCGCCTCGTCTAGGCGCCCGGCGACCCTGACCTCAAGTTGGATGCTCCACGGTGAAGCTTCGCTGTCAAGCAGGTGGACCGCTTCATCGACGGCACTGAAGGCCACGCTGGTCGGTTCCTCGAGAATCGTCTCCTCCTCCGATTTGTGAAAAGAATCACAAAGCTGTTTCCAACCCTACGCTGTTGACGGCGGAACATGGCGCGCTTTTCGTGAACAGTCAACGAGCAGCGTCCTACTAGACGATGACGCCCCCGCATGACCAGACTTGATCGGCAGGCCCCAAACACGCCTACTGCGACGCAATCTCCGATTTAGCGGAGGCGTCTTTCCGCGTACTACCGGACCCGTCGGAGGTTCGGTTCCGGGGGTTCCGAAAGGCCTCCGGGTCGGGCCGGCCAGGTGATGCCGGCGGTCATTTCGTTCGAGTCCACGACCAGAAGACGACTTCCGGGAGCTTCGGTGTACCGGGCCCCGTCAAATCGGAAACACCGGACCGCCCGGTCCTGGGGATCACCAATGATGATGTTTTCAACACCGTGGGCGGCATAGAAGTCGAACTTGGCCTAGGGTTCGTCGTCCGGCGACACGATCTCGACGACGATCGCCGCAGCTCACCTGATCTGGCGCCCACCCCTGCTGCAGGCAACCTCCGATCGTCGTGATCATGGCTTCCGGGACGCATGTGAGAAAGCTTCAGCGGCGGGGAGATCATCCATGGCCTCGCGGCAGCCAAGACGCGGGAGGGGCAGGTCAGGCAACGTGCCACGACCCCGCGACCCGGGAGAAGTTGGAGGGAATCGCTCGAGCGGACGCCGCCACTCCGACTTGTGGTACCCGCGGCCACTGCCGCGCCGCCGGCACCGGGCGTGTACCGCTTCTTGAGTGACGGCGACGTAGTGCTCTACGTGGGCAACGCGACTGTCCTGCGTAGCCGTCTCGCCAGCACGCCAACGCCGTCCGCCGACTTCACACCTCCCGGCGCTACGACCTCGCTCGGCGGCTCGTGTGGGAGGTTGCGGAGAACGAGGAGGCGGCCGCTTGGCGCGAAGCGGACCTGATCTTGGCACTTCGTCCGCCGTTCAATGCCAATCCTGGGCTCCTGTCCCCCGATCCGCTCGGGGATGTCGCTCGCCCGCCCTTCGTCGTGGTCACGGAGCGGGCAGACGCGACGCTGCAGTACGCGCGTTGAACCCGACTCTGCCGCCGTCGGGCGGCTATACGGGAACCCGTTTCGGGCGCCCTCGGCCGTATGCACGGACTTCGGGAGCAGGGAGCGGCGGTTTCCTGGTGAATCCGCCCGACCACCCCGGACGGCAGAAGTACGTGCAAGATATACTCTGGCTGTGTCCAAGACATCTGTCGAGGTAGACCAGGATATCGCCCGTGAAGCAGCCGACATACTCGGCACCCACACGCTCAGGGCCACCATAGACGCCGCCCTGCGTGAAGTCGTCCACGCCAAACGGCGCCTCGAACTCATCGCGCTACTCAGTCAGAAGGACCGCTTCGATTTCGACGCCAGCGAACACGCGTGGGGGTCCGACGAATAGATGGCGCGCATCCGCTATCTGGCCGACACCAGCGTCTTCGCACGTCTCACTAAACCCGCAGTCGCGGCAGCGTTCGCTCCGCTCGCGGCGGGACGCAGAGTCGCCCTCAGCACCCCTGTCATGTTCGAACTCGGGTATTCGGCCCGAAACTCAGCCGACTACCGCGAACTCACCGAGGGCCTGCGGTCGTTCCCCGGCGTACCGACGACAGACGCTGACCATCAGCGAGCTCAGGAGGTTCAAGCCGCACTCGCCACTCGAGGCCAACATCGGGCCCTCTCCCTCGTTGACGCCCTGGTGGCCGCCAGTGCAGAAGCGCAAAATCTCAGCATTCTGCATTACGACGCTGATTTCGAACTCGTTGCAGACATTACCGGCCAGGACCACCAGTGGATAGTCCCTCGCGGCACCAGCGACTGACCTGTCCCGGGACAGCCTGCGCAGCCGGTGTCACAACCAACGTGGCTTTTCCCAACCCGGCGCTGGGCATGGGGGACTACCCGCCCATAAATGTCGATTTGCAGCCGTCACTCGCCGGGTGAAACCGTGGCATCCACGATCGGCCCGATGCCTTCCAGCGGTGCCCGCAGCTCGGCGGTGAGGTGATGGCGGCCCACGAGGTAGCCAGGGCTGTTGAAACTCACCCATGTCGCCCCGTCTGAATCGGCCCAGACAAGCACTTTTAGGGGGAGATCGATGGCGGCCAACGGCTCCGCCAGCATGATCGGGGTGCCGGCCCCCGGGCTTCCAAATATGACGAGCTTCGTGTCAGGCATCTTCAGCCCGGCCCGCCGTGCTTCGCCGCTGTGGTCGATGACGGTGAAGAGCTTCAAGCCCTTTTCCTCGATGAGTCGTGTGAGACGTCGGACGGTCTCGTCGACGGATTCGGCGCTCGGCTTGGTCACGATGCCGTCGTCTGGTTGCGAGGGTGTGGTCACGATCCTCAGAGTGTAGAAAACCTCTTTGACCTGGGCCGGACCTCACCAGGGCCAGGTTCTGGAGCAGCCAATCTAGGCCCGTTTGGCGCATTGTCGGCAGGTGCCGAGGATTTCGATGGTGTGGGCCACATCGGTATACCCGTGTCGATCAGCCATCTGAGCCGCCCATCGCTCCACCTCGGGCCCTTCGATCTCCTCGGTGGCGCCGCAGCTGCGGCAGACGAGGTGGTGGTGGTGGTCCTGGCGGTCGCAGCGCCGATAGCGGGTTTCGCCGTCATCGCCTCGCAGCGCATCGACCTCGCCGGCGTCGGCGAGCGCCCGGAGCTGGTTGTACACGGTCGTGAGGCCGACGTTTTCGCCCCGGGCCCGCAGCTCGGCGAACAGGTCCTGGGCGGAGCGGAAACTGTCGGAGGCGTCGAGGACTGCCGCCAGGGCGCGTTTCTGCCGCGTCGAGCGCTCGAGGGGCGCCCGAGGCGGCAGTCCGCCCGGGTTGCCAGTCGCCGGTGCCACCAAGGTGTCGGCTCCTAGTGCTCGTCCCAGTGTCCGTCGTGGGCTGCGTGGCGGTGGCCGTCGTGCACGTAGTCGACGTGGTTGTCGTGGGGTACGGCGACGTGACCACAGCCTTCGCCGTGGTCGTGATCGTGTCCCTGGTGCTCGTCGTGGCCTTCGGTGGAGCACTCGTCGACGTGGCCGTCGTGGAGGCGGTGAATGTGGCCGTCGTGGGCGTAGTCGGTGTGGTCGGCGTGGCCAAAGGCGACATGGCCGCAGCCCGAGCCGTGGACGTGGGTGTGGTCGGCGTGGGCGGTGTGGGTGGTCATGGATGGTCCTCCTGGGAGTGGCGGATGGCGTCATTGACGATGTGGCCGACGTGGTCGTCTGCCAGCTGGTAGGTGATCTCGGTGGCCCGCCGGGTGGTGGTCACCAGCCCGGCCAGGCGGAGCACCTTGAGATGCTGGGAAAGCAGCGGCTGGCTGACCTGACGGCCGCCAACGGCTAAGGCGTCCTGTATTTCGTGGACACAGCGGGGGGCCACGCTCAACTCGGCGATGGCTGCCAGCCGCACCGGAGAGGCCAACGCCCGGAGCAACTCTGCTGCCCCGGCGAGGGGGTCCGGTGCAGTGCCCTCAGCCACGATGCAAGTATTAGCAAGTTCATATATAAGAGTCAAGCCATACATGGGTCGCCCTAAGGCCAGCTCCGAAGTCCTAGTTGTAATGGGAACGGATATGAGTTAGCTTACCTGCAACGACTACCGACAAGGACTCGGTGCCGTCCGGAGGAGACAGGCATGGGCATTCCCGGTTTCAGCGGACCTCGGCGGCGTGCCCTGGTGCCGGCGGCCCCGTTCACGGTGCCGCTCGTCGCCGCCCTCCTGCTGGCGACCGGCTGCGGCTCGTCGAGAGCCGCCGGTTCGTCGACGACCTCGGTGGGGACGGGCGGGAAGGTGTTGCAGGTGGTGGTGGCCGAGAACGATTGGGGATCGATCGCGGCCCAGGTGGGCGGCAAGTTCGTGCACGTGACGAGCATCATCACCGACCCCAACGCCGACCCCCATACGTATGAGCCGACCCCCGCGGACGGGCGGACGGTGGCCACCGCGGACCTGGTTTGGTACAACGGCATCGGCTACGACAACTGGATGCCCAAGCTGCTGGCGGCCGACCCAGGCAACCGCACCGTGCTCAGTGTGGGCCAGGTGGTGGGCGTGGCCGATGGCGGCAACCCGCATCGCTGGTACAACCCGGCCGACGTGCAGACCGTAATCAAGTCATACGTTGCCGACCTGTCGAAGCTGGATCCCGCGTCCGGCAGTTACTTCCAGTCGCAGGCGACGACCTACAACGCAATGGGCTTGAAGGCGTACAACGACGAAATCGCCCTCATCAAATCGAAGTACTCGGGGGTGCCGGTGGGGGCGTCGGAGTCGATCTTCGCCATGTTGTCCCCGGCATTGGGGTTGAGCCTGATTACCCCCCCCTCGTTCCTCAAAGCCATTAGCGAGGGCACCGACGTGTCGGCGGCCGACAAGACGACCATCGACAACCAGATAAAGAACCACCTGATCAAGGTCTACGTCTACAACAGCCAGAACAGCACCCCGGATGTGCAGACGCAGGTGAAAGAGGCACAGGACGCCCACATCCCAACGGCGACCATCACGGAGACGCTCGTCCCGCCGACCGCCACCTATCAGGACTGGCAGACCACCCAACTCAACGGCATCGCGGCGGCACTGGCCACCGCCACCGGGCGATGACGGTGGCCGCGGCCCGCCGCCTCCAGTCGCAGGCGGCCCCGCCTCCTCCGAAACAACCGGACTCCGCGCCGGCGGTCCTGGCTCGGAACGCCGCCATCACCATTGGCGGCCGCCAGCTGTGGTCCGACGTCGACCTGGATGTCGCCGCCGGCGAGTTCGTAGCCGTTCTCGGACCCAACGGAGTCGGCAAGTCGACGCTGGTCAAGGCCGTTCTCGGGCTGTTGCCGCTGTCCCGAGGCCACCTAACGGTGCTGGGGGTACCGCCCGGGAAGGCCGCCACGCGAATCGGCTATCTACCGCAGCGACGAAGCTTCGACGCCGGCCTCCGCGTCCGAGGCGTCGACGTTGTCCGTTGCGGCCTCGACGGCGACCGCTGGGGGCTGCCACTGCCCGGTATGTCCCGGTTCTCGGGCCGCGCCCGGGCCGCCGCCGCCCGCGTCGAGGAGGTCCTCGACCTAGTCGATGCCTCCGAGTATGCCGCCCGGCCAGTCGGGCAGGTTTCTGGTGGTGAGCAGCAACGCCTTCTGATAGCCCAGGCCCTGGTGCGCCGGCCCGAGTTGCTGGTGCTGGACGAGCCCCTCGACAGCCTCGACCTGCCCAGCCAGGCGTCAGTGGCGGGACTCATCGCTCGGATCAGCCAAGCCGAGCAGGTGACAGTGCTACTGGTGGCGCACGACGTCAACCCCATACTTCCTTACCTCAACCGGGTGGTCTACCTGGCAACGGGCGGCGCGGTGTCCGGTACTCCCGCCGAGGTCATTACCAGCGAAACCCTTTCCCGGCTTTACCAGACCCCAATTGAGGTGGTGCACACCTCCGAAGGGAGATTGGTAGTGGTCGGCCAACCGGAGGCACCGAGCCTCCACAGCGACCACCACGCCGGCCGGATGTATCGGTGACCGAGGAACACACGCCGTGGTAGCGGCCTCGGGTCCGGGCGGGGCGGCCTTGAGCTGGAACGTGGCCTCCGACCTGCGCCAGGTGCTGGCGTTTCATTTCATGGTGAACGCATTGCGCGCCGGCACCATCGTCGCGGTGGCGGCCGCGGTCATCGGCTGGTTCATGGTGTTGCGTCGCCAAAGCTTCGCCGGCCACACCCTTGCAGTCGTCGCCTTCCCCGGTGCCGCCGGCGCCATCTGGCTGGGCGTGCCAGCAGCCTTCGGCTACTTCGGGTTCAGCATCGCCGCCGCCTTGACCATCGCCGCCGCCGGCGGCATCAGTCGAGGCGGCGAAGGGTTCACCGAGGAGTCGGCGGTCACCGGAACCGTGCAAGCATTCGCCTTGGCCTGCGGGTTCCTGTTCGTCACCTTATACGGCGGATTCCTCGGCGGTCTCACCGACCTGCTCTTTGGCACATTCCTCGGTATCACCGACACCCAGGTGCTGTCCCTTCTGGTCTTGACCATCGTCGCCCTAGCTCTGCTGGCCATTACCGGGCGGTCTTTGTTCTTCGCCACCATCGACCCGGCAGTGGCCGCCGCCCGGGGGGTCCCCGTCGCGGTGCTATCGGTGCTGTTCCTGGTGGTGCTCGCGGTGGCGGCTGCCGAGGTCAGCCAGATCACTGGTGCCTTGCTGGTCTTTGCGCTCCTCGTGATGCCCGCCGCCGCAGCCCAGCAACTCACCGCCCGGCCATCGCTCAGCTTGGCCATCACCGTGGTGATCGCGTTGGCGGTCACCTGGCTCGGCCTCGGTGTGGCCTACTTCTCCGTCTACCCAGTCGGCTTCTTCGTCACCACTTTCGGTTTCACTGCCTATGTGGCCGCAGTTATTGTCCGGCGTGGCGTCGACCGGCTTGGCGGACATACGAAGTCGCCCAGCCTTGTGGTGGCGCAGTGAGCCTGGTGTCGTCGGCCAATCCCATCGTGGGAATCGGCCACATGCTGGCACTGCCTTTCGAGGTTCGGGCCTACATCGTCGGCTCACTCATCGCCGCCGCCGCCGGCCTGGTCGGCTACTTCGTCGTCCTGCGCCGCCAGGTATTCACCGGCGACGCTCTTTCCCATGTGGCGTTCACCGGCGCCCTGGCCGCACTCGCCCTCGGGATCGACCTGCGGATCGGGCTCTTCGGGGCCTGTGTCCTCTTCGGCATTGTGATGGCCGCTCTTGGGCCGTCAGGACGCGCCGACGATGTGGTCATCGGCAGCGTGTTCTCTTGGGTGCTGGGCCTTGGGGTGTTCTTCCTCACGATCTACACCACCGGCGCCGGCGCAACTCGGGGGGGCACCAACGGCAACTCCGGTGTCGCCGTCCTCTTCGGCTCCATCTTCGGGCTGACGGCCGCCCAAACCACCTCGGCCGCGATCATCGCGGTCGGCGTCATCGTCAGCCTGGTCGCCATGGCCCGCCCCCTATTGTTCGCGTCCATCGACCCGGCAGTGGCTGCGGCTCGAGGAGTCCCCGCCCGGCTTCTCGGCGTCGGCTTCCTTGTCCTCGTCGGGGTCACGGCCGGCGAAGCCACCCAAGCCGTCGGCGCCTTGTTGATCCTGGGATTGCTGGCCGCGCCGGCGGCCGCCGCCCAACGACTGACCGCTCGCCCCTATCGGGCTCTGTGGCTCTCCGCCGCCTTCGCGGTGGCGTCGGTCTGGGCCGGCCTGGGCATCGCGTACGCCGACTCCAGGATCGCCCCCTCTTTTTCCATCATGGCCGTCGCCACCGCGATCTACGCGGCGGCCATCGCCGCCACCAGCATCGGATCGCATCGGCGGACCGCGGCTCCCCGGGTCAGAAGCGCCGACCGCTCGCAGGTGGCGGCGTGAATCACCATGTTCTCGACCCGCCCCGATCGGCCGATCGACGACGGACGGCCCGCTCCACGCCTCGCAAGCGGGCCCTGCTCGATCTGCTGGCCGCCACCGATGCCTTCCAGACCGCCACCCAGATCCACGCCGCCCTGCGTGAGCGCCGCTACCGGCTCCGTCGCGACGACCGTCACCACCATTATCTCCTGTGCCGGATCTGCGGACGCGCCGTCGAGGTCATCTCCGAACCCATCGAACAATGGGCCTCCACCATCGGCGGTGGTCTCGGGTTCTCCGACGTCAGCCATACCGTGAGCTCTTCGGCGACCGCGACCACTGCCTGCGCCGCCCGCCTCTAGGGACGGACCGGTTGCCCTAAGCCCGCCGGTCCGGTCGCCATGGTCGATGCTGATGGGGCCGACCCGAAGGCAGCGCTGCCTCCGGCAAGGGGTGGGGCAACCACGCGTTCGGGGGATGTCGTCCCCCGGCCGCCCGGCCCAAGCTCGCCACGTGTCCGGACCGGTCATCATCGGCTACGACGGATCCGACGCAGCAGACCGCGCCATCGACCACCTCGCCGATCTGCTGGGTTCCTGTTCGGTGCTTGTCGTGGTGGTGTGGGAGCCGGGAATGGCGTTCGACTTGCTCGTGCCGGGCTTCGAGCCCGCCCCGATCGACGTCCGCACCGCCATCGAACTAGACGAGAAGCTCTACGAGGCGGCGCGTCAGATGGCGGAGCAGGGGGCGTCCCGGGCTCGTCGGCGTGGCCTCCAGGCCGACGCCCTGACGGTGGCCGACGAACTTACTGTGCCCGCAACGCTCATCCGGCTCGCCGTCGAACGGGGGGCGCCGGCCGTGGCCGTCGGTTCGCACGGGCACCGGGGAATCCGCGAGATCCTGCTCGGCAGCACCACCCGCGAGCTGCTCCGGCGGGCTCCGTGCCCCGTCATCGTGGTGCGCGGCGGGGAGGAGCCGAACGGACCCAACGACGCCGGTAGAGCGGGCGGGCGGGCGGAAGTGTGGAGCACACCCGGCTGACCCTGTTCACCGCCGATCCGGCCCGAACCGGCGACCTCGCGCGCTTCGTCCGCCGCGACGTGGTGCGCTGCCTGGACGACGAGTTGGGCCACCTCGGCCTGGAGGTATTGGTGGACGACGAACTCTCCCTCGAGACGTTTTGGGTGTCCGGGGACGCCATGCGCTTCTCGGAGCACATCGAGGCGCCCCTGCGAAAAGAGGCCCAGTACCAGGGCGCGGCCACGGCGTCGGTCGAGCGCTTCGCCCTACCGATCTTCGCCCGCGACAGGCGACCGGAACCAGGAGCCTGGAGCCGGCTGACCCGCTTCGAGGTCGAGCGCCGGCCGGAGGATTCTGAACGGTCATATAGTCAGCGGGTCGAGGAGGCCGTCGAGGTCTTCGAGGACGCCGCCATGCCATGGCTGGAGACGGCGCCCGGCTTCCTCTGTGCCTCGCTCCTCGTCCACGCTCGCCAGGGACGGGGCCTCACCAAGTCGGTGTGGGAAGACGAGAGCGCGCTGGCCGCCAGCCGCAGCGCCGACGCCACCGCCCGGGCAGACGCCGCCGCTGGCGCCGATATCGCAGTCCGCGCCCTCCATGAGCTGAGGGTGCTGTTCAGCTCGTTGCGGCCGTCATGAACCGGGGCCACCCCTTTCCGAGCAAGAATCAACCACGGAGGTGTACAGCATGGACCTGTTCACTCGGATGACCGCCCATCCCGACCTGTCGGGCCTAGACACGCCCATCTACGCCAATGTCGCCCACGTTTCGTCGACCCCCTACGACTTCCGGCTCACCTTTTCCCTCTTCCAGACCCCGCGCGATCGCCCCGTCGACGACGCCCAGTTCCCGCCGAGCCCGCCCCGAGCCGTCGTCGAAGTCGTTCTGCCCGCCGGCTCCGTCGACTCGATGCTCGACGCTGTCCGGGCTGAGTTGGACCGCTACACCGCCCGGTACGGCGCACCACACCCATCGGTGCCCCAGGGCGCCCCGCGCTAGACGCCCCGAACCCGACGCCGCGAAAGCCCCGCCCACAGCCGTGGGCGGGGCGGGCGTTGTGTGTATGCGGGTCGGCCGGGCTCAGCCCTCGTCGTGGTGCGGCTTGGGGTACGGCGGGACAAGGCCCTGGGGCTCGTCGACACCTGGGGACTTCTCCCAGAGCAGGTCGCCCCTCGGATCGATGGTCTCCACGTCGTCGACGATCCGGGGCTCAGGCTACCCCTCGGGCGGCGGACCGCCAGATTCGTGATGCGGCTTCGGATAGGAGGGTATGAGGTCCTCCTTCCAGGTTACCGTTTCTCTCAATCTCGCGCCCGCGCCACCGCGCCACACCCAAGGGCGCGTGGTTGTAGAAACCACCAGCACGCGTGGGGTGTCCCAGCACGTTCGCGGTCCAAGCTGGAGACGATGGCCGTCACGTTAAATTCGAGCGCGTTCGAGTTCGCCAAGGACCAGATCAAGGCGGGCCATGCCGTCGTCGACGACCGTGACGCGTGGAGCGAACACCAGCCCACTGCGGCCGAGGAGACGGAGTTGATCGAGAAGCACGGCTTTGCGGAATACGGTCGCTGGCACCTCGGCATCGATGACGAGTCCAAGCCGGAAACGAAGCAGCACTGCAAGTTTCCCTACGGCGACTTCGAGAACGTGCATCGCTGCGGAGTCCTGGCGGCCGAATCCCGGGCGGGGCAGCGGAAGTACCTCGACGTAGAGCAGGCGGCGGCGCACCTGCACGAGATGCTGGACTCGTTGAGAGCCGATAGGCGATGAGGGCCAACCGGGGAATGAGCAGGCCCCGGTAGGGCCCACCGGGCACGTCTATTCGTCAGAGTGACTGACGATGTTGATCACGTTGCCATCCGGCGCACGGACGAAAAATCGCCGCACGCCCCAGGGCTCATCGGTGAGCGGATGGACGATCGCATATCCCCGGCGTTGCGCCTCGGCGTACGCCTCATCACTCCCGTTGCTCGCATCGTTGCTTCCGAGACACCTCGGCTTCGGGGTAGCCCGCGCCCAGCCTGTTGTCAGGTGCCGGGCCGATCCGACGATCAGTTTGGGGTGTCACCGACGTCAACCTGATCATGCGCACCGATCTTCAGCAGCTCGGAGGGCCGCTCGTGGGCCGGTGGATAGTCGAAGCTACCCATCCCGCGTTTCCCGGCACTGTGATCTCCGGGTCAAGTGACGTTGAGTGGCTCGAGGGCGAGCAGTTCCTCATCCAGCGTTCTCACTACGATCACCCCGACTTCCCCGACGCCATCTCCGTCATCGGAGACACCGATGGCCTCCACCTGCAATATTTCGACAGCCGCGGCGTCTACCGGATTTACGAGGTAACGGTGGCTGCCGACGGATGGACGGTTGCCATGGCCCGCAAGGCGCCGCCGGGCGCATTC
>DATARN010000066.1:0-2552 GCA_036264135.1 Acidimicrobiales bacterium
GCCGGCTACAGCGTCTCTACCAACAGGGCGTCGCCCTGGCCGCCGCCGCCGCACAGGGCGGCCACCCCGCGGCCTCCGCCGCGCCGTCCCAGCTCGTGGAGCAGGGTGAGGGCCAGGCGGGTGCCGGACATCCCGATGGGATGACCGAGGGCAATGGCGCCACCGTTGACGTTGACCACCTCGTCGCTCAGGCCCAGGTCGTCCATGGAGGCTAGGGCCACGGCGGCGAACGCCTCGTTGAACTCGAACAGGTCGAGGTCGGCCAGGGCCAGGCCCGCCCGCTCGAGCGCCCGGTTGGTCGCCCTCGAGGGCTGGCTGAGCAGCGACGGGTCGGGGCCCGCCACCTGGCCGTAGCCCAGGACACGCCCGAGGGGGGTGAAGCCGAGCCGCTCGGCCGCCGCCGGCGACGCCACGATGACCGCCGCCCCGCCGTCGGAGATCTGGCTGGCGTTTCCCGCCGTGATGGTGCCGTCGGCGGCGAAGGCGGGACGCAGCTTCCCGAGCGATTCGGGCGTCGTGCCCGGCCGTACGCCCTCGTCGGTGTCGACCAGGAGCGGATCGCCTTTGCGCTGGGGCACGGCCACGGGGACGATCTCGGCCGCCAGCCGTCCATCTTTTATGGCGGCCGCTGCCCGCTCGTGCGACGACGCCGCGAAGGCGTCCTGGCGTTCCCGGGTGACCTCGGGCCGCTTCGTGGCGTAGTTCTCCGTGCCCTGGCCCATGGCGATGTCCTCGAAGGCGTCCCAGAGCCCGTCGTGCATGAGACAGTCGACCAGTTCGCCGTTGCCGAGCCGGTAGCCGGCCCGGGCGTTGGGCAGCAGGTACGGTGCCCGCGTCATCGACTCCATGCCGCCGGCCACCACGATGTCGGCCTCGCCGGCGTTGATGAGCTGGTCAGCGAGGAAGATGGTGTTGAGGCCCGATAGGCAGACCTTGTTCACCGTCGTCGCCGGCACGGTCATAGGAATTCCCGCTTTGACGGCTGCCTGGCGAGCGGTGATCTGCCCTTGCCCGGCCTGCAACACCTGGCCCAGGTAGACATAGTCGACCTGGTCGGGCTGGACGTGGGCCCGGCGAAGCGCCTCGGCGACGGCCAGGCCGCCCAGCTCCATGGCGGTAAACCCGGCGAGGGCACCGGACATTCTTCCAATTGGGGTACGCGCCCCTGAGATGATCAGCGATCCAGCCACAGCCTCAGTGTATTGACACCGGGGTATCTGGGCAGGGCTCGACGCCCTCTAGGTTGATGACGGGACTCCTGTGGTTCGGGACAACCTATTCAGTTTTGGAAGAACTACACCGAAAATGACCTCAGCGGGCCATACCGGTCGGCGCGGCAAACCGTCACACTGCCGAGAAACAATCCATTTTGCGAGGAGAACGCAGTGACCATGCCGGCGACGGGCGACAGGCAGCGTTATTGCGTCCGTTGCGGTATGGCGCTCGACCGCGGTCGCTGCCCCGTGCACGAGTACGACGTCTCATCGAGGGAAAATCCGACGCCGCCGTCGACCTTCCCGGCGGCCGGCTGGGGGACTCCTGTCGCGTCGCCTCCTCACGCCACCTGGCCGCCCTCCCCGAGCCCGACCCCCACTCCGACCTCCATCTTGACCCCCGCCGCGGCCGCCGCTCCGGCCCCGACCTGGCGGTCGGCCGTCGAACCGCCGGGGCGGTCGGCGGGGAAATGGGGATCCGGGGTCACCTGGGCGACTCTCGGTCTGGCCCTGCTCCTGGTCGCGGCCCTCGTCGCCGACCACTTCTCTCTGCAGCATGCCAACCAGGACACCGCCAACCAACTGAACCAGCGCCTCGCCACCCAGGCGGCGGCCGACAAGGCCCTGGCGGCCCGGGTGAGCTCGCTGGAAGGCCAGGCGGCAGGAAGTGCGGCCGTCGCCAAGCTGGTCCGGGCGTCGGTGTACACCATTGACACCCCCGACGGCTTGGGGTCGGGGTGGGTGCTGCGCAGCGCCGGCGGTTCGTCGGTTTTGGTCACCGATTATCATGTGGTGCAGGCGGTGTGGACGGCTGGCGGCGCCCATACCGTTTCGGTCAAGCAGGACGCCAAGAACTACACCGGCACCATTACCAAGGTGGACCCGGGCGACGACCTGGCGGCGATAACCGTCAAGCAGACGTTGACCGCGTTGTCCCGGTCGAGTAGCGACGCCCTGGTGGGCGACTCTGTCCTGGTCGTGGGATCGCCCCTCGGCCTGAGTGGCACGGTAGCCAATGGCATCGTGTCCTCCTTCCGAAATGGGCTGATCCAATTCTCGGCGCCGATCAGCCCTGGCGATAGCGGCGGCCCCGTTGTCAATCGCCAGGGCGAGGTGATCGGCGTGGCCGAATCGAAGCTGGTCGGCAGTGGGGTCGAGGGACTCTCCTTCGCCATACCGATCAGCTTGGTCTGCAGCACCGTAACCACTTGCTGAAATGGAGAGGACTGTTATGTCTGACAACACCACCACCCACGTGCCGGGCAGGAACGCCACTGAGTTCTGCGGGAACTGTGGCGAGCCCGTGAAGTTCTACTGGGCGACCTGCGCCAACTGCCG
>DATARN010000105.1:0-19711 GCA_036264135.1 Acidimicrobiales bacterium
TCCACCAGGCCGTACTTGTCGGCTGGGCCGAAGCGGTTGGGCACGGACCAGTTGAATCCGTTGGCGGGGGCGTCGAAGACGTCGCCTCCCACGGTCGGGGGATCCGAGAAGTCGTTGCCGTTGTTGTTGCTGATGGCGTGGACCGTGCCGCTGATCCCCGGCAGAGCGGCGCTGACTACCAGCGTCACGAGGACCGCAGCGCTCCGGCGCCACCCCAACCAATGCGTCATTGTCCTGTACCCGCCTTCCGAGATGACCCTTTTCGCGACCATACGAAAGCCGGTTGGCGGAGCGCATCGGGGAAATCCCCAATCCTGTGCTCGCCCGGGGAGGGACGCCTCAGTTGGAAGCAGAGGTCGCGAGGCGGGCCGCGAGTTCGGTTCTCGACCTGACGGCGAGTTTGGTGTAGATCGCGCTGAGATGGTGCTCCACGGTCTTGACGCTGACGACGAGCTGGGAGGCGACCTCCCGGTTGGTGGCGCCCGCGGCGACCAGCCGGCTGATCGCGAGCTCTTGGGGCGTCAGCTGGGCGAGATGATCGGTCCTGCTCCTCGGGGCGTATCCGCAGGCCGCCAGTTCATCGCGGCAGGCGGCCGCCAGCGGTGCCGCGCGGAGCCGCTCATACTCGTTCACGGCATCGCGCAGGTGTGACGCCGCGGCTCGCCGCTCCCCTCGGCGCCGCAAGAAGCGCCCATAAGCGTCATGGGTCCGGGCCGCCTCGAATGGCATGTGCAAGTGTGCGAAGGCCGCGGCCGCGTCGTCGAAACGCTCCCGTGCCCGTTCGAAACGGCCGGCCTCCATGTCGAGGAGGGCCCGCAGCAGGGTGGCGTGGGCGCCCGCCGAACGCCGTGCGACCCGCCCGGCCAGCTGCTCCAGTACGTCGACGGCCGCGGCCGCTTCCTCCAACCGGCCCAGGCGCAGCAGGGATTCGGCATGCAGGTGCCGCCACGGGTGCATGCCTGGCTCGGTCGGCAGGTTCTTGATGGCGTCGTCGTACAAGGGTTGGAGGGTTTCGACGACCCGGCGGTGGTCCCCCCTGAAAAATGAGACGTGCGCGGCGCCCACCGAGGCACAGAACACGTTCATGGGATCGCCGAGGCTGCGCGCGGCTCCGAGCGCCGCTGCCGCGTGCTCGGCGGCACGATCCCAGTCTCCCCGCGGCGCCTGGACCCAGGTGGCAGCGCTGTGGACAAAGGGAGCGAGCCACCGTTGGTCAGTGTCCTCGGTCAGCGACACCACCGCAGCGGCGTGCCCGACGCTGTCATCCCAGGCGCCGAGGCGATACTCGACGTCGGCCAGGACGCCAAGAGCGATCAGCGCCGGCCGGGCCGCAGGCCGGTGCCGGCACGATTCCACGACGATCGCGAGATCGCCTCGGGCCTCGACGAGATCATCCAGCCACATCCGAATGGTCCCCCGCCCCAACAGGGCTTCAACGTCGACCGCCTCATGGGCCGCGCCGGTCGCGTACGGCGCGAGGGCCCCCAGAGCATCGGTCGATCGCCCGACCATGCCCAGGCAGGGCACGAGAACTCCAAGGGCCGCGGCCGTGACCTCGGCATCCTCGCTGGCGTCGATGGCCCGCTTCGCCCACTCGGCGGCTTCGGTGGGCCGCAGCTGGGCGCCGCAGAGCTGCGCCATATCGGCGCTCACCAGGGAGAGCAAACGCCGTTCGGTGACCGAACTTGACGAGGCCCACATGGACCGGAGGAGGTTCTCGGCTTCCCCTTGGCGTCCCATGAGAAATGCCAAATGGCCCTTGAGGTACAGGCCTCGGGGTGAGTCGGTCATTTCCCCGATCTCCGAGACGGCGCGCGCCGCACCGGCGATGTCGCCCGCCTTCAGGAGTAGCTCGATGGCGTCCAAATCGAGGCGCCTCCGATCTGTGGAACGGGGGCTCAACCGGGCGGCATTGAGAAGATGCCCGGCGGCGGCAACGAACGCTCCTCCCGCCGCGCACTGTCGCGCCGCCTCGGTGAGCTCCGCCGCCAGCTGCCCGTCGTGGCCCATCGACGCTGCGACCCGATGGCCGAGCGACGAGTCGCGGTCGACCAGCGTGGCCGCCTCCGAGTGGAGCGCGGCCCGGCGGGCGGGCAGCAGGTTGTGGTAAACGGCCGCCCGGGTGAGGGGGTGGGGGAATTCGACGGGACTGCCGGCCTCCATCCCGACCACGAGCAGGTGGGCGGCCACCGCCTCGTCGAGAGCAGCGACCGGGTCGGACAGCTGCGCCAGTCGCGCCGCCTGATCGAGGAGGCAGGGCGGCCCGAGGACGGACACCGCCTCCACCAACCGGCGCGTGCTTGCTGAGCAGCCCGCCAAGCGGCGCAGGACAACGTCGGCATAGCTCCGCGGTGCGGGAAGAAAGCTCTTCGTGTTCTCGACGGCGTCGCGCCCGAGTTCTTCGAGCAGCGCCCGCGCATACAAGGGATTGCCGCCCGTGTGGGTAACCAGGCGCGCCGCCGCCCGGGCAGACAAATTCGCTCCGATCGTGACCCGGGCCAGTTCCGCCATCTCCTCGGGATTGAGCCCTTCGATTGCCAGGCGCGTGCCTCGCTCCTCACTCAGTCGCCGGAACGCCTCCCGGGTGTCGTCGCCGTCGTCGTGAGCGACACTGCGGCCGGTGCGGCCGACCACGACGGTGAGGACGGCATCGACCCGCAGTCGCCGCAGTGCGAAGCTGACGGCTTGGACTGATTCCGGATCAGCCCATTGGATGTCGTCGAGCGCCAGCACCAACGGCTGCTCAGCGGCGAGAGCGGCAATGACCTCAAGCAGGCGGGCGCCCACGGTCAACGGGTCCGGGACCGCTCGGTCGCGGAGCGCCTGGCCCTGGTGGCTGCCTCCGAGCACGTCCCACGGGTCGAACGGCGCCAGCAACTGCGACACGATCCCGTAAGCCAGGCGACCTTCCCACTCGTGGCCGCTGGCTTGGGCCACGCGCACGTCAGGGATCGAGGACAGGAAATGCCTGACCAGGGCACTCTTTCCGATGCCGGCCTCGCCTTCCACCGTGACCACGTGGGGACGCCCCGCACGGGCCTGTTCCAGCTCCGCGGCCAGCGTGGCCAGTTGCCTTCTGCGGCCCGCCAGGTGGACGCCGCCGGCCAGCCTCACGACGTCAGCCGGCTCCCCCATTTCCTTTCCGCCTTTCATTTCCCCCCCGGTGCCACAGCTTAGATTCGGCCGCACCCGCCTTGTTGCGTGCGCCCGTTGACCGTGAGGGTCAGCCCGTCGTGTCGAGCCCCCAGGAAACGACCCGGTCGGGGTGGATGCGGATCATGGGCCCGGGGTCGTTCACGGTTTCCGCCCGACCCCGAACCTCGACCCCGCGCGGTCGCCACGGATCGATGCTCGACACCTCATCGATGACGATGGCGGCACGACCGCTGCGCTGAACATCCCGGTATTTCTTGGACCGTTCGAAATCGCGCCCTCCGACGTCGATCGCGTCGAATTCGGGCTTGTAGCTCCAGCCAACCGGCGCGACATGAGGGGTTCCGTCCTTGCCGACGGTGGCGATGCGCCCGAAGCGGCGCTCGCCCGTCAGGTAGGCAGCTCGAGGGATCCGAACGCGCTCATCGTTACCTTTCAGCCGCGACGGGGACAACCGGCCTTGCTTGAAGTTGTCCGGGGCGGGGGAGGCGAAGGCAAAGAAACGCCGGTTTCGAGTGCCGTGTGTCGCCGGGCCACCAGCCGACCTCGATCTGCTCTGCATTGGCGGAATTGCAGATGATGAAATCGTTGGACGGAGGATCGGCGGCCCGGCCAGAGAACAGGGCGATCGCCAGGTCGAAGGTTCCCCACCTGCGGGACGGCCAACTCGGTCGTATCTCCGATGCGATATAACCAGCGGTATGCTGGTGTGGTGAGCGCGAGCGTGGTTGACGAGTACATCGGGGTGGCCGCGGCGTTGGTTCTCGACGCACGCACCCGGGCCGGGCTGACCCAGGCCGAGTTGGCCCGCCGGGCCGGGACCGCGCAATCGGCGATCGCGGCCTATGAGAGCGGGCGGCGCCAGCCGACCCTGCCCACCCTCTACCGGATCCTGAGGGCGGCCGGCTTCGACCTGCGAGCCCGGCTTGCCCCGCATGACCCCCACGACGAGACGTTGGCCGCCTGGGCGGCCAGCGATAGCGGGTGAGCGTCTGTGGGTACCGCCTCGACGACGGCGGCACCTGCGCCGAGGAGGTCGCCCAGGCCGGCCAGGCGTGTGCAGTCCTGCGCCTGGCTAACGGGGCAGCGCGAAGATGACCAGGGTGCTCCAGCTCAGGTGGGTGAGAATCGGAGCCAGGACGCCGCCAGTGGCGCGCCGCTCGAGGCTGAACACGGTTCCCATGATGAGCGCGGCCGCGACCAGGGCCAGGTTGAGGGTGGCAATGGTGACCCCGCAATAGACCGCGATCGCCCATACGGTCGGGTGGGTCTTGAAGGCGGAGGGTACGGCCCCCCGGAAGAACAACTCCTCACCGACGCCATTGACCAGCGCCACGACAAGGATGAGGGTTCGAGGCCCCGTGTCGGCCCGGGCCAGCACCCGGGCGACGCTGCCCGACAGGACGGGGATCTGGTTGGCGATCAGTTTGGCTCCCACGAAGGCGCCGAAAAGGAGGCCGCCGAGTACGACCGGGAGCCCGATGTCGGTGAAGCCGGCGACACCTCGGCCGCGCACGGCGATAGGTCCGGACAGTCGGGCGCCCGCGACCCAGACCAGGGCGGCCAGCAGTCCTAGGCCGAAGAACAGCCGGGAGCCCGATGGCGCGGCCAGCGTTCCTGCGAGGATTGCGGTGCCCACCACGGCGGTGCACCCGACGACCGCTCGGCGCCGGTGGTCCGGGGCGTGGTGCGATGCATCTGCCGGGCCGACCGCGGATTGGTCGGCGTCAGGCCTCGGCACGTGGGGCGACGCGGTTGGTCCGGTCGTGAAGGGCCCGTTCGGCCGCCTCGGTGAAGTCCATGGCCCGGTGTCCGGTGAGCTCCTCGATACGCCGGTCGGTGACGACGACCTCGTTGGACATCGAGTCGATCAGGGTCTGGGCGGTCGGCAGATCAACGTCGGTTATCAGCCGCAGCCAGTGCGAAGACAGCCGCGGCGTGAGCAGGGGGACGGGCACGATGAGCTTGAGAATGCCGCCCGGCATGCGCCCCACCACCGTCAGCATGTCCCCGTAGGTCATGGCTCGGGGGCCGCCGATCTCGTACACCTGCCCGAGCGCGTCGTCGCGACCCAAGACGCCGACCAAATAGACCACGGCGTCGTCGATGGCCACCGGTTGGGTCTTCGTCTGGACCCAGCGGGGGGTGACCATGACGGGCAGCCGGGCAACGAGCTGCCGGAGGATCTCCCATGAGATCCCGCCATCGCCGATGACGATGCCGGCTCGCAAGACTGTGGTCGGCACTCGAGCGGCCAAGATGCCCTCGACCTCCCGGCGGCTGGCCAGGTGGGCGGAGAGTTTGTCTCCTTCGCTCCCCAGACCGCCCAGGTAGATGACCTGGCGGATACCGGCGGCCGCGGCCGCGTCGCCGAAAGCCGCGGCCCCCTCACGGTCGCGCGCCGCGAAGTCGGCCCCGCCGAGCGAATGGATGAGGTAATACGCCGCTTGGCAACCTTCCAACGCACCGGCGAGCGACTCGGGATCGGCGACGTCGCCCGGCACCGCGTCGCCTGGCCCGACGTAGGACTGTGGCCGGCGGGTCATGGCCCGGACCTCGTGGCCACTGTCGACGAGAGCGCGGCCCAGTCGGGATCCGACGAAGCCCGTGGCCCCCGTTACCAAGACTTTCATGATGGTTACCTACCAATCTTTCAGGGGTTGCATTCCGGACCACCAACCGGCACCCGCTCTTCGTTGTCGCCGGGCCATCCGTATGGGCGCTCACGAGAGGGCCCGGGCGAGCAGGTGAAGCAGCAGGCCGGCGGCGGCGCCCATCACCGTGCTTTCAGCCGACCCGGCTGGCCAGCGCACTGTTCTCGTGCTCGGTTCGCCTTTGCGGCTGGCGCGACGCAGCCGGTCCCACCACGCTGGCGGGCGACAGCAGGAGCCGTGGCATTGCCGAGACGGTGCTGGATCACCCGGGTGTGCACACCGTCGTCGACGATGTTGCTCGTCGCCCCTTTGCGGAAGCTCCGGAACGTCAGCCCTGTTCTACTATCCGAGCAGGTACCCGCACCGTCGTCGAGTTGATGACCTTGACAGAGGATCACATGGAGCTGCGGCAAGTCGGCCGAACTGAGGTCCGGATCTCGGCGGTCGGGCTTGGCGGTTACGAACTCGGCCCAGAAGCTGGCGACGCGCCGGACGTCGACGGGGCCGTCGCGCTCCTGCGGACCGGCATCGAGAACGGCGTGAACTGGCTGGACACCTCCGAGAACTACCTGGCATCGGCGAATGAGTCACTGATCGGTGCGGCGCTGCGGGTGGTCGGCCCCGATTTCCTGGTGGGGAGCAAGGTTGCGCCGTACGCCGCGCAGACCGGCGGCGCCAGCGGCTTTCGGCCCGACCAGGTGCACAATGCCTGCCGCGAGAGCCTGCGCAGACTCGGCCGAGACCAGCTCGACATGTACCTGCTGCACTACCCGGACGAGAGTGGCATACCTCTGGAGGAGACCTGGGGCGCCATGTCGGAGCTCGCCACCGCCGGCTTGGTCCGGGCGATCGGGATGTCCAACTACGACCTTGCCGACATCGAGAAGTGTCACGCCCAGCGACCCGTGGACGTCGTGCAGACCGGCCTCAGCCTATTGGACTACCTCGACGACCGCCCCTTGATCAGGTCCTGCGGCGACATGGGTATCGCCGTCACCATCTACGAACCCGTCGCCAGCGGGCTGCTCACCAACGTCCCTTACGACCAGGTGCGCGCCCGCTGGGCTGGAACGGCCTGGGAGAACAGCGCGTTTTTCCGACGGCTGCTGAGCGAGGACAACGCCGATCACTGCCGCACCGTCACCGAAGAGGTCCGCCGGATCGGCGCCGGCATCGATGCAACCGCGGCGCAGACCGCGATTGCCTGGGTGCTCCACCAGCCAGGCGTCACCGCAGCCATCGCGGGATCGCACAGCCTCCTGCACACCGCCGAGAACGCGCGCGCCGCCTACGTCGACGTGCGGGGGATTCTCCCTGAGCTGGACGCGCTCACTCGCTAGGAGCCCGGTCGGCTTCGGCCGCCGGGAGAGGCCACATCGACCAGTCGGCGCGTTCCTCCCTGCCACCGGTGGCACCCGTTATGCCGGGTTGACTTCGCCTGCTCTCAGGAGGTCTTGGACGATGAGAGTGGCCGCGGCGGGACAGCCTTTGGTGAACCCGAAGAACGGTCCGAAGTCTCGGGTGGCGGCGAACCCCGGAATGTAAAGGCCTGGGATGCTGGTTTGGAAGGCGGCATCGAGGTTGGGGAAGCCGTCGGTTACATCAATGGCCGGGAGCACGTCACGGAGGTAGGGGACGCGCCGGAGGTTGGCGGCGTAGCCGCTGGCGTAGACGATTCGATCGACACCGAGACGTTCGCCATTGGACAGCTCGACCTCGATCGTGTCGGCGTTCTGGGCGACGGTTGTCACGCGGGCGTTGGGCCAGCGGTGGAATCGAGCGTCGGACAGGCGGGGTGTGAGCCACCACTCGAGGGTGAGACGCCCGACCTCCCAGAACTGGCGCGAGATGCGTTGCTGATCGCTGCTGGGGAGGGTCCGCCACCAGCCTCGGGACTTGAGGGTCTGGTCGATGTACGGGTCGACAAAACGCCAGCTGACTCGCTCGAAGCGAGGTGCGTCGTGGCGGTGCACGACGTCGATCCGCGCCGCGCCGTGCTCACCGGCGAGCGCCGCCCATTCGTACGCGCTTTGCCGCCCTCCGATGATGAGCACCCGGGCCCCACGGAGGTCATCGAATCGCGTGAGCTCGCAGGTGTGGGCACCGAAGCCGGGAGCAACCTGGTCGGCCCATTCCGGGACTTGTTGAAAGTGGCGGACGCCTGGAGTCGCGACGACTCTGTCGGCGGTAATGGCTGTGCCGTCGTCAAGTCGGACCTGAAACTGTTGCCCACTGTGGACGAGCCTGGACACGAGGCCTTCGCGTACGCCGAGCCGCTTCTGCTCGGAGAACCACTTGCCGTAGTCCAGGAAAACGCTGATGGGGACGGGGTCGATGTCGGCGGGTGCGATGGCGCATTCTTGGAGGAAGGCCTCGAATGTATGCACGTTCGCCGCGTCCAGATGCCAGTCGGGACCGGACCGCAGGAACATGCCGGCGGGCATGTGCTCGGTCCAGAAGGACATCGGGCGGCCCACGACCACAGTGTCGATGCCGTGCTCCTGGGCGTGGGCGGCGACGGCTAGACCGTAGGGTCCGGCCCCGATGACCAGCAGCGATACGCGCTCCATCTCGCACTCCCACCAAGCGTGGCCAACGCAGAATCTAGACTTTTCGTAGCCATGACTGCTCAACCTCGCTCGGTAATCGTCGCGGCCGTGCGCACTCCGGTCGGCAAGTTCGGCGGCGCGTTCCGCGAGGTGCCTGCCGTCGAGTTGGGTGCGGCGGCGATTCGCGCCGTCTTGGACCGGGCGGCTGCCGGCTCCAAGCTCGGCGACCCGGCGGCACTCGGCGACCACGTCGACTACGTGTTGATGGGCCACGTGCTGCAGGCCGGAGCGGGGCAGAACACCGCCCGCCAAGCCGCCGTCGCCGGCGGCCTGCCTGCCCATGTGCCGGCGATGACGTTGAACAAGGTGTGCCTGGCGAGCCTCTCGGCCGTGGCGCTCGCCGATCAACTCATTCGGGCTGGCGAAATCGAGGTCGCGGTCGCCGGTGGCATGGAATCCATGTCGCAGGCCCCCTACGTCGCGCCCCATGTCCGATGGGGAAGCGCGCTCGGCGATCGCCCCCTCGTCGACACCATGGTCCATGACGGCCTGTGGTCGACGTTCACCGGGCAGCACATGGGCGAATCGTCCGATGACATCAATGCGACTCTTCGGATCACACGCGCCGAGCAGGATGCCTGGGCGGCACGCTCGCATCAACGAGCGGCCGACGCGTGGACGGCGGGACGGTTCGAACCAGAAGTGGTCCCCGTCGAGACCTCGTCGCGGCCTGGGCCGGTGATTGTGGCGCGCGACGAAGGCATTCGGGCCACGACGACCCTCGAGGGGCTGGCCGCTCTGCCGGCCGCTTTCCACCCGAACGGGACGATCACCGCCGGCAACGCCTCCCAGCTCTCAGACGGAGCGGCGGCCCTGATCGTGATGCGAGCCGACCGGGCCGAGGCCATGGGGATCGACCCGCTCGTCGAGATCCTCGCGCATGGGATGTGCGCCGACGACTTCGCCTGGCTCCACACCGTGCCGGCCGTGGCCCTCCAACGGGCCCTCAAAAAGGCCTCCGTTGGCCCCGACGATCTTGGCGTCGTGGAGATCAACGAGGCGTTCGCGTCGGTCGCTTTGCATGCCACCCGAATGCTCGAGGCCGATGAGGCCATCGTCAACGTGAACGGCGGCTCGGTGGCACTCGGCCACGCCCTCGGCGCGACCGGCGCACGCATGACCGCCACCCTCGTCCATGAGATGGTTCGCCGCCAAGCCACCTTCGGCGGCGTGACCCTCTGCGGTGGCGGTGGGCAAGGCGAAGCACTCGTCCTTCGCCTCGCCCAGTCCTAGGACCCGCGAGGGCGCAAGCGGCCGCCGCGACGCCAAAGCTGGCGGTGGTGATTGCCACCACCAGGATCCGACCCGGTCGGTGACCATGAAGATCAGCGCGATCGTGCTCAGGGCCAGGCACCGACACCCGCGGTGGCGAACGTGTACGAGCCGGAGAAGTTGATTCTCGGCGTTGTAGGTGAAGCCGGACGTCGATTGGCTGGTCTGTCCCTCGCCGCGATCGGCCTTCAGATCGACGACGTGGTCCTTTCCACCCCACTCATCTGTAGCCCGAACTTAGGACTGGCCCTGGCAATGTCGCGCCTTGTCTATCGTCCATCCGGAATGGCACCTCGTGGGGAGGCGTTGGCTGCTGGAAGGAGCTATCAGAGCACCTCCGACGAGGGCCGTGTACTCTTGGCGATTATGAGCGAATATGCAGGAGGATCGGCGATACGGGTCAAGACCGGTTTCCGGCCGTTGGCGTTTATGCTCTATCTGACCAAGACGCGTTTGGCCGTAGACGGGGGACCGGAGGCAATGCAGCCTTGGGGCGAAACCATCATCCCGGTTGCGCCCGGTCGCCACGGCGTCGAGTGTTGGTTCCGGTGGGGCGTGTACTCGAAGGCGGGTGATGCGTCCGTCGCCGTTGACGTGGCGCCGGGCCAGACGGTCTTTGTCGAATATCGGGCGCCTTTCTTGGTGTTTTCGCCGGGGAAATGGAAGGTCGACGGAAGGCCGGTCGGGAAGTAATGGGCCGCCGATTTCGCCATCCATTGATAAACACTTACCAGCCGCGTGGTCGTGCCACCCCGGCTGGATGACAACACTTTGAAGGCGTCCGCTGTCGTCGTCACTATTTGGTCGGTACCCCTCGGGGATTGAGACCTCCGGCGCCGGAATGCGGGGTGGCTGGGAGGAAAAAGACAACGTCAACATGAATTGCAGTGTTTGTACCGCGCCGGATCATCACTGCGCCACCATGGCCGCAATCACACCGGGGTGGCCTAGGGCGACTTGGAAGACCTGCCGGCGAGGATGCTCTGGCCGACTTCGAAGCCAACGACATTGCACAGGAGAGCGCCGGGGAACACCAACTCGGCGACGGTCCCGGCCTTGGGCGCCCCACAAGGCGCCGAACCGGGGTGGCGTGAAGGTGGCGCGGATCGTTCCGGTCGAGTACTCGGCGATGCGGATCGCACCCCTTGGGAGTGGAAGACCTCGCGTGACGACTGCGGATCGCAGACACCACTGTCACACGAGCATGCGATCATCGACCACGACAGAGTCGGCCGCCCAGGACCCGAACCCGGGCGTCGCATAAGCTCCACGGCCGCAATGCCAGCCCCATCTCGCCGCACTCCCCGCTCCCAGCAAGGCGCCTTGGGACGCACAGATGATCGACTCACGAGACGATCGTTCCTGGCGTCCGCCGCCGTACTGGGCATAGCCGCTTCCAACCTCAGCGCCCTTCAGGCGTGGACCGCGACACCACGGCGCCTTCCGGTCACGGCGACGCCCGAGCTGCCGGACATCCAGTTCGCCATCTCCGACTATCTGTCGCCGGCGGTCACCGTCGACGGGGTCATGGTCCAGTATCCGCCGGTGTACACCCACCACCTCACCTGCACCCTGGCCCGGACTCCCACCGTGGCGGACCAGGCGGCGTTGGCCGCGGCACTGGACACGGTGGAGGCGTCCTACCCTTTCAGCGCCAGCGGTGTTTTCACCACCATCGCCTACGGCTTGCCGTACTTCGCCCGCCTCCCTGGCGGCGTGCGGGGACCGCTGGCGGCGGCCACGATGCCGAGGCTCCTGTCGGACCCCACCCGGTACGCCTTGGAGGAGGCGGTGCCCGGCCCGACCGACGTCGGCGGGAACCCGGGGCAGCGCAAGCAGAGGTTCAACCTGCCGGTGCGCATCGAAGGCAACGATCTGGTCGTGACGGTCCGCAGCGACACCACCACCGTCCTCGCTGATGTCCTGGCCTACCTGACCGGCAACTCGGCGACGCTCCACGGCTCCCACGTGGGCAACTCCCGCCTGGGGGCACTGCTGCAGCCGACCTCGAGTCGCTTGATGTTCGTGCAGCCGGGACTGCCCCGCCACCTAGCGGACGCCAACAATCTGCCCTATGCCGGCCGGATCAACCCGGCATCGCCGATGTGGATGGGCTTCGCCGACCAGCAAAGGGCCGGCGCTGGGCCGCCTCCGATCACCACCTTCGCGGGCGACAGATCGGCCCGGCTGACCACCGCGGTCGCCGGCGACTACTTCGACAACGGGGCGGTCCTGCATCTGTCGCATGTCATCGAAGACTTGGCCCAGTTCTACGCCGACCCCGCGGAACCGTTCACCGAGCGGGTGCAATACGCCTTCCGTTCCAACCCGATCCCCTCCGTAGGCAACGCCGATCAGTTCACCGATGGCGGCGGCCCTGCCTTCATCGAAAACACCTACTTCGGCGCGGACAACGCCCGACGCGACGCCCAAGGCACCGGGACGTACCAGGGGGAGCACCGCATGGGACACCTGGCCGGATTGCAACGGTCGTCGCGGGCGGCGGACGGCACACCGATGCACATCCGGGCCGACGGACCCGGTTTCGACTCGCTCGACATCCCCGACGGATCCCCGCAACCGAAACTTCACTTCGCCATCTACGTGCCCTCGGCTGACTTCTTCGCGAACCTCCGCCGCCACCAGGCATCCCTGGACCTGGTCGCCAAATACCACGTCGACGACAGCGACAACGGCTTCGAGCGCTTCATCACGGCCACCCGGCGCCAGAACTTCCTGGTGCCGCCCCGCCGCCACCGGGCCTTTCCCCTCGTCGAACTGGCCTAGCAGGCGCCCAACCAACGACGGGCGACGGCTTCCCAGTTTAGGCGCGGTGGATGCGGGATTCGCCGGGGACGGCGATACCGCACTCGTACGCGACGACGACCGCTTGGGCGCGATCCTTGAGCGCCAGCTTGGTGAGGATGTGCGCCACGTGGGTTTTGACGGTGGTCTGACCCACAAAGAGCGTGGCGGCGATTTCGTTGTTGGTCAAGCCGCGAGCTACCAGACGCAGAATCTCCAACTCGCGGGGCGTGAGGGCGGAGAGGGCCTCGGGGACTCCGCAGCCGACGGGGCGCCGATGGCAGAACGTTTCAATAAGACGCCGGGTGATCTGGGGAGAAACGAGCGCCTCGCCCGCCATCACCGTGCGAACGGCCTCGGCAAGTTGACCTCGGCGGACATCTTTCAGCAGGAAGCCGCTTGCCCCAGCCTTCATCGCCTCATAAAGGTTCTCGTCGCTGTCGAAAGTAGTGAGGATCAGTACTCGGGGCGGGGTGGGGTCGGCCATCAGCCGCCTGGTGGCTTCTAAGCCGTCGAGGTTAGGCATGCGGATATCCATAACCACGACGTCGGGTCGCAGACTGCGGGCGATGGCAACTGCTTCGAGCCCGTCACCGGCCTGGCCCACCACTTCGATAACCCCTTCGAGGTCGAGCAGGAGCGCGAAGCTCTCCCGCACCAGGGTTTGGTCGTCCGCGATCAAGATGCGAATCATTGGTCGCCAACCGCGATCGGCAGGCGGGCCCGGACCTCCCAACCGCCTCCTTGCACCGGGCCGTAGTGAAGTGACCCGCCGAAGAGTGCGGCCCGTTCCCGCATTCCGATGAGACCTCGTCCGCCGTCACCGTTTGCGACCGGAGCCGTCTCCTGTTTGCTGGCTCCGTCGTCGATCACGCCGATTTCGAGGGCCTCGGGGCAATACTTGAGTTCCACGGTGGCATGGCCGGCGTCGGCATGTTTGAGCGTGTTGGTCAGCGCCTCTTGGATGATCCTATACGCGGACAGGTGCAGGCCCGGAGGAAGCGTGCATTCGTGGCCCTCGATGCGCAACTCGACAGGCAAGCCGGCGTCGACCACCTGTCGAATAAGGGTCGGCACGTCGCGGACACCCGGTTGTGGTGTGAGGGAGGTGGTGTCATCGTCGGGGCTGAGCATGCCGAGCAGGCGTCGCATCTCACCGAGCGTCTGGCGTGCGGCCCTCTCGATGTTGGCGACTCGCTCGCGGGCTGCGGTTGGCTGGCCGGCGTCGAGCAGCTCCACGGCGACGAGGCACTGGACCACCACCAGGCTCATGCTGTGCGCCACCAGGTCGTGCAGTTCCCTGGCAATACGCTCCCGTTCCTTGGCGACGACCAGCCGGGCGTGGTCGTCCCGGCGGCGCTCTACGTCGTCGGCCCGCTGCGCCAGTTCGTCGTAGCGGTCCTGTCGGACGCGGAAACCTCGGCCTGCGACCCAGTCGAGGACGATGATGTCGTAGAAGAGCGACACGTCGGCCCAGCCGGTGATCCTTGGGTCCCGCAGGTCATGGATCCCCGTGCTGGCCACGGCCAGAGCTAACCCGACCACGGCGGTCCGGGTGTCGCAGCGGCGGGCGACGGAATAAAGGGCGATCAGCATCGGGAGATACCAGCCGAGCCCCTGGGTGGCTCCCACTGCCAGGACCTGGAGAGTGCCGGTGGCCAGCACCACACCGAGCACCACTGCCGGCGCCCGACGACGCCACAACACCGCCAGCCCGCTGAGGAGAAACGCAGGGACATTGACCCATTTCGGGCCGACCACGTGCAGGTTGCCCGACGCCCGCATGAAACCCGGGGCCCACATCTCGAGTTGGCCGACGAGCACCGCGACGGCAGCCACCAGCACATCGCTCGACGCCCTCGGCCGCCTCACAGCCTGAGAGTATCCGACGACCGTGAGAGGGTCATCGTCCCTACGACGAACGGGGTCGTCCTGAGGATGATGCTGCAGCCGTCACGGTCGTTCAGACGACGAGTCGAATCTACCCAGGGCCGATGACTTCCGAGGCCGGTGCTTTTACCGTGAACTCCGGCTCGTGCTCAAAAGCACCGCCATCGGCGATCATAAGGGAGAAACATGACTAAGAAGATATGGCCGGCTGCGATTGTGGCCGCCCTGTTCGTATGCCTGGCAGGCACCGCCACCGCATCCGCCCAAACCCGATCTGAGCGAATATTCATCTACGATCAAGGAACACTCGGCGGTGACCAGCCGACCGCATCATTGGTCACAGCCACTGGTGTGGTCAACGCTGTGGGCACGGACCAGTTCGCACCCAGCCAGCCCGGAGACCCGGCCAACCTCGACCGCGATATCTTTGTCTTCCCTGACGGGACGCTGTCCGTAGCGACGACAAAAGTTGTCAACGAAGTAATACCAACCGGTCCCTGCACCGTCGAACTGAAAATGTCCGGAACGTTCCAAATCACCGGCGGAACCGGCGCCTACCAAGGTGCGCACGGTTCCGGAACCTTCACCCAGCACGGAATCGGAATTGGCGCACCCTTGCCTGGGGGAGGTTGCAGCCACACCCAAGGGACGTACTACATCTGGGGCACTGACCGGGGAACCCTCGACATCCCCTAGGCCGCTCCGACCTACCGGGCCGGGCCACCCGCTGTGGCCCGGCCGGAAGGTGGCGAGGGTCAGGGGAGCGAGACCGTGCCGGTGGCGCGACCCAAAACGCTCAAGGCGACTGCGGTATGTGAGCAGCCTGACGGCGTGTGGCTGGAGACGACGGTGCCCCGAGCCGAGTAGGTTCCCTGGCCGCTCATGCCCCGGTAAGGCGGAATCCCGACCCGATCTTTTTGCCCAAGAACGCGGTGGGAGTGTTCTTGGCGGTGGCGGTCATATGAGCCAGGACGTCGCGAACCGACCACGCCGAACAAAGCGAGGGCGTCGCCCACCGGTCATCATCCAGGCCCGCGAGATCAGCCGCCAGCGCCTGGCGCTCGGCGTGGACCACGGTCCAGACATCGCGGTTGGTAATCGGATTTCGCCTCCTTTCTCCGGGCAGAAAGGCCCCCTCGCTCATGGTAGTGATTTGGCTGGTAATCGTGCTTGAGATGTCCCGCCGGCTGGGCGCCCCGGCGGAGGTCCCAGGCAAGCCCCCGGAGGTAGCGACTCGCCTGGGAAATCGGGAATCGACCGAGGCTCAGAGGGCCCGGCCGGGACCGGCGAAGCAGATGCAGGCGGCGATGGCCGTGGCCGCCCGGACCGAATTGAGGGCCGTCCAGCCCGAGGCATAGCGGTGCCAGATGCCGGCGGCGTGGGCGCTGGTCGCCGAAACCGCGGCCAGGGCATTGTTCTGCGGCACGTGGTAGGCGGCGGTGATCACGATGGTGGCCAGGTACAGGACGCACCCCGCCAGGCGCCACCAGGCGGCGGTGTCGTCGAGGTGGGCCACGGCCGAGACCCCGAGGACGATGGCGACGATGGCGGTGCCGAAGAGGACGGCCATGAACAGCGCTGTCGGTGCGAAGCGGTTGATCGCCTGCATGGCCGACATGCCCTGGGAGTCGGGCAGGCTGCGGAGGGCAGGCATGACGAAGGTCGAAAAGGCGAATAGCACCCCGCCGACGACGCCGGCACCGACCGCCGTGGCGATGGTGATCGAGTGGAGGACATTGCCACTGAGCAGCCCGGCATGGGGCGGCGCCAGGGACGGCGGATGAATCGGGGGAACGGCCGGCGCCGTGCCCGAGGGTCGCGAGAAGGACGGAATGCTGCTGTAGGGACGGAACGTCTCGGTGATGGTCATGACGTCATCATCTGCCGGTTGGGCGAGACGATCCATCGTCCAGACGCTCATGTTCATGTGTCATCGTCTACGGTTGGCGGCATGGACACGCTGAGTGCCCTGCTCGACGGGCCCCGAGCCCAGGACGCGTTCCTACTGCGTTCTGTTTTGTCGGCGCCCTGGTCGCTGCGCGTCCAGGATGAGGCTCCCCTGACCGTGGTGGCCGTGGTGGCGGGCCACGCGTGGGTGGTTCCCGACGGTGCCGAGCCGTCGCGACTGGAGGCCGGTGACGTGGCCGTCGTGCGGGGCCCCGACCACTACACGGTGGCCGACGACCCGGCCACGCCGCCGAGCGTCATCATCCATCCGGGTCAGCTCTGTACCACCCCCGACGGCATCGACCTGCACCAACCGATGACGATCGACACCCGTACCTGGGGCAATGACCCTGGGGGGCCAACCATGCTGCTGACCGGCACCTACCAGCAGGAAAGCGACGTCAGCCAGCGGGTGCTGTCGGTGTTGCCGCCCTTGGTCGCCGTGCGAGCCGGGACTTGGGATTCGCCGTTGGTCGGGCTGCTGAGAGCTGAGTTGGTCAAGGACGGGCCCGGCCAGGACGCCGTGCTCGACCGGCTGCTCGACCTTCTCCTGATCGCGGTCCTGAGGGTGTGGCTGAGCCGCCCGGATGCCGGGGCCCCCGGTTGGTATCGGGCCCAGGGCGACCCCGTGGTCGGCCCGGCGCTGCGCCTGCTGCATTCCAGGCCCGCCGAGGGGTGGACGGTCGCGTCGCTGGCTTCCCAGGTGGGGGCGTCGCGTGCCGCCCTGGCCCGGCGGTTCACGGAACTGGTTGGCGAGCCACCGATGGCGTTCCTGGCGGCGTGGCGCCTCGACCTGGCGGCGGACCTGTTGCGTGAGCCGGGTCGCACCGTAAGCCAGGTCGCCCGGGAGGTCGGCTACGGGAGCCCCTACGCCCTCAGCACGGCGTTCAAGCGGGCGCGGGGGACAAGTCCCAAGCAGCATCGCGACCAGGCTCGTCGTGCCGGCTGACCCAAGGGCGCAGCCATAGACGTTTGCAGGGATTGGCCTTTCGGGCGTACTGCACCTGAGCGTTGCTTGACCACAGGGAATCGCGATTGGTCAGGACGCCAGGCGACTACATGCACAGGTTCGGCAGGTCTTGGTGTTCGGTGCGACCGCGGTCGACGACGATCGCGGCGAACGAGGTGGCGTTGGACCCCGGGAGCGCGTCACTGTACCGAGTGACTCGCAGGACGTAATTCCCGGCTGGAAGAGTAAACGTGAAATCGTGGCTGGGAAGAACGGATTGGATGGCGACGACATCGGCGGGAAATATTGTCTGGCCGTCGGTGCCGGCCTGGCGGTAGGTGATGTTTCCCTGCAAAGCGACGACGGTGCCACCGGTGAATGGGGAGAGACCAGTCGGGGTTCCGAGGCCGGAGCAGCGGAAGATCCGTCCGGTGACCGTGCCGTCCACTGTCGGCGTGCGAGTCGTTGCACAAGCCGCGGCGGTGACGACGAGCGTGAGAAGGAGCGCCCCGGTGACCGGACGACGACGGGCGGTGCGGCGCGGTCCGTCAAGCTCGAGGCGGCGACAATGTCCGAGTCACGGGGTCGGCCTGTCACGGGGCGATTCGTTGATGGGTGTCATGCCCTGGCGACATTGCAGGAGGACAGCCGGCACGGGGGAGCCGGTCAGCAGCCGCCCGCCCGGGCGCCCGCCGGAGGAGCGGTTGCCGTGAGGTTCCAATATGCGATGGGGCCACCGGGGACGATGTAGGCCGGCGTCAGGACGACGTTCAGGGGTACCACAGTGTCGAGCGTCCGCCGGCCGGTGAGATAGGGGCCGCCGTGGGGATCCCGCGACTGCTCGACCGCCCAGCCGCGGTCGCGGAGCACTCGTGCCGCTTGCTGCACCACGTTGATCGGCTGCTGGTGGGTGGTGAATTCGTAGTCGGCAACGACGTCGTCCCAACCAAACGTGCCGGCCCGGCCGTCGCATGAGTCCCATCCCGGTTCTGGCGAACTGTGCGCAATCATCCGCGAGCCTTGCGGTAATGCACCCGCGACGTCTGAGAGTGCGGCCCGGCGGCGGCCGCCGGGATCGGGGTTGCCGCGGTTGTTTTCGAAATGCCTGGCCGAAACCGCGGCGGCCACTCCCACCAGGATGACGGCGAAAACTGCGATTGCCCACATGCGGCGCCGACGCCGAACGTCGTATCCACGCTGGTCACGTCGGTCGACTTGAACGTGCGCCAGGTTAGGGCCGGGCGCGGAGCCCGTCGAGCGCGATATCGAGAATGTGGTCGACGTGGCCCGGTTGCGCCGACGAAATCTTCGCAATACCGACAATCATGTCCATGACCTGGTCGACGGTGACGTCGGCGCGCACATCGCCAGACTGCTGGGCCCGATCGAGGAGGGGCTGCGCGGCCGCGTGAATGGCCCGACGGCTGTCGCTGAAGACCGGTGTACTGGTCTCGCCGTAGTCGAGCAACTCGGCGGCGATGACGCGCTTGGTCGCCAAATAGCCGGCGAAGCGGCGCAGCCAGACGGTCAGGGCGTCGCCGGCCGGCAGATCCGTGAGGTCCTCGGCGGAGCGGGCCAAGTCCCTGACGTTGTCGAGGTACAGGGCCTCGAGGAGCGACTGGCGGCTGGGGAAGTTGCGATACAGCGTCGCCATCCCGACGGCGGAGCGACGAGCGATCTCGGCCATGGAAATCGTGCTGCCGCCTTCGGCGAAGGCGTCGCGGGCGGTGGCCAGGATGGTCTCGCGGTTGCGGCGGGCGTCGGCGCGCCGGGGCCGGGGGTGGCGGTGTCGGAGGGGTGGGGGCTGGGCGAGCTCACTGGTCGTTTCGCTTGCCAACCGGACAGGCTCTCCGATACAGTAGGCGGAGAGCATCTCCGGTTGTATTCGGAGGGCGTCAGCTTACGGCGCATGCGGAGAAGGAGACTGCCATGCAGGACAACCACGTCGCCCTCGTCACCGGGGCCAACAAGGGAATCGGGCTGCAGATCGCCAAAGACCTTGCAGGGCACGGCTTCACGGTGCTCGTCGGGTCGCGCCACCTCGACGTGGGGGAGGTGGCCGCCAAGGAGGTCGGAGCCAATGCCCGGGCCATCCAGCTCGACGTCACGGACCCGGCGTCCATCGCCGCCGCCGCGGAGCGCATCGGGGAGGAGTTCGGCCGTCTCGACGTGCTGGTGAACAACGCGGCCGTCTCCCATGCCGGTGACTCGGGAAGGTCGCTTCAGGAGCGGGCGAAGGCGGGCCGCCTCGGCGTCGTCTCGTTGGATGAGGTGCGGGCGGTGTTCGAGACCAACGTGTTCGGCGTCATCGCGGTCACCCAAGCGATGCTGCCACTGCTTCGGGAAGCGCCGGCGGGACGCATCGTGAACGTCTCCAGCACCTCCGGCTCCCTGACGATGCACTCCGACCCGACCAATCCGCATCGCGCCAT
>DATARN010000127.1:0-3605 GCA_036264135.1 Acidimicrobiales bacterium
GTGGAAAGGGGTCCCTCACCAACCAATGAGGAGGAACTGCATGCGTCGTGAGTTTCAGCGCGTCGGGGTGGCCGCGGCCGCCGTGGTGCTCATCGCCGCCGTCCTGGCGGTGGCGGGCACCAGCTACGCCCGGGAAAGCGACGATCGGGGGCCGGCAACGGCCACGCCGATCAAGCACCTGGTGGAGATCTTCCAAGAGAACGTCTCCTTCGACCACTACTTCGGCACCTACCCGGTGGCGGCCAACACCGACGGCCAGCCGTTCTTCCCCGAGCCGGGCACGCCCAGCGTCAACAACCTGGGCAACCCCCATGACCCCAACGCCCCGTTGCTGTACCACAACCAGAACTCCGCCAACCCGTTCCGGCTCAGCTCCAGCCAGGCCCTGACGTGCGACCAGAACCACAACTACCTGAACGAGCAGCGGGCGTTTGATCACGGCCTGATGGACAAGTTCGTGCAAAACACCACGACTGATAGCTGCAACCCCCCAGACGTCCCGCTGGCCAACACGGTGATGGGCTACTACGACGGCAACACGGTGACCGCCATGTGGCAGTACGCCCAGCACTTCGCCATGAGCGACAACAGCTACAACACCGTGTTCGGGCCCTCGACCCCCGGTGCCTTGAACTTGATTTCCGGTCAGACCGGGGGCGCCACACCGCCGGAGGTTGCCGGCAACACCACCCAGGGCACGGACATCGGGGACCTCGATCCCAGCTACGACGACTGCAGCGCCGGCACCCGGCTCAGCATGTCGGGTCGCAACATCGGCAACCTCCTGAACGACGCCGGCGTCAGCTGGGGCTTCTTCCAGGGTGGTTTCCGGCCGACCTCCTCGCCGAACGGGGTGGCGACCTGCGGCGCGGCCCACACCAATGTCGGCGGCGCCACGGTGACGGACTACAGCGCGCACCACGAGCCGTTCCAGTACTACGCCTCGACCGCCAACCCCCACCACCTGCCCCCGGCGTCCACCGCCGAGATCGGCCATGCCGGCCCGGCCAACCATCAGTACGACATGACCGACTTCTACACCGCCCTCAACGCCGGCAACCTGCCGGCGGTGAGCTACCTCAAGGCGCCCCGGTACCAGGACGGCCATCCCGGCTACTCCGATCCGCTGGACGAGCAGCACTTCGTCGTCAACGTGATCAACCAACTCCAGAAGTCACGGGACTGGGCCTCCACCGCCGTGGTCATCAACTACGACGACTCCGACGGGTGGTACGACCACCAGATGTCGACCATCGTGAACCACTCGCAGACGGCCTACGACGGCCTGTCGGCCCCGGGCCAGTGCGGCACCAACCCGCCGGCCGGTGGCCTGCAGGGCCGCTGCGCCTACGGGCCTCGACTGCCGCTGCTGGTCATCTCGCCCTTCGCCCGGGTGAACCACGTCGACAGCACCCTGACCGACCAGACCTCGACGCTGCGATTCATCGAGGACAACTGGCTGGGCGGGAAGCGGGTCGAGCCCATGAGCGGAACGTCACCCGACGGCCTCACCGCCAGCTTCGACAACTACGCCGGCCGCCTCGACGGGCTGTTCGACTTCCAGCACCCGCAGGCCGGGCGACTTTTCCTCAACCCGGTCACCGGCCAACCGACGCAAGGCGGAGAAGCCCACTAAAGGGGGAAAAGGGGGCCGGGTTACGATCCGGCCCCCTTTTCCCGTTACACCTCGGAGCAGTGAAGGCGGCGCCGGCACCGGCTAGCCAACAGTGACAAAGGCGCCCCGTACCACCATCAGGGTGCCGTCGGCCAGGGCCCCGGCGAAGTTGAGGATGCGGGTGAATCCGTCGTGGAGGATCATCGGCAGCGCCGGGCTCCCGCTGCCGGCGGCGGCAAAGGCCGACGTGAACCAGTCATTGACCCATGGGGTTTCGTCGACCCATTCCGTGGTGACCAGGCCGGCGGCCTCGATGGTGTCCTTGAGTTCCGCGGCGGTCACCAGGTGGCTGTCGGAGCCGTCGATCGACCACGGCATGGGCCAGGGCACCGGGCCGTCGCCGGCGCGGCAGACGTCCCAGATCGCCAGGCGACCGCCGGTGGTCAGGCGGTCGGCGATGGCCCGGTACCAGGCCGCCTTGTCGGCGACATTCATCTCCACGTGGATCGTCAGGACGGCGTCGTAGGGCCGCGCCGGCGTGTGGCGGGCCACGTCGGTGTGCTCGAAGGTGACCAGGTCCTCGAGGCCGCAGCGCGCCGTGAGTTGGGTGGCGGCGTCAACGTAGGGACGGGTGACGTCGATGCCGTGGACGTGCGCGCCGGTGCGGGCCGCGACCAGCCGGGCCGGGCCGCCGAATCCCGAGCCCACATCGAGGACGTGACTGGTGGGGGAGAGGGCCAGGGCGGGCAGGAGCCGGTCGACCGCCTCCGCCCCGCCGACGTGGAACTGATCCACGCCGGCGAGCTGCGCCGGGGTGAGCGGGCCGCGGTGCCCGGCGTCAGCCAGCAACCGGTCGATCGTGCCCGCGACGTCGTCCTCGGTGTAGGTCATGCGCTCCCTCTTCTCTAGGTCGATGTGACCGCCCCTACCATGCCATCGTGATCTGCCCGCCGATCGACCGACGGCATTGACATGAGCGTCCCCGACTCCGAGTCGCCGTCGACGACCTTCGCCCAGGTGAGCGCGCTACGCGACCGGGCGGACGGCTGGTACCAGGCCGAACTCGACCCGGAATGGACCATCGCCGGCAAGCCCAACGGCGGCTACCTCCTGGCCCTGCTGGGCCGGGCGGCGGTGGCGACGACCAGCCATAGCCACGTGCTGGCCGCCAGCGCCCACTACCTGCGCTCCCCGGTCCCCGGGCCGGCGACCATCGGCACCGAGCTCCTGCGGGCCGGGCGCAGCGCCAGCCAGGTCCGGGCGCGGCTGGACCAGGGCGAGCAGACCTGCGTCGAGGCGTTGGTCGCCGTGACCGACCTGGACCCGGCGGCGTCGGTCTTCTGGGACCGGGGCATGCCGGCGCCGGGCGACACCGCCTTTGCCGACTGCACCCGGTTGCAGCCCGGCGCGCCCGGTGTGATGCGGGTGAACATGTTGGATCAGGTCGACCTCCGCTTGGAGCCGGCCAGTAGCGGCTTCATGGTGGGGCGGCCGAGCGGCCGGGGCGAGCTTCGCGGATGGCTGGCGCTGCCCCACGACGAACCCTTCGATCCCGTCTCGCTGCTCTTCGCCGCCGACTCCTTCCCGCCGGCGACGTTCGACATCGAGTTCACCGGGTGGGTGCCAACCCTCGAACTGACGGCCTATGTCCGGGCCCTCCCGGCCCCGGGCCCGGTGCGGGTGTTGCAGCGGGCGCAACTGATCGTCGGCCAGCGCTTCGATGAGTCGTGCTTCATCTGGGATTCCACCGGCCGTCTGGTCGCCCACTCCACCCAACTGGCCGGCATCCGCCTCGGCTGAGTGGGCTGCCGGCGATCAGGGCGTCGGGGCAGGACTACCGCCGGCAGGGCGGTCAGCCTTCCACGCCGTGGATGGCGCCGGCGTAGGCCAGCTGCAGGAAGTCGGATGCGGTCAGGGCGGTGAACACCGTCGCCGCCAGGCGGGTGGCCCGAGGCGCCAGCACCAGGCCGAAGATGAAGCCGGTGGCGAC